>NZ_SGXG01000001.1:2165000-2397500 GCF_004216715.1 Cecembia calidifontis
CTGGACCTCAGACCGATTTACCATAAAAATGATGATGCCGCCATGGCACATCTACATCTGGGAATCCTTGCATATTGGATAGTCAATACAGTAAGGTACCAGCTCAAACAGAATGGAATAAAAAGCTGCTGGCGTGAAATAGTAAGAGTAGGCAACACACAAAAGGTCATCACTACTTCAGGGAAAAACACCTATGACAAAATCATTACCACACGCAAGTGTACAGTTCCAAACAAAAACCTAAAAGAAATCTACGACATCCTTAAGGCCAAATATCAACCGTTTAAAAAAAGAAAATCCGTAGTACACAAACTTGAACTCAAAAAAACAGAAATACCCAAATTACAGCTACTTACAGGCGGATAGCTGCAATCTGGGTTAAACAAATAATACAATGGCAAAGCAAAAATTTTCTTCAAGCAACAGTGATCTGACCGCCGGTCTGGTGATATTGCTGGTGGGCTTAGTCCTGCTCTTAAAAGCCCTTGGTTTCTGGTTTCCGGTTTGGTTCATTTCATGGCCAATGATTCTTATCGCAATAGGCCTGGTTATTTTGGCAAGGCATAATTTCCAAAATGGGTTTGGGGTATTTATGGTGCTCTTAGGATCCTTCTTTTTGATAAGGAATCATTTTGATTTTCCCTTTGAGTTGAGGCCTTATTTGGTGCCGATAGGCCTGATCATTTTTGGGCTCTATCTTATTCTGAAGAGAAGCAAGGACAACAAACGCTTTAATGAGGAGTTTTTTAAATCCTATCAAAAGATATATAATCCATCTGATCCGACATCCGCTTCGTCATCAGAAACAGCTACGGCTTCTTACCAGTTTGGAGGTGACAGTTCGGATGTCGTCAATGCCCAGGCATTGTTCACAGGCATTCAGAGAAGGATTTTCTCAAAAAACTTCAAAGGCGGGAAGACCTCCGCGATTTTTGGAGGTACGGAGCTGGATTTCAGTCAGGCGGATATTGATGGACAGGCGATCTTACAGGTTGAAATTGCTTTCGGGGGAGTGAAACTGGTCGTGCCTCCGCATTGGGATGTGCAGGTCAATATGGGGACCATTTTTGCAGCAGGAGTAGAGGATAAAAGGATTTACAATCCTTCGGCTACCGATTCCAATAAGGTTTTGAAAATTCATGGATCTATGATCTTTGGTGGGCTTGAAATCAAATCATTTTAAAGGTGAACCTTTTCCTCTCAGTTATTGAGCAGCATATCCTGAAAGCTATGGCCATTATCCTTACCTGGATATTGGCCACGGCTATTATTATCAATTGGTATGGGCTGGATATCCAATTGTCCATATTAGAATCCGGGATTCAAACTTTATGGATATGCCTGGGTTTCCTGATGCTTGGCAATATATTTTCTTATTATACGCCAAGGAGAGGACAGTTTTGGATTGTGATTGCAGTACCCTTTGTAATGGCAGCCTTTTTCTCTTGGTTTTCCTTTTTTCTTTTGGTCCAAATGATCAAAGTAAGTCAGGAATATGCTGCTTTCCTCAGCAGCACGGGTATTATAAAAGGCTTCTACTTTTTTTTAATGTTCCAGTTTTGGGCGGTTTTGCTGGTGTTTGCGGGAAAGTTGGAAGACCAAAGAAAAATCCGGGAAATGGAAGCTAATTCCCTACAATTGGCCAAGGAGGCGGAGATGTATTATTTGCGCCAACAACTACAGCCACATTTTTTGTTCAATAGCCTTAACTCCATCAATGCATTGATTGTCTCAAAACCGGAGGAGGCAAGGGAAATGGTGCTTAATCTGGCGGAATTTTTAAGGGGATCGATCAGGAAAGATGGGAACAAATGGATCAGTGTTTTGGAAGAAATTGAACAGCTCGAGCTTTTTTTGAGCATAGAAAAAGTCAGGTTTGGTGACAGATTGACCGTAGCAATGAACTTGGACAAAGAAGTCGAAGGACTTAAAATCCCACAGTTGATGGTTCAGCCGCTTTTAGAGAACGCCATCAAGCACGGGCTTTATGGCACCAGAGACGAGGTAAGGATTCATTTGGAAATAAAAAATGAAGGTGGATACCTTTTGGTCCGCTTATCCAATCCATTTGATCCCAAAGCAGGTCAGCCTAAAGGGAGCGGTTTCGGATTAGAAGCAGTCCAAAGGAGGCTGTACCTGATGTTTGGCCGGAATGATTTAATCCAAATTTTAAAACAGGACAAAGACTTTATTGTAATTTTGAGAATACCCCAGCCCCTATGACAAAAGCAGTAATCATTGACGATGAGCCTTTGGCCGTTGAATTGATCAAAGAATACCTGAAGGACTATCCGGATATTGAAGTAGCACAGATTGCCCATGATGGCTTTGATGGTGTCAAAGCCATACAGCATTCACAACCGGATTTGGTGTTTTTGGATGTGGAAATGCCCAAAATCAACGGTTTTGAGATGTTGGAGCTTCTTGAAAACCCTCCCGCCATCATATTTACTACTGCTTATGACCATTATGCGGTCAAAGCATTTGATGCCATGGCAGTTGATTACCTGCTTAAACCTTTTTCCAAGAAAAGGTTTGCCCAGGCCATGCAGAGGTTTAGGGATGGCAAAAGAAGCGCATCCGAACAGCAGAAAGAAACAGGAAATGGTCCTGTGAGCAGAATAGTTTTGAAAGTGAGGAATGAAATCAAAATCATACCCATTGAAGATGTCCATTTTTTAGAAGCGAATGACGACTATGTGAATATCCATACCCAAGAGGGGAAATATCTCAAAAACAGGACTTTGAGCCACTTTGAAAAAACGCTTGATGCGTCTCAGTTTATAAGGGTACACCGTTCGTATATGGTCAACCTTGCAGAGATTTCCAGGCTTGAGCCCTATGAAAAAGATTCCTTCCGCATCCGTCTCAGATCGGGAGAAGACATTCCCATCAGCAAGACCGGATTGCCCAAACTCAAAAAAGCACTGGGCTTATAAAGATGAAAAGCCCTGTAGGAACAGGGCTTTTTTTAATATTCATCTTCATTGAAGAAGAAGTCATCTTTGGTCGGATAGTCAGGCCAAATCTCTTCGATATTCTCGTAAGGCTCGCCGTCATCCTCTAGTTCCTGGAGGTTTTCAACAACTTCCAAAGGAGCACCTGAACGAATCGCGTAATCAATCAACTCGTCTTTGGTCGCAGGCCAAGGCGCATCTTCCAGATAAGATGCAAGTTCTAGTGTCCAATACATAATTTTCAGAGTTTATGTTTTGCCTTAACGGCATGTAAAAATAGAAATTGTTTTAAATTTTCAACTGTTGGTTTAATATTTATTTGTAAGTTCCTTAAGTATGAAATTCTTGACATCGATCTTCCTCTTAAAGGCGCTTATTTTCCTTCTGAGCATGATTTCGAATTCCTCTTCATTGGTCCTGAAATTGTCCGCATTTTCCTTTACTGTAGCGAGTTCATTTTCATCCCTGTAGATCAGGTCCTTGAGAATGGACGCCTTGATTTTTTTCTTTTCAGCAGGATCTTTTTTATCAAAGTCCTGGTACTTGCTCTGGGCCAGTTTATCCAGGAAAAGTTTTTCAAAAACCACCTCTGAGAAGAAAGTGAAAGAACGCATGACAAGATTGGCTTCACGGGGTTTCCTTTGGGGAAGTTTTTTCCAATCCGCCTGTAACCTCTTGGCAGACGAAATCACCTCAGGATTTGTTTCAGCTTTCGCCAATTTTTTCATTTCCTCAGTCATACTTTCCATTTTTTTCATCAGTTCCCATGGCTTCATCTGTGGTTCAGATTGCATGGTCCTTCTGAATCTACTGAAGATCCTGTTGTTCAGTTTGGAAAATTCATCCCATAGAGGCTGTCTCCTTTCGGCGGGTACTTTGCCCGCAGCCTTCCATTCTTTCTGGATTCTCTTGGAAATTTCGAAAGCTTTTTTTGCATCGGGATTGTCAAATGCTTCTCTAGCTTGTCTGACCAAATCCTCATATACTTTGATGTTTTCTTCAGCCTGAAGGGCTAAGCCTTCAAAATAGTGCTTCCTGTTTTCAAAAAAGGTGTCTACAGCAGCATTGAACTGGGTTTCAATTTCCTCTTCAAATTCCTTTTCGACCGGACCCGTTTTGATCCAGCGCATTTTAATGTTTTTGAGTTCTTCTGCTGTATTTTTCCAGTCCGTGCTGTTTTTAAGCGCTTCGGCCTCCAAAATAAGCCCCTTTTTGATTTCCAGGTTTCTGGCCCTGTTTTTCTGAATAATATCTTCAAGAAATGCCTGTTGCTTTTCCAGGTCTTCTATAAGGGGTACAAAATCCCCTAAAGCATCATATTCCAAAAGAGAGTCTTTGAGATGAATGAGTTTCATCAAAAAGGAACCTTTGTTTTGATTTTCCTCAATGTCCTTTTTGAGCGCTTCGATCTTTTCTTTTAAAGACTCAAACCTGTCTTCAAAATACTTAATAGTAGAAGCTTCATCTTCTTTAACTTCGCCAATCACCCTGTCCGGCTGATTCAAAAATCCCCTGAGATAAACCTTGTTATCTTTAATGTACCCGTATGGATGCTCCATTTCGATTTAATAGGTTGCGTGGTAGTCCTGTTTATTTTTTTGCAAATTAATTAATTCAAAAGCATTTATCCTAAGAAAGCCCTTTTTTTGCCATCTTTGTCACCATAGTTAAAAAAATCCTATCAAATCCACTTATGAGCAACGAAAAAATCATATTTTCTATGGCAGGGGTATCAAAAATCTACCCTCCACAGAAAAAAGTTTTAAAAGATATTTACCTCTCATTTTTCTACGGCGCCAAAATCGGTGTTTTGGGTCTTAACGGTTCGGGAAAATCTTCTCTTTTGAGGATCATAGCCGGAAAAGATAAAGACTTCATCGGCGAAGTGGTCTGGTCACCGGGATACTCAGTGGGCATGTTGGAACAGGAACCCCAATTGGATCCATCCAAAACTGTAAAGGAAGTCGTGGAAGAGGCTGTTGCCGGCACTATGGCTTTACTTAAGGAATTCGAAGAAATCAACGAGAAATTCATGGATCCTGCTATCATGGAAGATCCGGATGCCATGGACAAACTGATCCAAAAACAGGGTGAAGTTCAGGAAAAACTGGATGCTGCCAATGCCTGGGAATTGGATACCATGCTGGAAAGGGCCATGGATGCCCTTAGGCTTCCTCCGAGTGAGGCAATCGTCGGTAACCTGTCCGGAGGGGAAAAAAGAAGGGTGGCACTATGCAGGCTTTTGTTGCAAGAACCGGATGTGTTGTTGTTGGACGAACCTACCAACCACCTGGATGCGGAGTCTGTCTTGTGGCTGGAGCAGCATTTGCAGCAATATAAAGGAACGGTGATTGCCGTGACCCACGACCGTTATTTCTTGGACAATGTTGCTGGTTGGATTTTGGAACTGGACAGGGGAGAGGGCATTCCATGGAAAGGAAATTACTCCTCTTGGTTGGAACAAAAGCAGGAAAGGTTAAAACAGGAGGAAAAGACAGAATCCAAACGCCAAAAAACCCTGGAGAGGGAGTTGGAGTGGATCCGAATGGCACCAAAAGCAAGACAGGCCAAAGGGAAAGCCCGTCTTTCTGCTTATGACAAATTAGTCTCTGAAGAGTCCAAGGAAAAAGAAGCCAAGCTGGAGCTTTACATTCCTCCAGGGCCAAGGTTGGGTGCAAAAGTGATCGAGGCGAATGGCGTGTCCAAAGCTTATGGTGACAAATTGCTTTTTGAAAATCTTTCCTTTAGCCTTCCTCAAGGTGGTATTGTGGGGATTATTGGTCCAAATGGTGCGGGAAAATCTACCCTCTTCAAATTGATTACAGGACAGGAAAAGCCCGATGCGGGTCATTTTGAAATAGGAGAGACTGTGAAACTGGCCTATGTAGATCAGGAGCATGACAACCTGGATCCCAATAAGACAGTCTATCAGGCTATCTCTGAAGGAAATGAATTGATCAAACTGGGCAATAAAGAAGTCAATGCAAGGGCCTATGTGAGCAAATTCAATTTTGTGGGCTCCGATCAGGAGAAAAAGCTCGGCGTGCTGTCGGGTGGGGAGCGCAACAGGGTACATTTGGCCATGACGCTGAAAGAAGGAGGCAACTTGTTGCTATTGGACGAACCTACCAATGACCTGGATGTGAACACCCTAAGGGCTTTGGAAGAGGCCTTGGAAAACTTTGGCGGCTGCGCAGTAATCATTTCCCACGACCGTTGGTTCCTGGATAGGATCTGTACGCATATCCTGGCTTTTGAAGGAGATTCCCAAGTATATTGGTTTGAAGGCAACTTCTCCGATTACGAGGAAAACAAGAAAAAGCGCTTGGGTGATGTTACTCCAAAGAGGATTAAGTATAAGAAGCTTAGGTAGAAGCGAGAAATTAGAAGCGAGATACGAGAAGCTGGACTTGAGAATCAAGAATCAAGAATCAAGAATCAAGAATCAAGAAATAAGATTTAATGCCGTTTAGTTAGTGGTTAATTAACTGAAATTCATTATATTAGAGGTATAAAATAAGGCTTCCGAAAGCAGGGAGTGCTGGAAGCCTTAAAACTTTAATTGTAAATGAATTCAAGTTAAAACTAAGTTATGAAAAATTTATCATCGAAAGTAGGACTTCGGTGAAAGATTTTCTTCGTGACCGTTTCTTTTCCTTTGAAGTTCTTGTGCTTTTTATTTTGTCAAAGAGCAACAAAGGACTTAATATCTGCCTTGAAGAGTTTTTTGGGGAATCTTCCTTATCGCCCACTAAAAGTGCATTTACCCAGGCCAGGAAAAAACTGTGCTATACAGTTTTTAAAAAGCTTAACGGTTTGATCTGCAGTCTTTTTTACCAACATGCAAAGTTCAAGAAATGGAAGGGGCATAGGGTGCTTTCTGTTGATGGTTCAACACTTGAACTCCCGGATCATCCCTCCATGTCAGAGAAGTTCAGCTATCATGGTTTTGGGCCCAATGCGGATGCGGGACATTACATGAGCAGGATATCTTACCTGTATGATGTTTACAACGGCCTTGTACTGGATGCCGGTATGGAAAGCTACACCACTTCGGAAGCCACCCTATGTCATGCCCATCTTGGACATATTAAAGAAGGGGATCTTCTTGTGTGCGACAGGTATTATGCATCACTGAGACTTTTTTTCGAATTGAAAGGAAAAGGGGCCGACTTTCTTTTCAGGATGAAAGACAATTGGTGGAAATGTGTCGAAGATTTTTCCCGAAGTAGTTCCTCTGATGCGGAATATACATTAATACTCCCTCCAAAATACAGATGGCTGCTTGAAAAGTATCCCTCGTTATCCCAAACCATGACCGTAAGACTGATCAAGAAAAAGAATAAGAAGGGTAAGATTTCAATATATGCGACTTCGCTGTTGGACAGGAAAAAATATACAGCCTCCTCTCTAATAAACCTGTACAAACAGAGATGGGGAATAGAAGAAGCATATAAACTGATCAAATCAAGACTTGAAGTATCTGATTTTTCCGGCAAAACAGCATGGGCGGTCCAGCAGGACTTCTATGCTAAGACCCTGATCATATCACTCTGCAATATTCTTTGCTATGATGTGGAGCCAAAAACCAAAACAGGACGGACATCAAAGTCAGCAAGGACCTTGATAATCAATAAAACTTATGCATTGTCAAAAACAAAATCCCTGATTCTTAAAATCAGAGATTTAATTGGTGAATTGGAGCAGATTATCCAGAAATATGTAAAGAAAATCGCTTCCAAAATAGAATATTCAAGAAGAAACCAGGTATTCAAGCGGAAATTCAGAGCTAAACTGAAATACTCAATGAATTACAAATCTATTTAATCACATTCCTTAACTTAACGGCATTAAAATAAGATTATAGACTTGATTTGGATTTCCAAAATTGTAATTGAGAAAACGGCCCGGGTTTTTGACCCGGGCCGTTTTTTTTTGCTCAAAATCCATTACCTATTATTTTAAAAATAAAAATGAATGCTTATTTTTATAAAAAGATTCAAATGTCCAGGAGATTTTGGTTTCATCTGGTTTTGCTGTCCGCTTCAGTGATAATTGGTGCTTTGTCATTGCTTGAAATTTCCAAAGAGGTTTTTTTTGAATTTCAGGCGCTTCATTTGACATTACTGGGGATGATACTCTTAGTAATTTCCATTGTAGGACAGGGGCTTCAGGAATTTATGAAAATCAGAAAATCAAAACAGACACAAGAGAATTAGGACAGAATTATCATTTAATAGACTCGTGTTTATGGAAAAACTGCACAATTTTTTCTTCTTTATCCTTCTTCCCTTAATAATTCTCAACCAATTTATTTTCCAGGTGGTCTATCTACCTTCTTGGATATCAGGTTTGGTGCTATTGCTAGGGGCAGTGCTGTTTTTTGTCCGCGCTATGAAAATGAAGAAAAAGGCTGAAAAGTAATTCAGCCTATTAACCCATCACCGTTTTATAAATTTGATCAAATACCTCGGTAGGCGCTATTTCCCCAGAATTTTGCTCACTGGCATCGGACCCTACAAAAATCGGCCAATCCATTGGGTCTTCCGGAATCCGGCCATGGGAACCTTTGACCAGGGTAGCATCCAAAGATATCACATCCATCAAATACCTGAAACCAAGTTTCTTTTTCAAAAGCTTCATCCCTATTTTGCCCTTTAGGAATTTGATTTCCGGATCGGCTAAAGTTTCTACAGGGTCATAGCCTGGCTTGCGGTGGATATCCACCGTTCGGGCATAATCCGGTGCCTTGTTATCATCCAGCCAGAAGTAATAGGTAAACCAGGAGTCTTTGTCTGCTACGGCAATCAGTTCTCCGGCCCTTGGATGATCCAAGTGATATTTCTGTTTTCCTTCTTTATCAAGCACTTTCTCAATTCCGGGCACCCTTTCCAGCATGCTTTTGATAGCAGGAATGTCTGCTTCGTCTTTGACATAGATATGGGCCAATTGATGGTCTGCCACTGCAAATGCCTTGCAGGTACCGGCATCCAAGGTCTCTCTTCCCAGCTCATTTTTAACTACAATGCAGCCTTCTTTTCTCAAAATCCTGTTGATATGGATAGGATTGTTTACAGTAGTGATGCCATACTCAGAAAGCAGCAGCACTTCAGTTCCCTGCTTTTCAAAATAAGTAATCAGATCCGCGGCCACCCTGTCTATTTCCCTGAGGTCCTTCTTTATTTTTTTAAAGTCCAGGCCGTATCGCTGCAGACCATAATCCAGATGGGGTAAATAAATCAGGTTTAAGGTTGGGTTGAACCATTGGTCGACTTTTTTGGAAGCTTCCGCAATCCATTGGGTGGATTCGATATTGGCATTGGGTCCCCAAAAAGAGAAAAGTGGAAACTGTCCCAGTTCCTGCTGCAACCTGTCCCTTAAGTCCATGGGTTGGCTGTGGATGTCCGGTAATTTTCTTCCATCCGCAGGGTAAAGGGGTCTCGGTGTCACCGCATAATCCACCGTAGAATACATATTGTACCACCAGAACATGTTGGCACAGGTGAAATTCGGATCCTGAATTTTAAGTTTGTCCCAGATTTTGGGAGCCTGAACCAAGCGGTTGGACTGTCTCCAGAATTTGATTTCACATTCATCCCTGAAGTACCAGCCGTTGCCCACAATTCCATTTTCTTCCGGCCATTTTCCTGTTAGATAGACCGATTGGGAAGAGCAGGTCACAGCCGGTAATACGGGTTGAATAAAACGCTTTTGCCGCTTTTCTATCCATTTTTTAAGAAAAGGAGTATGTTCTCCGATCAATCTGGAGGATAAAGCGACAATATTGATGACCGCTGTTTTTTTCATTTTTCCAAAGTTTTGATGACCCAATCCATTTCTCTGCTGATAGAAGTGGAGAGTTCTTGTCTAAGGTCTTTATCCAATACATCCCAGGTGTAAGTTTCCACTTCCAAATGGCTGCAGACAGGATTTTTTTTGATTTCTTGCAGTACAGAGATAATGTCTGCCTGGGTGGAGGAAAAATTCCCGTAATGTGCTAAGAAAACAGGCACATGAAAGTGTATCCTCATTTCCTCCATTTCTGTTTCTTCTAGAATAGCAATCGCTTCCGGAAGGTCTGGGTAAGATTGGAGGTTGCCCGAATCATATCTTCCAATGACCTGATGCAGGTAAGTGGATTCTGCCAATGGTTGGAGGTTGGATTGAAGGATTTGCCTTTCATTTTTATCCTTAGGTATATCCACTTTCAAGGCTGCCGAGATCTGAATTTTGCCAATTTTGATGCCTTCTTCCTGAAATTTGCGGAAGGTGTCCTGTGCCTTTTCATAGACAATGGCAAAATGGCAAACATCATAGCAAATTCTGATATGGTGTTTCAGCAGCTGCGCTGCAGCACCAGAGGAAATTCCCAGTTTCTCCACCAGCCATGCACCTCCTTTTGGAAGCAACCAATCCCTGAAAAACCATAGGACTTCCTCCGTATTTTCCAAAAAACCATCAGGTTCGGGTTCAATATCCAAGTGAAGCGTTTTCTGGGTTTTTTGCTCGATTTGATGCAATTCTGCAGTGACTTCCGCTAAATGTTCACAAGCTGTCTGTAACACTTTATCCCTTTCCGATTCCAATTCAAACCAATGCCGGTAAGAAATGGGGGAAGTGGAAATACTTCCCTCATGCCCAGTGGGTGTTAAAGCTTCCAGGATATGAAAAAGCCTGATTGTATAATCTTTGCGGGCTGTCGTGGACCAATCGGGCACATGTACTTTGTCTTTGACTATGGCATGATGGAAATCTCCATAAGGAAATCCGTTCATAGTAAAAACATAGCAATTCTGAACGGCTAACCAGTCTTTAAATTCCTTTAGCTTATCAGGAGAAATTAATGTTTCACTGGCTTGATTGGAAAGCCTGAGCCCAATACCGAAAGGACCTTTTACCCCCAATTTGTCTTTGACTTTTGGGATGTAATCCTTCAGGCTTTGGAATATGTCCTCCCAAGTTTCTCCCGGATGGATATTGGTGCAATAACTCAGATGATGTCCTTGTATCAGCATGCCTCTCAGTTCAGGTTGGTGATCTTATGCTTAGATTCAAGGTAAGCGATGGCCTTTCGGATCAAGTTAGTGTCCATTTCATGGACTTCTTCCCCTTTTCCTACGGCTTTGAGCAACATGATGGTCAATCTTCCGCCCAGGTGTTCCCTGAATTCTTCCAGTCCTTTGATCAGGTTGTCTCCTGTCAGCTCCGGCACAAATAAATCGAAGCCCAAGTCAGTGATCAGTTTCAATATTCTTTCTATATCGGCTTCCCCTATCCATCCTTTCAAAAAGGAGTAGGTACTGTCCAAAGCGATGCCTATAGCCACCGCTTCGCCATGCCTTAAGTCAAAGTTGGTCAGGTTTTCCAGCTTATGTGCAGCCCAGTGGCCGAAGTCCAAAGGCCTGGATGAACCCATTTCAAAAGGATCTTTTCCGGCAATATGGTCTAAATGCATCTTTGCACAACGGATAATAGAATCCTTCATAGGTTCCATGGCTCTTTGGGCCAGACCGAGGGCATGTTTTTCCAACCATTGGAAAAAATCCGCATCCTTGATCAGGGCAACTTTAATGGCTTCCGCCAAACCCGATCTCCAGTCCCTATCATCCAGAGTTTTTAAGAAATCAAAATCATTGATGACCAAATAAGGAGTGGCGAAGGTGCCTATATAATTTTTCTTCCCGAAATAGTTGATGCTGTTTTTGACGCCCACTCCTGAGTCATTCTGTGACAGAACGGTGGTGGGGATTCTGATATGTCTCACACCGCGATGGGAAATGGCAGCGGCAAAACCCACCATGTCCAATACCGCCCCGCCCCCTATTACCATGATGTAAGAATGCCGGTCTATGCCGTACAGGTGTGTAGCTTCTACGATTTGTCTGACAAGGTCTTCATCGTTTTTGGAGGCTTCTCCCCCAGGTACTATCATCGGGGCTGCGCAAAGTAAAACATCCTTTTTGTAGGTATCAAAATATTCCTCCAACTTAGAAATCAGGTCAGGGTGAGCTTCAGTAAGTCCCTGATCCAAGACTACAAAAATCCTGGCAGGACTTTCTGACCTGAGATGATCTGCCAAAAGGCTATTCTTTGGATCAAACAGGCCATGGGTAAAGCATACCTTGTACTGGAAATGGACTGAAAAGGCCTGTTGAAGAACTGTATGTGTCATTTTAATCGGGGCGTTGGGGCATCAAGTTACGGCAAATATTTTTGCCAATCTTAATGAAATAGGAAGTAGGATCAAAATGCATAATCCCACCCACCAGCCGGAGAAGCTGGCAGCAAGGGAAGCATTGAGGATAATCAAAGAGATAACAGCGGCTTTCACGGACTTTCCGATCAGTTGGGGCTGCTGCAAGCGCAAAGCTTTGACCAGTGGAGGAAGAATCATATAGGCAAACAAACCTACAAAAGGGATGACCTTCCATCCTGCATTACCTTCCAAAAAGGCGATGAATAGAAGTACGGCAATAATGGTGATATAGATACCAAGGCCACCGATCAGGGCATTCTTGTTTTTACCATGTACTTCACCTCTGCTGATCATGGTGATGGCGGAAACATAAGCCAAAGGAATCAGACCCAATGCCCAGAAATCAGGCAAAAGTTCGGGAATAACAGAAACGCCCAAGAGCAAATTGCCGGCCCGGCAAAGGCCCATATTGATAGGGCCAAAAATAGCCTGATGTTTTCCCCAGGCGTCATAAAGCACAGCCAGTAAGCCTACCGAAAGGGCAATCAAGCCGCTCCAAATATTGACTTGAAAAGCTGCCAAAACCCCTAATGCAATCAGCGAGGCTGCCATCCATGCCGCATGGCTTTTTTTTACTTTCCCGCTTGGGATGGGCCGTTCCGGCCGCTCTATAGCATCCAGTTGGGCGTCAAAGACATCATTGAAGGCCACGCCACCTCCATATAAACCTATGGTGGAGAGGGATAACCAAATTAAGGGGAGGGCATAAAGGTTACCGTTTCCGGCATATTGGGAAAGTATAAGTGTAGCAGCACCGGAAACAGCAAAACCAGCCCAAATATCAGCAACGGCTGTGATGATGTTGGCAGGTCTCGTTAGTTGAAGGTAGGCTTTAAGCTTCGAGTTTGCCATAGATCAGTTTTCGACATAATCTGAAGGTCCTTCTACCCTTGGCGTCTGACCTCCCCGCAATACGGAATTGCCCGCATGTTTTAGCCGTTGGTCAATCGGTTCGGGATTCAGCCAATCCGATTCATCCATCTGTCCGCTTTGGGAGTAGGCGGTCAGTGCATTTTGGTAGCAGGTCATTCTTATATGTTCTTCCGGGATACCATGCTTGCGCATTAAGGCTGCTGTTTTTGGAACTGCAAGAGGGTCACTGATGCCCCAGTCGGCTGCGGAATCTACGATAATCCGCTCAGGTCCATATTTTTTTACAATCTCCACCATCCTATTACTGCCCATTTTGGTGTGGGGATAGATGGTAAATGCAGCCCAATAGCCCCTGTCCAACACTTCTTTGACGGTTTCCTCATTGTTATGGTCCACGATGACCATATGCGGAGGCAGTCCATGCTCCTCGCTTACATCCATACTTCTTGTGGTGCCTTTTTTCTTGTCCCTGTGCGGGGTATGGATAAGTACCGGCAATTCTACCTCTTTGGCCAACTCCAACTGGAGCCTGTAATACTTGTCTTCTGCGGCAGTTTGGTCGTCATATCCGATTTCACCTATGGCCACTACTCCTTCTTTGGTGGCATACAAAGGCAACAATTCCATGACTTCTTCCGCGAGCGCCTCATTGTTGGCTTCTTTGGAATTCAATCCAATGGTACAATAATGGACGATGCCAAACTGTTTGGCCCGGAATCGCTCCCAGCCTACCAAGGTGCTGAAATAATCTTTGAAACTGCCTACTTCTGTCCTGGGTTGGCCCAACCAAAAAGCAGGTTCAATAATCGCCACTACTCCCGCTTTTCTCATGGCTTCATAATCATCCGTGGTGCGGGATACTGCATGAAGGTGAGGATCTATGTACATTTCCATTGTTTTCAAGGTTTATTGTTTTATAATAAGGCATTGATTCAGCGCCCTTAGGTTTGAGTATTTTAATTTTTGATCAGGGTTTCCGCAAAGCTTTTCCCAATAGATTCCCAGTTGATAATTCCTGCCTCGATATCCTTTTGGATTGCAGGGTACTTTGAGAGATATGCTTTTGCTTTTGGGAAGGAAGATTGATGACATGCCAACAATGCAGCCTGTTTTTCAAGCATATCGGCACTGTTCAATACTTTTTCGATATCCTTAAGTCTTGAATCATCGAGAAAAGGGGCTACATATCTCCATAATTCCGGCATCACATTACGGCCTGCTGCCCATTTTTCATGGGCAAAATCAATCAGGATGCTGGCCAGGTTTTCATTGCTACGTTGGTCCGCATTTTGGATCAAAAATAGAGGCCTTTGCATAAATACGGCCTTAAGCAACATCTGATTCCATGCTCTTTCATCGAAATATTCGGATGGATAGGGATTGTCCAGTGCAACCGCATCAAACACCAATGTCATATTGGTCCTCAGTCCCTCAATGGCCCTGTCGGTCAATTTGTCCTGAAAGGGATAGATAGGCAGGGCAGCATAAAGGCTTTTGAGTTCCTGCATGTCTCCGGTTTCAAACAATTGGTTCATGGTTTTGAACCAGAGCCCTTCATCCTGCTGTGGAAAAGACAAAATCAAAACCGTTCTTGCGGTCTGCAATTTGTCCCAGGCGGAAGGAGTAAAACCCTTTCTAATCTTTTCAGCTTCCTTTGCCTGCGCATGGTTTAACCTTAAAGTCGATTTATCAAAATATTTTGAGGCCTTACCAAAAGCGAGGAAAAGCTTCATGGCTTTAGCGCTATTATTGATTTCTTTGCATTGGCTTTTCAACCAATTCATGGAATCGGATTCAGCCTGGTGGCTGAGCAGTTCAATCAAATAATCCTTTGCCTGCTCGGTTACATTATGCGCTGACATGACTTGAGGGTTAATTGGGGTAAATTTTTTACTTGCAAACTTATCGTAAATTTAAAGATTAAACCCACACTTGGAAGGCGGGCTTTGTAAAAAATGGCCTCAATTCATATAGGTGGAAAAATAATATTTTTGTTGGTCAAACTTACCGGCAAAAATTTCAATCATACGCATGCTTTTTTGTTTATTTGTTAAGTCATATCCATGCAAGCACTATGAGAAACCTGTTGTTGAGACCCGGAGCGGAAGAATTGAATTATGAAATCCGTGGCATAGTCAAAAAAGCCCGTCAAATAGAAGCATTGGGATACCGGATTACCTGGGAGAATATCGGTGACCCCATCCAGAAAAACAACAAGGTGCCACAGTGGATGAAGGCCATAGTTTCCGATCTTGTTACGCAAGATAAAAGTTATGGGTATGCTGACTCCAAAGGGGTTTTGGAAACCCGGAAGTTTTTGGCTGAATTGAACAACCGCAAAGGAGGGGCTCAGATTACGGAGGAGGATGTGTTGTTTTTCAACGGTTTGGGAGATGCCATTGCCAAGTTATACCAGTTTTTGATTCCTACTGCCAGGATCATAGGACCTTCTCCCGCCTATAGTACACACAGTTCGGCAGAGGCTGCTCATGCCAATACTGCACCTATTACCTACAATTTGGATCCGGACAATCAATGGCTGCCGGATATGGAGGACCTGTATAATAAGGTCAAATACAATCCTTCCGTTGTAGGGATTTTGATCATCAATCCCGATAACCCAACGGGAATGGTCTATCCAAAAGAAGTGTTGGAGGGTTTTGTCAAGATTGCGAGGGAATTCAATCTGTTGTTGATAGCAGATGAAATTTACCAGAATATCACTTACAATGGCGTAAAAGCTGTGGCTTTAGCTGAGGTTATCGGGGATCTTCCTGCCATATCTTTGAAGGGAATTTCCAAGGAATTTCCTTGGCCAGGAGCAAGGTGTGGCTGGATGGAGTTTTACAACAGGAATGCTTCCAAGGAATTCAGCAAGCTGGTGCAGACTTTGGAAAATGCCAAGATGATCGAAGTGTGCTCTACCATTCTTCCCCAGCTCTCTATTCCCAGAATCATGAGCCATCCACAGTATTTTGATTACAGGAATGCCGAGAACGAGAAAATAGGACGAAGGAGCAGGATTATGGAGGAGATTTTGGGGGATGTGCCAGGTATTAAATTCAATCCGACCAAGGGGGCATTCTACAATACCATCGTGTTTGATCCTGATTACCTAAAGCCTGACCAAAGTCTTCCATTGTCCGATCTTAAGGTGAAGTCATTAATGGAAGGCTGGCTGCAGCAGGATCCGGCTATGCCCTTGGACAAGAGGTTCGTGTATTATTTATTGGCATCTGCCCATATT
The DNA here is from genome assembly GCF_004216715.1 of Cecembia calidifontis. NCBI lineage: Bacteria > Pseudomonadati > Bacteroidota > Cytophagia > Cytophagales > Cyclobacteriaceae > Cecembia > Cecembia calidifontis. The sequence continues at coordinate 2,181,334 of NZ_SGXG01000001.1, forward strand.
TGTGTTGTGCCGATTTCTTCTTTCTGTTCTGATTTGAGGGGTTTCAGGGTGACGCTGCTGGAGGAAGACGAATCCATTTTCAGAAACACTTTTGAAAAATTAGGAGCTGCCATCCGGGCTTATCTAAGGTCATCAGAAAGCGTCTTGGCCTAATTTATAATCCGGGTCTCCAAATGGCGGTTAGAAATGCCTTTCTCAATGAAGAGGAGGATTGCCCGTCTGCCAGGTCATCGTGTTCCCGTACATCCAATGGTTTGGAATAATCGAATTTTTCCTCGGGCAGTTCCGTCTGAATATTGACCAGTGCATTAAGGTCAGGTTGTCCGGCATTGATCCAAGCGGTGTACCAGAAGTCGGCGACCATTTTAATGGCCCTTTTCATCTGTCTTTCTACTTGGCCATCCAGCATCTCATGATAGGCTTTGGTGAATTCTTTCGAATAGACCTGTGTATTGATACCTCCCCTTTCCTCATAACTGTATTTTTTATCCTCAGTAAAGCGGCTGCTCAATAGCCTCTCAAAATGTAATACAGAATCCAGTGCCATATGCGCTTGTGTTACCGCATCCCAAATGGCATACTGAGGCCTTTCCAGATAATCCGCTTTCCCTACGAAGAAGTCGTATTCTTCGGCCAACAGTTCTGGTATCCTACTTTCCCAAAAACCATGGATGCCATATTGATTGGTCAGTTGTCCATTGTAATTTTTGGTAGTATGTAGGGGAACATTCATGTCACCTATATAGTGGCCAAGATCTGCGGAAAGCCGAAGAATGGAATTGATGTCTTTTCTTTTGAATGCTTCTGTCAAGGAAAGTTGGGTGAGGTACACATTCCATGGTCCAATGCCTTTGCTGCGCAGTTCTTCTTCCGGGAAAATTTCCAATGCCTGATGCCAATACCTGGGAAGTTTAAAAACCGCACTGTCGCCGTAAGCATCTGCATCTATGTAATGTTTTTCGGCTTCTCCCAATACTGCATAGCGCCGCCTGTCAGGGTTAACGGCATTTTCAGTGATGTAACCGATGTGCTGCTTAAAAAAGCCGATCATTTCCGGGGGCAGGGAGTACACTGCCTGCCTGTTGATTTTCCTGTGGGCAAAAAATCCCCATCCTTTGGTTTCTGCCGGAATAAAAAAGCACAACAGAATAATGGACAAAAAGTTTTTCATACATTAAAAATAATAAGCGTGCTTCTAATTTTAAAACAAAATTATCTTACCTTTGTGCGCTTACGGCGGTAATCAAAAAATTATGAAGATTTCCGGGCTAAACGAGGTTTTGTCTGAAAATCCTTTTGTGTTTCAAAATTAAAGTATTACATTTGCACTCCGTTTAGAATTGGGGCGTAAATCAAAGAATTTAAGTATATAAGATATGGCAAATCACAAATCGGCACTTAAAAGAATCCGTGCAAACGAAGCCAAGCGTTTGAGAAACAGATATCAGCACAAGACAACGAGGACCTTCATCAAAAGATTGAAGAGTATCACTGACAAGGCGGAAGCTCAGGAGTTGTTGAAAACTGTTACATCTATGATTGATAAGCTTGCGAAGAAGAATATCATTCATAAAAACAATGCAGCCAACAAGAAGTCAAAATTGACCAAATTGGTTAATTCTTTGGCTTAATTTGAATATTATCCGATTAAGTAGTCCTGACCGTGTGGTCAGGACTTTTTTTGTTTTTGGACATCTGGTATTTTTAGGTCTGACCTGATATGTCCATATAATCAGGCTTTTCAATGGATCATGTAGCTTTTTAACGCCGACTTTTATGGAAGATTATCTTTCTATCAAAATTTCTCAGCTTGCCGAAGAAGACCGGCCCAGAGAAAAGCTTCTGCTCAAGGGGAAGTCAGCCCTTTCGGATGCGGAACTTTTGGCCATCTTACTGGGATCTGGGACAAAATCCCTCAGTGCAGTCGATCTGGGCAAGCATATTTTGACTTCGGTCAACCATGACCTTTCGCAACTTGCAAAAATGGGAGTGTCTGACTTGATGAAATTCAAGGGAATTGGAGAGGCCAAAGCGATCACCATAGTCTCTGCACTTGAGTTGGGAAGAAGAAGGAAATTGATCAATGATTTGCCCAAAAGATTCAAAATCGGCTCTTCTGCCGATGTGTATCAATTGATGAAGCCCGATCTGATGGATGAACCGATCGAGCATTTTTATATCATATTGCTTAACAGAAACAACCAGGTGATCAAAAAGCAGCTGATCAGCAGGGGAGGAACCAGTGGTACGGTAGCAGATCCCAAGATCATTTTCAAGCATGCGCTGGATGCCCTTGCCAACGCCATTATTTTGGTGCACAACCATCCTTCCGGTAACCTTAAACCTTCCGAGCAGGACCGTCGTTTGACCAAGAAGTTGAAAGATGCAGGTGAAAATTTGGATGTGTCCGTCTTGGATCATATCATTTTCACAGATGTTGCCTATTTTAGCTTTTCAGATGAAGGTTTGATATAGTCATGCAAAAAAGAAATATTTTAATTATTGGTATTTTCGTAGTGGTGGGGCTGGCATTCTGGTACACTTTGACCAGGTCCACCGATGAAGAGATTTATGTAGAAAACATTCAAAAAGAGCGGGAAAGGCAGTTTAGGTTTCTGAAGTTCAACCTGGATTCCCCCTTAGAGGACCATCAAAAAAGTGAGCTGACTTCTTTGAGTTTTTATCCCATTGATATGTCTTACAGGGTGAGGGCCAAGATGGTTCCTGCAGAAGACAGGAGGATGCTCGAAATTCCTATGACGGATGGTACTGTTGAAAAATACCTCAAGCACTCTTATGCCGAATTTCAGTTAAATGGTCAACCCCTGCGGCTATTGTTATTGCAGGCAGCCAAAGAATCCGATAAAAGGAATTTTTTCCTGGCCTTTGCTGATGACACCAGCGGAGAGGAGACCTATGGAGGTGGAAGGTATATCAATCTGCGGCAGGATGGCAAAAACAGCATTACCATTGACTTTAATATGGCCTATAACCCCTATTGTGCCTATAATCCCGATTACGCTTGTCCATTGCCTCCCAGAGAAAATATTTTGGAGATCCCCATAAGGGCAGGGGAGAAGGATTATAAGAAGGATTGAGGGGAGAAGCGAGAGACGAGAGACGAGAAGAGAGACTTTAAAGACAAGAATAAAGAAGCAAGAAGCAAGAGACAAGAATCAACAGTACGAAGTACTAAGTACCATGTACCAAGTAATTTTGGATTTCGAATTGGGATTTGGGAACAATTGAGATTTAATTGGTGACATTAAGTTAATTTTCTAAGATGTTGAGATTGAAACCCCGAAAGGGATTTAATCCCATTAGTGTAATAGCCCCAGGTAAACCAGGTGGTTGAAGGTGATGTTAATTTTTGATCATCCCAACCCTAAAGGGGTTGAATTATTTTGGGAAAAGAACAAAAAGTGTCAAGAAAAATCAGGACGTGATGCTCAAGGTAGTCCGAAGTCCAGTCAATTTCCCTTCAAAAACTTTTACCCAAACTGATCCCACCCCAAAGAGGAAAGAAAACAGGTGGAGGGCTTACATCCAAATTAAGATTGAAACCTGGTGTATAACCAATGCGGAAAAAGAATCCTCCTTCCGGTTTTTGGTACCGATATCCAAGCCTGAAGAAGATTAATGAATTAAAAGAAACATTTTCCTGAAGGGTATTAGTTTCATTATCAAGGCTTATGCTTTGTGCAGTGAACAAGGAAGTGCCTGTTCCTAGTTCAAGATGGTGGCTTGTTTTTCCCAAAAGAACGCTAGCTTCGATTGGAATGAGAGGCGTCCAGTGTGTAGTAGTAACTTGTTTGACATACGAGAAACCTGCACTTCCCGAAAATTTATATGCACCTTTTTGATTAAAAATGCGGCTATAATTGATGCTGTATAAAAATCCGTTTCCACCAAGTTCCGCATAAATTGAATTCTTGGCTGTAATTACATCAGCCTTTTCCTGTGCTGATACTTGGTTTATGACACCACATGTAAAAAGTAGAATTAACAGTAGCGAGATTTTATTTGAGATTCTCATGATAGAAATGGTTTTATGACTAATAGAAATCTATAGGTTAGTTTATTTTAATCTGTTTTCTTAAAATTTCATTGCCAAAGTGAATATGAAGAAAATAGGTGCCTGGTTTAAAATTATATGTTTCCATTCGGATTTTTCCTGATTTGGAAATTTCTTCTTTTACTATTTTTTGGTCTATGTCAAAAATTTCTATTAAAAACTCAGGTAAATTTTCAGCTTTTAAATCCTTGAATTCAATGTCTGATTTAATTACATCAGACCAGTCATATTCCACATTTAATTCTCCATCCGAAGGATTGGGATATATTTTGAAATTCTCCGCCATCATAAAGTTGCAGTTCATACCAGGGAAAGTTGTGATTCCTGTCAATTGGGAAGGACCACACCCGTTATTTACTGATACCCGTACAGGACCGTAAGAATTGTTATTTGATGGAACAAAAAGTCGAATCGTATTCTGGGAGGTGTTTTGAACTATCCACCCCGAAGGATAAGTCCAACTGTATGAATAATTACTTTGGTGTCCCTGTGGAACGTTAGCTGTGTAAGTATAAGCATTACCATTACATATCTGAACTGCACCTTGTACCTGAACTACCGAGGAATTAAACGGGCCAATTGTGATACTATAGTTTCTTGGGTCACTAAGAAATGAATTATTAGGAGGAGGTGCTGTACTTTGGGGTTTGGGTATAGTTGCTTGGATTGAAATGTTATAGGTGCCGTTTGGAGTATTTGCCGGAGGAGTAATTTCTGCCGTATTACCATGTCCAAAAAATGTATCTCCACCTCCGTTAATGCTCCAACCGGCTGGCGCAGTCCAATAGTACTCATAATGGTAAACACAAGCTGGGTCACTCATGTCAAGTCCAGGATAGCTTTCAAATGACAAAGTTTGGCCAGGGCTGCAAATTAAATTTGGGCCTGTTATTGGATTTGGCATTTTAACTGAAGAATTAACATTAATTGTTCCAGTAACAGTTCCAAATATACTACAGCCTGAACCAGTGAATTGTACTGTGTATTGGCCAACATCTAAGAAATTATAATTAAAACTATTACCATTACCACCAGCAATAGCAAATCCATCATCTATAACCCACCATTGCCACATAAAACAATTAACCACAGACCCAAACTGTCGAAATTCAGCACTGTAATGGTGTCCACTTGGACCACCGGGAATAGGTGAGGTATTGTTGGGGCAAACTTCAGTCGGACCACTAATAATAACACCGTTTTGAGCAAATGAAGTAAAAATAAAAACCATACAAAAGTTAATCATAAAAAATACCTTTAAAAGGTTAAGATATAACTTTATAAGGTTGAACCCTTTCATAATATGTATATTTGAATTTTAAACAAGTATAAAGAATAAAAATTTAAAATGCAAGTACTTTTAGTTGATTTTGGAGTTAATTTTCATCGATACGCTTTTCTTAAAGAAAAAATAATATTTAGTGGTGAATACATTTTAAAAAATGAATTACCGTTTGGAATTTTATCGAGATAAAAGATTTTAAGACATTAAGAATGGCACATTTAATTTATAGTTTAAAACATTAGGTTATCTTGTTTGTTTTTATTTTAATTTTTGCTTTTTAAATTTTTCAGGTCATGAGAGCCAACTGGTACACACCAAGGAATTTAGGAACGCGGGTAAGTAGAATTAATTCACAAAGATCTTATCCCTCAAAAACTTTTTCCAAAGCTGATCCCTACACTGAATGGAACAAATTGAACTGTTTCTTGTGCAAATTCGAAGCTCGTAAAATCAACCCTGGGAGTATATCCTGCCCTGAAAAAAAATCCTCCTTCAGGTTTTTGATACCTATAGCCGATCCTCATAGTTACAGATGTGTCCCAATGTACTATTTCCCGTATATATGTCGGAGGAAATTCTGGATCAAACCAATATTTACGATTCTGAAAAACATAACTACCTATCCCTAATTCCAAATGATGCCGTGACTTTCCCCAGAAAGCCGAGAATTCGACAGGGATCACAGGTGACCAGAAATTAGGGTAAAAGGGTTCAAAACCTTTCAGGGGTATCATTGAAAAACCTAAGCCTCCCATTAGTTTTAACTTGTCTTTTTGATAAAAAATCCTGCCATAATTCACAGCATATAAACCTGCATTTCCCAATAGTTCCGCATAAACTACATTCTTGGCTGTAAAAACTTCAGCCTCTTCCTGGGCAGCTACATGGTTTGAAAAACCGGAAATTACAAACAAAATAAAAAGCGACGAGATATTTTTTAAAATTTTCATACTAGATTAAGCTATAATTAGTTGTAGAAATCATGCAGTTACTTTATCTTGATCTGTTTTCTTAAAATTTCATTGCCAAAGTGAATATGAAGAAAATAGGTGCCTGATTTAAAATTATATGTTTCCATTCGGATTTTTCCTGATTTGGAAATTTCTTCTTTTACTATTTTTTGGTCTATGTCAAAAATTTCTATTAAAAACTCAGGTAAATTTTCAGCTTTTAAATCCTTGAATTCAATGTCTGATTTAATTACATTAGACCAGTCATATTCCACATTTAATTCTCCATCCGAAGGATTGGGATATATTTTGAAATTCTCCGCCATCATAAAGTTGCAGTTCATACCAGGGAAAGTTGTGATTCCTGTCAATTGGGAAGGACCACACCCATTATTTACTGATACCCGTACAGGGCCATAAGAATTGTTATTTGATGGAACAAAAAGTCGAATCGTATTCTGGGAGGTGTTTTGAACTATCCATCCCGAAGGATAAGCCCAACTGTATGAATAATTATTTTGGTGTCCCTGTGGAACGTTAGCTGTGTAAGTATAAGCATTGCCATTACATATCTGAACTGCACCTTGTACCTGAACTACCGAGGAATTAAACGGGCCAATTGTTATACTATAGTTTCTTGGCTCACTAAGAAATGAATTATTAGGAGGAGGTGCTGTACTTTGGGGTTTGGGTATAGTTGCTTGGATTGAAATATTATAGGTGCCGTTTGGAGTATTTGCCGGAGGAGTAATTTCTGCTGTATTACCATGTCCAAAAAATGTATCTCCACCTCCATTAATGCTCCAACCGGCTGGCGCAGTCCAATAGTACTCATAATGGTAAACACAAGCTGGGTCACTCATGTCAAGTCCAGGATAGCTTTCAAATGACAAAGTTTGGCCAGGGCTGCAAATTAAATTTGGGCCTGTTATTGGATTTGGCATTTTAACTGAAACGTTGATGTTAATAGTTTTTGTAAAATTAGTTGGACCATTTAGGCCACAACCACTTGCGGTAAATTGGACTGTGTATTGACCAACATCTAAGAAATTATAATTAAAATTATTTCCTTGGCCTCCCGCTATAACAAATCCATCATCAATAACCCACCATTGCCACCAACTACAATTAACCACAGACCCAAACTGTCGAAATTCAGCACTGTAATGGTGTCCACTTGGACCACCGGGAATAGGTGAGGTATTGTTGGGGCAAACTTCAGTCGGGCCACTAATAATAACACCGTTTTGAGCAAATGAAGTAAAAATAAAAACCATACAAAAGTTAATCATAAAAAATACCTTTAAAAGGTTAAGTTGTAACTTTATAAGGTAAAAGCCTTTCATAATATGAATATTTAAATTATGAAATAAATTTACAGAATAAAATTTAAAATGCAAGCAGTTTTAGTTGATTTTGTAATTAATTTTCTTCCTTGAGCTTTTCTTAAAGAAAAAATAAATAATATTTATCCGTTGTGCTAATTAAATAATTGCAACCTTTAAGTTATTTATTGGTCGGTTGAATTCAAATTTATCGATAAACTGTATGAGGGTAAGTGCTGTTATTTTGACAAGAATTCTTTTTCTGAATCCATTGAATGTTTTGGCATAATTCCTTCTGATCAAGAACTGGTCACATAGCTGTGAATAAAGAGTTTCCAATCTTTTCCTTGCCTTCCTGAATATCCAAGGCTGTTTGAAATGGTTCTTTTGGTTTGACCTAATGGGAGTCTCAAGCCTAATATCTGCTGTATGGAAAAGTTCAAGCTGAATAGATGAAGACAAATAGCCTTTGTTACCAATGAGCACACAATCAGATAGTTGGGAGTTAATTTCCTGAAGGAATGTCGGATCATAGACATTGGCTTTGGTGAGCTCGATAGACTGGAAAACACCGTTCACTGAGCATACTCCCTGTATCTTATAGCCAAAAAAGTACATTTTCTGGGAGGCACAGTAACCTTTTTCAGGAGATGTCTCATAGGCTTCTGAACAGATTTTGGAACGTTTTTCTCTCGAGAGTTTACATACTTCCAAGGGCATTGAGTCAATGATAAAGTAATCCTCGAATTCCAGAAACCGTTCTGAAAGCCTTCTCCTGACAAGATCAATAACTCCGAAAAGGGCCTTTTTCCTTCTGTTGTACCTTGATCTGTCAATGATGTTTGGAAAAGAAGTTGAATAATCAGACCTGATCTTATTGAAAAGCCAGTTTTCACTGTCACAAGACATGTATTCAGCAGTCAGGCTTAACGCAATTACTTCTAAATCAGAGAATTCAGGCATTGGTCCTGGTCTGGAAAGATTGCCGGAAATGTCAAAAACAGATAAATTGAGAGATTTGATAGTTTAGAAAACTTTGTCGGAATTAGACTTAATATCGTGCATGGGCTTGTTTTAGTAGGTTCTTGTAAGCAACCTTAATTTATTAAAAATCAAGCTGATGCACATATTATTTATACATAGTTTCAACTAGAACAATGGGTTAATATTTAGTGGAGAATACATTTTAAAAAATGAATTACCGTTTGGAATTTTATCGAGATAAAAGATTTTCAGATATTAAGAATGGTACATTTAATTTATAGTTTAAAACATTAGGATATCTTGTTTGTTTTTACTTTTATTTTAGTGATAAAGAATCACTAAAAGTTAAGTGCAGTTGTTTTTCTGGTTCAATTATATTTCATCTATTTACCTTTCTACTTTTTAGATATTTTTTATTTTAATTCTTGCTTTTTACATTTTTCAGGCATCCACTTCTTAGCTAAGGCAATTCTCTTAAATTTGTGCCTTGTTCTGAACTGAAGAGTATACATGAAGATATCCGTCAATAGATTAAAGGATTTTATCCATTTTGAAGAATCACCCAAAGAGATAGCAGCCCTTTTGACAGGGAGTGGATTGGAGGTCGAAGGCATCGAAATTTTTGAATCCATCCAAGGCGGTTTGGATGGGGTAGTGATAGGAGAGGTGCTGACCTGTGAAAGGCATCCCAATGCGGATAAACTCAGCGTCACTACAGTGGATATTGGAGACCAGGTAGTTCCGATCGTATGTGGAGCTCCCAATGTAGCCAAAGGCCAGAAAGTGGTGGTGGCCAAAGAAGGCTGTACCTTATATCCCATTTCAGGTGAACCTTTCGAAATCAAGAAAGCAAAAATCCGTGGAGAAATGTCCCAGGGAATGATCTGTGCAGAGGATGAAATCGGTATAGGTGAAAGCCATGCCGGTATCATGGTTTTGGATACGGATCTTCCTAATGGTACGCCGGCGTCTGAATATTTTGAGGTAGTCCGAGATCATGTACTGGAAATCGGTCTGACGCCCAACAGGGCCGATGCAGCTTCCCATTTGGGTGTGGCCCGTGATCTGAAAGCACTTTTAAAAAGGGAAATCTGTATCCCATCTGTGGAAGGGTTCAAATCGGACAATAATTCAAGGGTAATTCCTGTGACTGTGGAGGATGCCGCAGATTGCCCAAGATATGCGGGGTTGACCATTTCCAATGTGAAAGTCGGCCCTTCTCCGGAATGGTTGCAAAACTACCTTAAGGCTTTGGATCTGGAGCCGATCAACAATATCGTCGATATTACCAATTTTATTCTCCATGATTTGGGACAGCCCTTACATGCTTTTGATGCTGACAAGATCAGTGGAGGGAAAATCTTTGTAAAAAAACTTCCCAAAGACACAACCTTTGTCACTTTGGATGAAAAAGAGCGAAAGCTTTCGGGGGAAGAACTGATGATCTGTGATGAAAAAGGCGGGCTTTGTATAGCAGGTATTTTCGGGGGAAAAGACTCCGGTGTATCTGATGAAACCACTTCTATTTTCCTCGAATCAGCTTATTTCTCTCCCGATGTAATCCGAAAGGGTTCGCAGTTTCATGGGCTTAAAACCGATGCTTCTTTCCGTTTTGAAAGGGGAACAGATCCCAATATGCCGGTATATGCTCTGAAAAGAGCGGCGATGTTGATCCAGGAAATTGCAGGAGGGGAGATTTCTTCCGATATCATTGATGTTTATCCCCATCCTGTTAAGGATCGCGAGATTGAAGTGAGTTTTGCCAATATCAAGAGATTGATCGGTAAAGAACTGCCCAAAGAACTGATCAAGGAAATACTGGAAAACCTTGAGATCCAATGTTTGGAGGAAACAGCAACACATCTGAAAGTATCCGTGAAGCCTTACCGGGTGGATGTGGAGAGAGAGGCGGATGTGATTGAGGAGATTTTGAGGATCTACGGATTTGACAATGTGGAACTTTCCGAAAATCTAAAGGCCGATTATCTGGCCGAGCATCCTATTAAGGACTTCAACAAAATCCAATACAGGTTGAGCGAATTGCTGTCCTCTTTGGGTTACTATGAAATCATCACCAATTCCCTGACCAAGCCGGTTTATACCGAAAAATCCGGATACTTGGATCCGGGGCAAAACGTGGAGATTTACAATAAACTTTCTGAAGATCTTGGTGTGATGCGCCAGACCCTCTTGTTTTCCGGATTGGAGGTTTTGGCCTACAATATCAACCGAAGACAAAAAGACCTTAAATTGTTCGAGTTCGGGACTGTTTATTCCAAAACTCAGGAAGGATATCAGGAAGGAAAACGATTGGCTTTGTTTTTGACGGGTGATACCGGGGCAGAAAGCTGGAGGCAAGTTTCCAAGGCGGTGTCCTTCCCGGATCTGTTTGCCGTGGTCGAACTGATTTTGGAAAAATTGGGGATCGACAATCCAGATGTGGAAATTGTACATTCAGCCCCATTTGATTATGCCTTGAAGTTAAGCATGGGCACCAAAGAACTTGGTCAAATTGGTTTGCTTCAAGAAGAAATTACCAAGTTGGCAGAGGTAAGGCAAGAAGTGCTTTATGCTGAGTTGGATTGGGATTTGCTGATGAAAAAGGCAAAAGGCTTGAAAAAGTACGTGGAAATTTCCAAATTCCCGGAAGTAAGAAGAGATCTGTCATTGGTAATTGACAAGTCGGTATCATTTGATCAGATCAAAAAAGTAGCCATCAAAGCTGGAGGAAAGCTATTGCAGCGTATCGGGGTATTTGATGTGTATCAGGGGGACAAAATCGAAGCAGGGAAAAAGGCCTATGCTTTGAGTTTTTACCTGCAGGATACTGAGCAGACCTTGACAGACAAAGTGATCGATAAGACCATGGGCAGATTAATCCAAAGCTTTGAAAACGAAGTAGGGGCATTTATCAGAAAATAACCATGATTCACGAAGAACTCCAACATTTGGAAAAGCTTGTCTCCCAAGTGGAGAAAAAATTAAATCAACTTGAACAGGACAATCACGCCCTGAAAGAGGAAGTATTTGTGCTTCGTAACAAGCTGGAAGAAAAAGAGAGAATGTTGGAGGATTTTAAAAATCAAATTAAAATAGCTAAACTTGTAGATAGCTTACCGGTGGAAGATGCAGAATCTGCCGAATTGAGGGAAAAGATCAATAATTATATAAAGGAAATCGATAATATCATCGCCTACTTGTCTGAATAAAATGGAAACACTTTCTATAAGGTTAAAAATCGGCGACAGGGAATATCCCATGAAGGTGAAGACTGAGGATGAAGCCAAAATCAGACATGCAGGCAAATTGATTAATGAAAAAATCAAAAGATATAAAGAGGAGTTTGGTTTGGATGACAAGCAGGACTTATTGGCTATGGTAGCCTTCGATTGTATGATCGAGTCCATGGAACAGGATAAAATCAACGCAGAAGACAGCGAATTGGTCCGTTCTAAGGTCATGCAGATCAATGAACAGCTCATTTCACTTTTATAATTAATCCATCACTCATTTCCAGGGCGTTTTTCTTTTCCGGTAGGTAAAATATATATCATATACCTATGGGAGATTCATTGTACATTATTATTTCAGGTGTAATAGGCCTAGGAATAGGGGCCTTTTTAGCCAGCCTGTTTATCAAAAATAACAGTAAAAAAATTGAGGCTGATGCCAAAGAGAAAGCCAAAAGCATCATCCGTGAAGCAGAGATCAATGCTGAGGCATTGAAGAAAGACAGGATACTGGAAGCCAGGGAAAAGTACCTGAGATTGAAATCCGAGTTTGAGGAGGAGGTAAACAAGAAGAAGAACATCATCATTACCAACGAAAACAAAATCAAACAAAGGGAACAGGCACTTTCCAAGGAAATCGAAATTATCAAAAGAAAAGAGGCTGAGCTGGACAGTAAAAAAGAAAACCTCAATGCCCAGCTTCATGCCGTACAGGTGAAAAAAGAAGAACTGGATAAAATAACCAATCAGCGTATATCAGATCTTGAAAAGATTGCCGGTCTAACCAAGGAAGAAGCCAAGGAACAATTGGTGGAAATGCTGAAAGATGAAGCTACGACCAAGGCTTCTTCGCAGATCAAAGACATATTGGACCAAGCCAAGCTTACTGCCACCAAGCAGGCAAAAAAGATCGTATTGGACACCATACAGAGGACAGCTACTGAGCATGCCATAGAGAACTGTGTGTCGGTCTTCAACATCGAGTCGGATGATATCAAAGGGAAAATTATCGGTAGGGAAGGAAGGAATATCCGTGCTTTAGAGGCGGCTACCGGAGTGGAAATCATTGTGGACGATACACCCGAGGCGATTATCATTTCCGGTTTTGACCCGGTGAGGAGGGAAATCGCTAGATTGTCTCTTCATAGGCTGGTGCAGGATGGAAGGATTCACCCGGCCAGGATTGAAGAGGTAGTAGCAAAGACCGAGAAGAATATTGAAGAGGAAATCGTGGAAATCGGAGAGAGGACCTGTATTGATCTTGGTATTCACGGCCTTCATCCTGAACTGATAAAAATGGTAGGAAGGATGAGGTTCAGGTCTTCTTATGGTCAGAATTTGTTGCAGCACTCCCGGGAAGTTGCAAAACTTTGTGCTACTATGGCGGCAGAGTTAGGGCTGAATGCAAAATTGGCCAAAAGGGCGGGATTGCTTCATGACATCGGTAAGGTATGGCCTGAAGAGGCGGAATTACCGCATGCGATTTTGGGTATGGAGCTTGCCAAAAAGTACAAAGAGCATCCTGAAGTGGTAAATGCTATTGGCGCCCACCATGATGAAATTGAAATGACTTCCATGATTTCGCCCATCATACAGGCCTGTGATGCCATTTCAGGCTCCAGACCTGGTGCCAGAAGGGAGATTATGGACAGCTATATCAAGCGTCTTAAAGAGCTGGAAGACCTTGCCCTGAGTTTTGATGGAGTAAATAAATGCTTTGCCATGCAGGCCGGTAGAGAGTTGAGGGTGCTGGTAGATGCAGACAATGTAGATGATCAGACTGCCAGCAAATTGTCTTTTGATATTTCACAAAAAATAGAGAAAGAAATGCAATACCCTGGACAGATCAAAATCACCGTGATCAGGGAAATGAGGGCGGTGAATTACGCCAAGTAATTTTCATTCATCGATTAACCTTAAGGTGCCGCAACCGTGCGGCACCTTTTTTCTTGTCTTGCTATGTTTTTAATGTTTAAGCTTTTTAAATCCTTTCCAGGACTTATTCAAGAGATCAGGCTACTCTTTGGCATAAGGCCTCTTGAAAAAGAAGATGTTGCGGTGTTGGAACGTTTTTTTCCTTATTTCCAAAACCTGAATGCCAAGCATAAAGATGAATTTAAGGACAGGCTGGCTTATTTTATAGCCTCTAAAAAATTTATCCCAAGAGGTGAGTTAAGGGAAATCAGCAGAGAAATGAAACTGCTGGTTGGGGCTACTGCAGTGATGGTTACTTTTGGATTCAGGAATCTCAAACTAAAAAACTTCTCAAAAATCCTTTTATATCCGGACAATTACTATTCTACCATCAACAAAACCTATCATCAAGGGGAGGTCAATCCCAGATTGGGCATTATTGTGATTTCATGGAAAAGCTTTGTGGAAGGGTTTTTGGTGCCCAACAATGGGATTAATTTAGGTATCCATGAGATGGCCCATGCCCTTAAATTGGAAAATCAGATCCAAAACGAGGAAAGCAATTTTTTCAATTCAGGTGCATGGCAGCAATATGAAAAGTTGGCAAAAAATGAAATACTTAAGATAAAGCGAAATGAGGACTCAATTTTCCGTCCATCAGCTTCAAAAAACATCCATGAGTTTTTTGCCGTTTCCTTAGAGTCTTTTTTTGAGATCCCGCAACAATTCAAGGCGTATCATCCGGAACTCTACAAAAGTTTGGTTTACCTCTTGCAACAGGATCCTTTGGTGTTGGCCAAATAAATTTTCAGTTTTGATTTTCTTGTGGGCGTGAAGGATTCAGAAAAATCAATGATTATCAATGAGGTTTACTGTAAACCCGGGAAATTCAGACAGATGAACCATTAATTTTTTTTATCGAATATATTTAAAAAACATGATAAATATCATGTTTGCTCCCACCCTACGTCACCTCATAAAAATTAGCCCCGAATTAGTTTTGTAGTAAACATTTGAAGCTATGCAGGGAAAAGTCGAAAACTTGGTCAAGTTTGCATTGCCGGAAGAAATCATTCATCCGCATTATTGCAAGCAATTACCTCCTGGATTTCCGGCTCATTTGAGCAAAGGTGGAAAAGGAATCATGTGCAATCCGCAGGAAGAACCAAGTTTGTACACTGCCCACCTTCCTGAGGTTTTGGAATGGCTGCATGGACTGGAAAAGCCAACAGGACTGGAAGAGGAGCCATGTGAAATTCCGGTTTTGCTTTTTGACAAGGAAATGTCAACTGAAAGTCTGCTTTTTCATTATGACGGAACACCGCCCTCAGCCAGATTGATCAGGAATTTTGTGGAGTTGTTTCAAAACAACATCAAAGACTGCAAAGCCACCATCATCTCTCCTTCCTTCATACCCAAATCCAAGTTAAGAGAAGAGCAGGAAATCGTTCAGTTGCTTGCCCAGTCCACTGCGGAGACTTCTTTCATCAAATTCAATTTTACCAGGATCGGGGATTTTTGGTCTTATGCCGTCAAGCATAAATGTACCCTCCTTGTCACAACTAAATATTACCAGGCAGATCTGGCAAAAGTTCTTTTTCACTTTTACCGTGGCGGGATGTGGTATGACCGCCTGTCCTTTTATCTGTCGTATTAAGTCATTCTAAAATATGATTTCTGTCATGTTTTTTCCCTCTGAAGCTCAGTAACTTGTGTCAAATGCAAAACCGTTCTGATATATTGCCCAATAAGCAAACTGCATCCTGTTACCATTGTGGGGAGGATTGTAAGGATGAAATCCTCCATTTCGATGACAAGGATTTTTGCTGTACCGGCTGTCAATTGGTCTATGAGGTATTAAGTGAAAATAACCTTTGCAATTATTATGACATAGCGGATAATCCGGGAATCAGCCAGAAAGCGGTGTCGCCGAAAGAAAACCAGTTTGATTACTTGGATGATGTGGATGTCATCAAGAAGTTGGTTGACTTCCAAAATGGAGGCGAGACCCACATTACTTTTAACATTCCGCTGATTCATTGTGCATCCTGCATCTGGTTACTTGAAAACCTGCACAAACTTAATCAGGGAGTATTATCCGGAAGGGTTGATTTTATAAAGAAAAAGGTGCAGGTCAAATTCTTACAAGAGAAAATTTCTCTGAAAGAACTTGTTAAACTGCTTTCCAGAATCGGATATGAGCCATTGATCAACTTGGCAGATACCGAAAAGAAGCAAGTCCAAAGTACCGACAAAAAGTTGATACTGAAATTGGCGGTAGCCGGGTTTTGCTTTGGAAATATGATGCTCTTCAGTCTGCCGGAGTATTTCTCGGAGGCCGAATTATTGGGAGAAGGTTTTAAAAAGACCTTTAACTACCTCAATGTTTTCCTGGCATTACCGGTGTTTTTTTATTCCGCTACCGATTACTACCGTTCGGCTTGGCTTTCCATCCGAAATAAGGCGGTGAATATGGATGTGCCGATCGCTATAGGCATTGTCACCCTTTTCAGTTACAGCCTTTATGATATTTTTATTTTAGGCAATGAAGGTTATATGGATACTTTGGGGGGGTTATTATTTTTCCTCCTGATTGGCAAATACTATCAGCAAAAGACTTATGATACCCTTTCCTTTGATAGGGACTACAAATCCTATTTTCCGATTGCGGTCACCCGTGTAGTCAGGGAAGAGGAAGAGGTAATTCCCTTGATGAAATTGCATGTGGGGGATATCATAAGGGTCAGGGATTCCGAACTCATCCCTGCGGATTGCATCCTTTTAGAAGGTGAGGCCTACATTGATTATTCCTTTGTGACAGGGGAAGAAGTACCTGTTTCCCGTAAAAAAGGAGAACTCATCTATGCCGGAGGCCGGCAAAAAGGGAAGGCCATTACTTTGGCTGTCCAAAAATCCCCATCCCAGGGGTACTTGACAGACCTTTGGAACAATGAATCTTTTGACAAAGAAAAGGCTCATGGACTTGAGTCCCTGGCCAACAGGATATCAGGGGAATTTACTTTTATCGTCTTATTCCTTGCATTGGCAGCTTTGGTTTTCTGGGTTTGGTCCGGTCAGGCATCTATGGGGGTATTGGCATTTACTTCGGTACTGATCATTACCTGCCCCTGTGCATTGGCAATGTCCACACCCTTTACTTTGGGCAATACCCTGAGGGTTTTTGGACAGGGGAAACTTTACCTGAAAAATGCCCATGTCATAGAAAAATTGGCCAAAATAGATACGGTGATTTTTGACAAGACGGGGACCCTGACGGCACCATCACAAGCCTCTGTTACCTATGAAGGAGAGCCGCTTTCCAATGAATCCAAGTCTTTGGTAAAAGCTATGGTCAACCAATCCAACCATGCGCTGAGCAACAGGATCAATGCCTGGTTGGACGGAATCAGGGCTGTGAGCTTACAGGATAATGTAGTAGAGGTGACCGGCAAGGGTCTAAAGACCAAATACAAGTCCCAAGAGATTAGATTGGGTTCTGCGGAGTTTGTGGGGGCAGATAAGAAAAACTTACCCGATGGGGGCAATTTGGTTTTTTTCGCAGTGGAGGATACCGTCCTCGGGTATTTCTTTATCAAGAGCGGTCTGCGTGAGGGGGTAGATAGGGTTATTTCAGCTATTGAGGAAGAGAAAGAAGTCCATCTGCTTTCCGGGGATCAGGATCATGAAAGACATAACCTGCACAAAGTCTTTGGGGAAAAAATCAAGATGACTTTCAATCAAGGGCCCAAAGATAAATTGACCTATATCAAAAGGTTAAATAATGAAGGAAAGCTTACCCTTATGGTGGGTGATGGGCTCAACGACGCCGGGGCATTGAAAGAGAGTAAAGTAGGGATAGCGATCACAGATAAGGTGACTAATTTTTCACCTGCTTCGGATGCCATCATGGATGCGGGCATGATCAATAAGCTTCCTGAATTTCTGAATTTCACTAAAACAAGCAGAAACATCATCAAGGCTAGCTTTGGGCTTAGCTTTTCCTACAATATCGTGGGCGTCTATTTTGCGGTTCAGGGCTTGGTTAGCCCGGTGTTCTGTGCCATTCTGATGCCAATCAGCAGTATTTCTGTGGTGGTTTTCACCACCTTGACAACAAATTACCTGGCCTATAAAAGAGGCTTAAAATCAAAAATCTGGTAAACATGGAAGTAATATTCATATTGATAGCAATCAGTTTAATCCTCGCGGGGAGCTTTCTCTTTCTCTTTTTCCGGGCGATGAAAGGAGGACAGTTTGAGGACAGCCATACCCCTGCAATCAGGATCCTATTTGATAACGAACAAAAAACAAAAGAAAAAAAAGTACCATCAACTAAATCGAAGTAAGTATGTCAGGAACAACACTGGAACAGTTCAATTACGACAACAAGATCGTAAAGTACTTCGGGGTCGCCACCGTAGCATGGGGCCTCGTCGGTATGTTGGTAGGTCTGATAGCAGCCATACAGCTCTTTCTGCCTGAAGCCAACTTGGGAAATCCCTACACCACATTCGGAAGAATCAGGCCGCTCCATACCAATGCGGTGATTTTTGCCTTTGTAGGTAATGCCATCTTTGCAGGGATTTATTATTCCATGCCGAGGCTATTGAAGGCTCCCATGTGGAGCAAAGCCCTAAGCTGGATCAATTTCTGGGGTTGGCAGTTGATCATACTTTTGGCAGCGATAACGCTTCCTTTAGGTATCACTACGTCCAAAGAGTATGCGGAATTGGAATGGCCAATTGATATCCTGATCGCTTTGGTTTGGGTAGCCTTTGGAGCCAATATGATCGGCACATTGATCAAAAGAAGAGAGAAGCACATGTATGTAGCCATTTGGTTTTACCTGGCATCCTTCGTTACTGTGGCGGTATTGCATATTTTCAATTCTCTGGCACTGCCTGTTTCTTTCCTAAAAAGTTATTCTGCCTACGCGGGCGTACAGGATGCATTGGTTCAATGGTGGTATGGTCACAATGCGGTGGCTTTCTTTCTAACGACTCCATTTTTGGGTTTAATGTACTATTATTTGCCAAAGGCTGCCAATAGACCGGTTTATTCTTACAAGCTTTCTATCATTCACTTCTGGTCCCTGATTTTCTTGTATATCTGGGCAGGACCTCACCACTTGCTGTACACAGCCCTTCCAGAGTGGGCACAGGTATTAGGGGTTGTGTTTTCAGTGATGTTGATCGCTCCTTCTTGGGGTGGTATGGTGAATGGTTTGTTGACCTTGAGAGGTGCTTGGGATAAGGTTAGGGTTGATCCTGTGTTGAAATTCATGGTGGTGGCTGTCACTGCTTATGGTATGGCCACATTTGAGGGTCCCATGCTTTCCTTAAAAAATGTCAATGCCATTGCGCACTATACGGATTGGATCGTAGCACACGTGCATATCGGAGGATTGGGCTGGAACGGATTCTTCACCTTTGCCATGCTGTATTGGTTGTGGCCAAGAATGTGGAAAACCAATTTATATTCTACCAAATTGGCTACCACTCACTTCTGGATGGGTACTTTGGGAATTATTTTCTATGCACTGCCTATGTATGTAGCCGCATTGACTCAATCTTTGATGTGGAAAGAATTCAGTGAGGCAGGTAGATTGGCATATCCAAACTTCTTGGAGACGGTCATTCAGATTGTGCCTATGTATATGCTAAGGGCATTGGGTGGCTTATTGTATTTGTCCGGTGCCATCTTGATGGTATATAACCTGGTAAAAACAGCCAAGCAAGGAAGCTTCCAGGCTGAAGAAGCGGATGAAGCCGCAGCCTTGACTCCACATAAAGCAGAAAAAGGTGAATTCTGGCACAGGGCATGGGAGAGAAAACCTGTTTTCTTTACCATCATGGCTACTGTAGCCATTTTGATTGGGGGTGCCATTGAAATTATCCCCACCATTTTGGTGAAATCCAATGTACCTACCATTTCCAGCGTGCAGCCATATACCCCATTAGAACTTCAGGGCAGGGACCTATACATTTCCCATGGCTGTGTGGGTTGTCACTCTCAAATGATCAGGCCTTTCCGCTCTGAGACAGAACGCTATGGAGAATATTCCAAAGCCGGGGAATATGTTTATGACAGGCCATTCCTCTGGGGTTCTAAGCGTACTGGACCGGATTTGCACAGGGTAGGAGGTAAATATCCGGACTCCTGGCATTACCATCATATGGTCGATCCACAATCCATGTCCCCAGGTTCATTGATGCCTCCTTATCCTTGGATGGCCACCAATATAATGGATCACAGCAATCTACCCGCCAAAATCAAGACCTTGCAGAAATTGGGTGTCCCTTATCCTGAGGGGTATGAGCAACAGGCTCATGCTGATTTGATGGTGCAGGCCGAGCAGATTGTGGCCAACCTGAAGTCTTCAGGTGTAGAAGCCATGCCGGAATCTGAAATAGTGGCGCTGATTGCTTATCTACAGCGATTGGGAACTGATATCAAAAAGACAACTGCTTCTAACCCTTAATCCTTTTGCACTATGAAAAAAGAGATATTGAGTTCAATCGAAAACGTAGAGATTTATCCCATCATCTCCCTTTTGATCTTTGTGATCTTTTTTATCGGGATGTTCATATGGGTGATCCGTGTAGATAAAAATTACATCAATCATATGAAGGATATGCCTTTCAATGATAAACCACAAAATTCCGGCGGCTATGAAAAAGTTTAAAGCATTTATATTATTTATGGTGGGTATGGCAACATCCCTCCCCACTTTCGCCCAAACAAGTGATTTCAATTGGGTAGCCAAACTACAGGAAATGGACGGCAATCAGGTGACTTTACTGGTCATCCTGGCTGTAATCCTGGGCGTGATTTTATTGCTGCTCATTTTGATGATTTACCTGATGTCCTTTATGGTTTCGGTTTTCAAAAAACAAAATCCTGAACTCGCTGCTCAACCTAGCTGGTGGGATGAGTTTAAACTGAAATACATCACGGGAAAAATGAAACCGGTAGGGGGAAAAGAAGAGAAGGATTTGATGATGGATCACTCTTACGATGGCATTGTAGAGCTGGATAACCATATGCCCCCTTGGTTAGCAAACGTGTTTTATATTACGATTGCTTTTGGGGTCATCTATTTCACTTATTTCACTGTGCTCGGTCTGGGTAAAACCCAGATTGAGGAATATGAAGAAGAGCTCCGTATTGCCTCCATTGAAGCCGAAAAAAGATCTGCCTTGGCCTTAAGTTCCATAGATGAAAATTCGGTGGTATTTGATAACTCTACGGCTGCATTGAATTCAGGTAAAAGTATTTTTGAAGCCAACTGTGCTGCCTGCCATGCTGCTGATGGTGGAGGAGGGGTCGGACCTAACCTCACAGATGAATATTGGATTCACGGCGGCAGTATCAATGATGTATTCAAGGTGGTGAAATATGGTGTGGTAGCTAAGGGGATGATTCCTTGGCAGGACCAATTGAGTCCTGAAGAAATGCAAAATGTTTCCAGCTACATCCTGACTTTGGTAGGCACATCTCCTGCCAATCCAAAAGCACCGGAGGGTGAAAAATATGAGCCTGTTGCAGAGGAACCTTCAGAAGCTACAGCTGAAGCGGATCCTGAGGCAGAAAATGCGGATTGAATTACATTTCCATTATCAGGGGGGTATGGAAGCTCCCCTGATTTAATTTCTAAAAAATGAGTTCCAAAAACCCCCATCTAGATCCGGAAAAGTTCCGAGATTCACTGGCTACGGTCAGGGAGGATGGAAAACGAAATTGGATTTACCCCAAAAAGGTAAGTGGAAAGTTCTACCGTTGGAGGACCTATCTTTCCTGGGTCCTGCTGGCAATACTTTTCATTGGCCCATTTATTAAAGTGGGAGGCAGGCCCTACATGTTGTTCAATATTTTTGAACGAAAGTTTATCATATTTGGTGCAGCATTTTGGCCACAGGATACCCATTTGCTGATTTTTTTATTGCTCATTTTTTTTGTTTTCGTCATTCTCTTTACTGCCGTCTTTGGACGGGTGTTTTGTGGATGGGCATGTCCCCAAACTTTGTTTATGGAAATGGTTTTCCGAAAAATCGAATACTGGATTGAAGGTGATGCCAACCAACAAAGGAAACTGGATGCCATGCCCTGGAATGCAGAAAAGATCTGGAAGAAAGGATTGAAAATGTTCATTTTTGTCCTGATTTCCCTGCTCATATCCCATACGGTGATGGCTTATCTGATCGGGATTGATCAGGTAAAAGAGATCGTGAGCCAGCCACCCTCAGAACATATGGCAGGATTTATTGGGCTGATGGCCTTTACGGGGATTTTTCTTTTCATTTTCTCCTGGTTTAGGGAGCAGGCATGTATCGTAGTTTGTCCCTATGGAAGACTTCAAGGAGTATTGCTGGATGCCAATTCCATCAATGTGACTTATGACCATGTAAGGGGAGAACCCAGAGCACCTATCAGAAAAAATCAGGTGGAAGAAAGCCCCAAAGGAGATTGCATTGACTGTGGTCTGTGCATACAGGTCTGTCCTACCGGAATAGATATCCGAAATGGGGTTCAGATGGAATGTGTCAACTGTACCGCCTGCATCGATGTGTGCGATGAAGTGATGGATAAAGTGGAGCGTCCCCGCGGGCTTATCCGCTATGCCTCCGACAATAGTGTGTTGCAGAGAACCCAAAAACTTATTACCGGAAGAGTAAAGCTCTATTCCTTCCTGTTATTGATTTTGGTTGGGGCTTTTGTAACCTTACTTGCCACTCGAGATGATCTGGGAGCTACGGTGACCAGGTTCAGGGGGATGACTTATCAGGCAAGAGAAACAGGGGATATCAGCAACCTGTACGAGGTAACCTTTATCAACAAGACTTTTGATCCCCAAACAGTAAGCCTCATTCCTCAGGATGAAAAATATACTGTGGAAGTGGTAGGGGACCAAAATTGGACCTTGGAAGGTCAATCCAAATTTGAAGGAAGGTTCTTTATCGTGACAGAAGCCGGTAAAATAAAAAGCAACCAGGAAAACATTACTTTATTGTTAACCCAAAACGGGAAAGTGATTGATAAGATCAAAACCAGTTTTGTAGGTCCAATTGCCAAATAATCAAATCGACAAACCAATAAAGAAAAATAATATGGATTGGGGAAAAGGAATAATACTTACACTTGCAGCTTTTGGCATTTTGATTCTGTCGATGGTGGTCATCTGTGTCAGACAGGATGACATTCACCTGGTTACCCAGAATTATTATGAGGAGGAAATCAAATACCAGGATCAAATTCAAAAAATGATCAATGCCAGCCAATTGGACCATGAGGTGCTGATCTATGATAATCAATTGAAGATTGTTGACCTGCACCTTCCTGTAGGAGCCAAGGGCACCTTGCATTTCTTTAGGCCTTCAGATGCCAGATTGGATCAAAAAATTGAATTTGATATTTCTGATGCTTCTGTCAATGCTGTAGATGTCAAAAGCCTGAAGCCTGGGTACTGGAGGGTAAAATTGACCTGGGTAGAAAACGGCACCGCATATTACCAGGAAAAGAAAATCACTATATAAATGATCTGGACAGCTTTCCTATTAGGGTTTTTGGGTTCCTTCCATTGTCTGGGAATGTGTGGCCCCATCGCTTTGGCAGTCTCTGCCAAAGACAGGGTTCCATTTTTGGCGAATAAGATTATTTATAATCTTGGCAGGACGTTTACTTATGCCTTATTGGGAGCATTGATAGGACTTATTGGATTAACTTTCTCCCTGGCAGGAATACAGCAATGGATCTCCATACTGATGGGAGGGTTGATTTTTTTTATGGCCTTCTTTTATAAGCAATCCGAAAGATGGATTGCGCAAAAGGGTTTCTTTGGAGGGGTTTTTAAATTAAAAAGTGCTTTAGGTCAATTTCTGAAAAAAGGGGGTACTACCGCATTTTTTATCTCAGGTGTACTGAATGGACTTTTGCCTTGCGGTATGGTCTATATCGCTTTGATCGCATCCCTTGCACTGCAGAGTCCCCTGGAGGGAGCCTTGTATATGTTCTTCTTTGGCCTTGGCACCATACCCATGTTGGTAGCCGTGATGCTTACTGGAAAAATCCTTTCCATACCTATCCGCAACAAACTGACCAATGCCATGCCATATTTAGCCATGTTTATTGGCATTCTCTTTATTGTCAGGGGTTTAGGGTTAGGAGTACATTATTTAAGTCCAAAGCTCCCTGCCGTTGAGGATGGAAAGGTAACTACTGAAATGACCGTTTGCGACTGAATTCAATCTGCCAAACTTGATGAGACAAAAAATGCTGCCCTCACAAAAGAGCAGCATTTTTAAAAAATGGGTTATCCGGGTTATTTCTTCAAAGGCCGGGGACATTAGGTTTAAATGGCTTTGCTGAATCCGAATTTCTGGCTTTCCTTTTCCTGCATTCTTTGGTCGAAGGTCATACAGATATTACGGATAAAGGGCATGCCCTCTTTTTTTATTTTAATTCCGGTAGCATCAAAATCAATAAGGCCTTCCTCTTTAAATATTTTCAGCTTGTCCCAGTTCTTTTTCCCAAGCTTGGAATAGTAACAGAAATCCCAGCGGGCTTCCTGATTGCAGATCAATTGAAGTATCAGGTTTCTGTTTTGGATGTCTTCTGAACTCATAAGATGTCCTTTGCTGATGGCGAAATGTCCCAAGCTAATCTGCTCTTTGTAGAGGTCGATTTCCTTGGTGTTTTGTGCATAGGCATAATATACATCGGAAATGGAACTGTTGCCCAGGCCTATCAGTATTTTGGAAGGGGAGGTGGTATATCCCATGAAGTTCCTGTGCAGGGTTTTATTTTCTTTGGCCAAATAGAGTGGATCCTTAGGAAGGGCAAAATGGTCCATTCCAATTTCCAGGTATCCCATGGATTGGAGGATTTCTTTCCCTACTTCATAGAGTCTCCTCTTTTCGGCTTCATTGGGTAAATGTTGCTCAAAACTCTTCTGGGCAGGGAAGGCTGATGGAAGATGGGCATAGCTGTAAAATGCAATGCGGTCAGGTTTTAAAAGGGACACTTTTTCAAAAGTATCTTTGATGGTTTCCAGATTCTGATGGGGCAGCCCATAGATCAGGTCAAAATTGACAGAATCATAGCCGATTTCTCTTGCCACATCTGTCGCTTCTTTTACCCTTTCGAAAGGCTGAATCCGGTGAATGGCTTTTTGTACCTCCAAATTGAAATCCTGTATGCCAAAGCTCACCCTTCGGAAGCCCAGGTCAAAAAGGGTCTGAAGGTGTTCCCTAGTGGTATTGTTGGGGTGGCCTTCAAAACTGAATGCCGCCTCAGGCATTACCGAGGAAGTCTCCAAGATGAAATCCAGCATTTCTTTGAGGGATTGGGGAGAGAAAAAAGTCGGGGTGCCTCCTCCCAAATGGATGCCGGCCAATTTAGGCTTGGTATCCAAAACCTTCAGGTATGCCGACCATTCATTCATAATGCTGCTGATGTAGGGAGCTTCTACCGCATGGTTTTTGGTGATCCGTTTGTTGCAGCCACAGTAGGTGCACAAGCTTTCGCAATAAGGAAGGTGGATATAGAGCGTCACTCCTTCCTTATCCCCAAAATCTTCATATGATTTTTTGACCATACTCACCCAGCCTCTTTCGCTCAGATCATCTTCCCAAAGCGGGACGGTTGGGTAAGAAGTATACCTGGGAGCAGGAACATTGTATTTTTTGATCAGATCAAGTTTGGTGGTTTCCATGCTTACTCATTTTGATACAAATTTCGATGAAGCTTTTTAGGTTTTTAATGACCTTTGATAAGTGTCAAAACTGATAATGGTCATGTTTTTTAAGCTTTTTCATGGGATTGGCTCAATTCATTTTGGTGATTGCTTGAGGTATTTTCCAAAAAATCGATATTTTTAGAAACCTTAACCCTGAATGACCTATGGAAAAACAAGCAATGGATAGATCAAGAAGAGACTTTATTTCGAAATCGGCTGCGTTGGCAGCAGGATCCGTATTTTTTACAGGAATAGCGGAGGCCTTACAGCTTCATGAGCGCCCAAATCAGAAAATGAGAATTGCTATGGTAGGATTGGGGATCAGGGGTGTGAATATGTTTGGAAGGGATGTGCAGCGGGTTTACAAGGATCAGATAGAGTTTGTTGGTCTATGTGACCATAATGAGGGTAGATTAAAGTTTGGCCAGCAATATATCGGTGTAAATTGTCCGCTTTACACGGATCTTGACAAGATGCTGCGGGAGCAAAAACCGGATGTGGTGATCGTCACTACCGTGGACAATACCCATCATACATTTATTATCAAGGCTTTGGAGTCCGGTATCCATGTGATCACAGAAAAACCCATGACCACAGATGAGGTGAAATGCCAGGCCATTTTGGATGCCGAGCGGAAATCCGGGAAGAAAGTAATAGTCACCTTCAATTACCGCTATTCCCCTCATCGGCAGCGCATGTATGAAATCATCCGTAGTGGGGAAATCGGAGAGGTGACCTCTGTGGATTTCCATTGGTACCTGGACACCTCCCATGGCGCGGATTATTTCAGGAGATGGCATGCCTACAGGGAGAAAGGAGGAACTTTACTGGTTCACAAATCCACGCACCATTTTGACCTGCTCAACTGGTGGCTGGATTCTGATCCTGAAGAAGTTTTTGCCTATGGGGCTTTGGAGTTTTATGGAAAGAACGGGCCATTTAGGCATACCCACTGCCGTCCTTGTCCCCACAAAAACAAATGTGACTTTCATTGGGATATTACCAAAAATTCCCATTTGGTAGACCTGTATGTCAACAATGAACAGTATGACGGATACTTAAGGGATGGCTGTGTTTTCAGAGAAGATATAGACATTTATGATAAAATGGCCGTTCAGATACGGTATATGAATGGAGTGCAGGTGAGTTACTCCTTGACAAGCTATTCCCCTTATGAAGGATACAGGATTGCTTTCAATGGCACCAAAGGGCGTCTGGATGCCTGGATCAAAGAAAGTCAGCCCTGGGAGGAATCTGATCAGGATGAACTCCGCCTGACAAGAAACTTTGGGACTTCGGAAATCATTATCATTCCACATGGTGGAGGGGGACACGGGGGAGGAGATACCCGTTTGAAAGATAAGCTGTTCAAAGATCCCTCGATGGCCGACCCATACAGACAATCCGCAGGAACAAGAGATGGTGCCATGTCCATCTTGGTAGGAATAGCGGCCAGGAAAAGCATAGAGAGCGGTAAGCCGATTAAAGTTGCGGATCTTACAGATATTAAGTTGGAAAAAACAGGCAGGGGAATGGTATAAACCATCCCCTGAATTTTTTAAGCTTCTTTGAATTCCACCCTGCTGATGATATCCATGATCAGATGCAGCATGATGGCTGTTACCAGACCCATGCCAATGCACATGCCCAAAAGGCCATAGACAAATTGCTTACTGATTATGAAGGCGAATACTCCTGACAAGAAAGAGGGAATGATTCCGAAAAAGAAAACACCGGAGATGATCAAAGGCTTGATCAATTTCCTGTCCCAGGACTCTTCAAAGCCCACATTCGTAACCAGGGCAATCCCAAATCCAGTGAGGTAGTACAATAAAAGCAGCAAAGGGAAAACCAAGATTAAGCCCCAATGGAGTTCGGCGATAAATACGGCAGGAACTATGGTCAGCAAGCCCAAAACGAGCGTTTGATACATATCGAGTTTGATCAAATTCCAGAATTTACTCGTCCAGGAAGCCGGGATAAGAATAAAAAAGGGCTTTTTCATATCACCCAAATTGGTTTTTCCGAGTCCGCCTATAAAATATATACTTACTAAAAAAACCAGATAACCGTAGAGGACCTTATGGGTCAAGAGGTCAAATCTTGAAAGCAGGGCCAATACCAAAGCAATCCCTGCAAAAATAAAGGTGTACAAACCTGCCAATGGATGGAAATCCAGTCGCGATCCATTGACATAATTTCTCCAATACAATGCCACTGCACCCTGTCCGAAGTTAGAGACTTCCAGTTTCTTTTTGGTATTCAGTCCATAGGTAGCTTCTGATACTTCCTGACTTTTTACTTTTTCCTTGTTTTCTTCCTTGGACCTGGTGCTTTCAAGCACATCCTCATAAAATTGCCCGGAATGTAAGATTACCTGATTGATAAGCAGAATGCTCAATAGCACATAAGCCATGGAAAAACCTGCTAATTTCAGGAGGTCCCCATTTTCCAAAAACAGCACCATTGCCCTGCTCCAACCCACCAAGGGAAAGAAGTCAAACCAAGGGGAACCTACCCAAGCGAACATTCCTTCCCAGAATTTTTCGCCACGTAAACCGGGAATCAAAATCATGGCCGCAAGCAATATGGAAAAGAAGACCAAGATTTTTTTGACAAGGGGATAAATATGGTACTTGGTATTGAGGGTATAAAGCAAAAATTTGATCGGGGAAATGATAAAGATGAATAAACCTATACCCAATGCCATGGCCAAAACTTTCATAGCGTTCAGCTGCAGGTATTCATTGACAGAAGCGGTGATATATACCATAAAAATAGCTGAGCCTCCCAATGCCGGGATCAGGCTTCTGAGCATGTAATACAACAGGATATTGGCAGGGGCTACTGGAGATGTAAACAGTAGATTGACATCTGCCATGCTGAAAAAGCTGATATTTTTCTTGGTGGCCTTGAACAATTGGAACATCAGGATTACCAAGGCTACCAAGGTGATCCCGCCTCGGATGCTGAAAAGCTCTACAGCAATTTCTGTAAGGATATTGGAAACTTCTTCAATATCATCCGAACTGTTGTTTTGACTGCTTTCAAAACCTTTGGTATAGAAAAAACCGATATAGCCTATCACAAAGAGATAGGGCAGTAGCCTTGCCGGATTTTTGAAAAGTAGCTTGATATTGTTCACCAGGATAAAAATATCCTTTCGGAGCAAAAGTCTGAACTCATTCATCTTTGGTCAATTCTAAAAATAAGTCCTCTAAACTGGAATCATTACTTTCGCTGAAGGTAGCTTTTAAATTGGCCAGGGTGTCATTGCCGATAATATTGCCGTCCTTCATGATCATGATACGATCCGCAATGGTCTCTACGCTATCAATAAGGTGGGTGCTGACCAATATTGTTTTTCCATTTTCCTTCAACTCTTTGAAGATTCTTTTGGTGTTCTTGATAGCTTTTGGATCAAGTCCGATCATGGGTTCGTCAAAAAATAAAAGCTCAGGATCAGGCAATAATGCACAACAGATAGATACTTTTTGGCGCATACCTTTGGAAAGGTCCCTGCCCAACTTGTCCTGCTTGTCTGTCAATTCATAAATTTCCATCCATTCTTCAGCTTTCCTTTTCCAGTCTTCGACTGCATATGCCTGAGCAATGAACTGCATGTGTTCCTTCACGGTGAGAAGGTCATACACGTGTGGTGTTTCCGGGATGTAAGAGAACATTTTTTTGGCAGGAACGGAAAGGTGGTCATAACCACCTATGCGGATACTTCCTGCTGTTTTTCTCAATAAACCTACAATACACTTCATCGTGGTGCTTTTCCCTGCTCCGTTGGGTCCAAGAAGTCCGACAACTTCCCCTCCCTGTAATGAAAAACTGATGTCATTGACGGCATTCTGTTTGCCGTATCTTTTGACCAAACCTTCTACTTCTAACATGGACGATGTAAAAATTTAAATACCCCTATTAAACTTTCCTCTTGGCATTTAAGTTGCGAGAAGGCAAAAATATTGGAGATAAATTTTAGTGGTGTTCTTTTTTAAAAGAATTTCCTATATTCAAGTCATAAATGCAACACTAAGGGTTTAAGGGAAGGAACCTGGGTTCCTTCCCTTAGGCTGAAAATATTAATTTTGTGTTGTCATGAATAAATTTAAACATCTCAGCCAGGAACAAAGGTACCAAATAGAGGCTTTATTTAGAAACGGAACTTCCCAGACCAAAATCGCTGCGATTATCGGTGTCAACAAAAGTACTGTATCCAGAGAACTTCAAAGAAATACCGGCAAGAGGGGCCGTTATAGCGGTGAATATAAGGCTGCAGTTGCCCAGAACCGTACAGACGAAAGACATAGACTCAAGAGAAAGCGAATCAAATTTACCGAGTCCCTTAAAGAAGAGGCCCGCAAATTCCTTGTTGTTGACAAATTGAGCCCAGAGCTAATATCGGTCACCTGGAAGAAACAAGGTAAAGAAGGGGTTTGTCATGAGACACTCTACAACTGGATATTTACTGCCAAAAAAAGTAGCCATTGGAGATACCGAAGGGACAGGGAGCTTTACAAGAATCTCCGGCATGGTAAAAGAAAGCGTAAGAGAGGTAATTACAGGCATACCAGAGGAATTATCAGGGAGAGAGTTCCAATTGACCAAAGGCCTCCTGTAGTTGAAAAAAGACAAAGGATAGGAGATATTGAAGTAGACCTTATGATGGGGAAAAACCACAAATCAGCTCTTTTGGTACTGGTGGACAGGGCAACCTTGGTTACTACCATAGAGAAACTTGATGGTAAAAATGCAGATATCATTGAACAGAAAATAGCAAAGAGAATACAGAGAATTGGTGCTTCGTTCTTCAAATCAATCACTTTCGATAATGATATGGCATTCGCAAACCATTATAAAATCAGAGATAAATTCAATATCCCAACATTCTTTACAAGACCATACACTTCACAGGATAAAGGAACAGTGGAAAACAGAATCGGACTTATCAGGGCTTTCCTGCCAAAGGGTACTGACCTCAATCAAATCTCTCGGGAACAGATCCAAAATATAGAAACCAAAATCAATAACAGGCCAATAAGAAAGTTTAATTATCTTAGTCCTATCGAATGTCTAATGAAAAAATTAGGCGTTGCATTTATGACTTGAACATGGCCTTCGCCTAATATTCAAAAACTGCAATTCCCGGATTTTCATCATAGGTCACTGCATAAATCTTTCTCTCTTTTTCATCCACGGCAATGCTGTAGATATATCTGTCAAGCGGATAGTAAGCTATGGGATTTCCTTGATAATCCAATTCAAAAATTTCATTGGACATTTTGACCATGCTGTTTGGGGTGTTTCTACTAAAACCCAGATAAACTAAAAACATAGAATTCTCTCCCAGGAAGATGTTGTTGTATGCCAATGTGTTGTTCCCATCAATATCGGCACCTATATTTCGTCCAGACCCAATTATTTCATATTTCAAGGGTTCTGATATCGGGCCGCTTACGGTAATTTTTTCGGAGGGAGAATCAATAGGCAGGATTTCTACAATGTCACTGTTGATCTGAGCGTGTACCAGTAGCTTCTTTTCTCTATTGTATGCTGTTTGGCCTTGGCGAATATCTCCTAATATAAACCCTTTGGCTTCATCTACTTCTTGGTCCTTGGACCATGGATCCAGTTTCCTCTGTAAGACGTTGGCAGTGTCAAAAATTGCAAATGCGTGACTGTCATTCATCAGTCGACTAACATAGGTATCAGGAGTCAACCAATTCCAGGAAACTGAGAAAAAAGACTGTTCTCCCTTTTTGAAAGAACGGATGGAAGTCGTAAGGGTATCATTAAGGCTATATTCATGGATTTTTTTTTCGTTGAGATCATAGGCCCAGAAGGTGTCATCCCGCCATCCCTGATCAAAACTTCTGATACTGATGATTTCACCCGGTCCATATCCCTGTTTCCCTTTTGGATAAAGGTACTTCATGCTGTCTTTTTGGATGATATGGATCAGCTTTCTGTCATGCCCTGTTCCTCCCCTGTAATTTTCGCTGAGGATCAGTTTGTCATTTTTGATGGTAATCAATGTCGCAGTCAGTATTTCCTCAAAATTGTATTTTTTGCTTTCCAGTTTTTGTTGGACAGGAAAAGAATCCAAGGTGAAATTTTTTTCATAAGGGTTTTTACTTTTTTCGGTGCAGCCAAGAATTAAGATAAAAGCAAGAATTTTTAATTGATTTTTCATAAACACTTCATTTAGAAAAAGCAATGCAATCAATCGATGGCATTGCTTTTTGTTTAACTTAAGAGCAAGTATCTAAACCGATTCTTTTTACATCTTGATTCCATGCATTGCCGAGCATATCCACACAATAATGCTCAAAATTTACCTGACAACATATCCATCTCGTGCCATCGCCTGGATCAACCGATGCCTGAGCTTTTGATTCTAATTGAAAGTAAATCATTGACCCTATAAAGGCCAGTGCAAAACATATTTTTTTCATCTTAATAAGGTTAAATTGAATAAATGGGTTTGGCCAAAACCAAAAGCTAAACTAAGCTTTCGGTTCAAAAAAAAATATTATTATTATTACCAAGTGAAATCAAAAAAAATATTTTTTTTGATAAAATGGGTATTAATTATTTGAATTAGAATTTATTCAAGAATTAAAAAAATATTCCCAATTTTGCGATAAGACTATTGAATATATAAGCCTCTTCCCTGAGGGAAGAGAAACCGGGAGGTAGTCCCGGAATAGAAATCCCTTCGCTTTTTCTTCCTTCAAAAAAATAGGCCTGTTGTCTTCTGTAAGCCAGGGAAAGGGAATAGTCCCGTTTCCCGGACTTGGTTCTCAAACGGATCCCTGCCAAGGGACTCAACAATAATCCTCCTTCATACCAGGATTCTGAGAATTCGTTTTTTTCCCTTCCATTCAAAAAAGCTGCAGCATGGCCAATGTCCAATCCTAAATAGGGTACCACTTTTTTGTCATGGTCCAGAAAACCCCTCCATCCAAAAGCAATGGGTACAAGATAAATACCGGGATAAGTGTCAAGCCCCACTGAAATCCCGACTGCATGGTGTTTGTCAACTTTCACCCCCAAATAATTTTGAATGGAGAGATTGGTTCTATTGTTAAGGCTGTTGTCCCAGTTTTGGACCCTGCCCAGCATCGGTCCGACTTCCAGATGATGGATAACCACCCGCTCTTGGGCATTCGCTTTACCCAGGAAGATAAAAGCCAATAGGAGAACCAGTAAATTAATATTCCTAGCCATTGTTAGGGAATTATAAAGTCCATTCAATCGGCTAAACCACAATGGGATTTTTAACCTGTATACAGCTTAATGGCTTAAGTGACTGTGGAGTCGAGTAATCAAACTGGCAAACCCCCTCCGGACCAATGACAATAAGGGATTTCGGTCCCGGAATGATGTCCACAGAGGGCATGCTTTTCAGAAATTCCAATTGGTTTTGGTCAACTCTCAAAACATCGGCCACATTAAAACTCTTTAAGCCATGTTTCCCCTCAGCCAGGTAAAGGTAATCCCCTGCAAGGGCAAGACCATGGGGATTGAGCATGGGATAGGCTTTGACCAGTTTGGGAAGATAGGGGTTTCTGATATCCAACACCTGAAGTTCATCTACTCCCATCCTGCAGAACATCCCCCTCCTCAAGGTCACAAAGGCATATTCTTCATTGACCACTACAGGATCACAGGCTGTAATGTGTTGATAAACTGCCATCTCTTTCGGTGACTCAGGACTGCTTGCATCATAGATATGCATGCCTGTATTAGAACCTATGAACAGTTTTTGCTGAAAGGGGAAAATAGTCTCTATGCCCCATCCCAAATGGATATTTTTAAGGTGCTTAGGTTGCGCTGGATCCAAAACTTCAAATACGCGGAGACTTTGCTCATCCACTGCATAGAGGTGCCCGCTCATCAAAGTGAACCTTGCCATTGATCCGCCCTGACCATAGCTTTGGGACTCCCCAGCTCTCGATCCGGAGAATGCTATATCAGTATTGCCTATTAGCCAAGGTCTTCCCCAGCCCCATATAAACTCTGATTCAGTGGTCAGAATAGTATCCTTGTAGGTGATAATGGTGCTTTTTTCCATATCTACCAGCATATGTTCAAAGACATTTTCAACCCTTTTTACCAAATTGATGTTTCTGATGTCCCGGATGTCAAAAGCCAATAAGTCCACATAACTGTCAGCGTAAAGAATATCGGAATTGATGGCCAGGTCCACATTCCCTGGAATATTGATGAAATTGACCTGAAAGGGGGAAGAAGGATTACTATTGTCCACTATGTGAATGCCTTTTTGGGGCTCATTGATAAAGAGGTAATCCCCATAAAGGTAAATTTTTCCAGGATTTTCCAGGGATTTGGATGGTTCAATGATGATATCCTGTTCCCTGATGCTGTTCATTTCCAAAAATACAGGAACCATGGCCCGGTAAGTGTAAGTGCTTTTTACTTCATCCTGACAGGAAGGCAAAGTAAAAAACATAGCCGCAGCAATTAAAAAAAATACTGGCCAACTGAAAATCAATTCCAAGCGCTTCTTCATGGCAAATTTGGTTTGGTTAAGGAATATCTTTGCCACAAGACGCAGGGGGAAAAAGAAATGCTACATGGGGTAGTAATTTTTTGAAAATTATCCCAAATTTTCTTTCATATTTCTTTCGAAGTTGTTGAATAACAAGAGGTATTTGTGGATGATGTTTTTAGAAAGTTCTTTTTCATGTACCTCTGCATAACGGGGATCATACTTTATCCTGTCAATGATCATATCGAGCCAGCCTTTGCCATCATCGATTAAGTCTTCATTGAATGCTTCTATGGTGGCATCTCTAGGGCCCGAAAAAGCAGGTCTTCCCATTTTTTTGAAATATTCACCAATGGTTTTCAGGGCTAGTTCATGCGTGACCTCAAATGAGCGGATGATGCGTTTTTGCGACTTTTCATCCATTCCATGTTGCTTCCCTAAACGGATTAAATCCTGTAATTCATCCAAGGATTCCTGGAAATCCAAGAAACATTTTTCGCATGTGACGGGAAGGGTTTTCATAGCAGCGTTTTTATTTCAATATAGGAAAATTTTGCTGTTTTTCTACCTCAAGAAGAGGCTGGTTTTTTTTATCCAGTCTCTCTGATTTTTATCGATTTGAATCCAAAGTGGTCAAGATGAAAAGGTTTCAGAATTTATCTCACACTGTAGGATTGCATAAAGGGTTGGCCATTTGGGGTAAAACCCTCAAGCCTCAATCTTCCGCTGAAATTTTCCAGGAATTTGCCAACTGTTTCGGGGTTTTTTGCCGGTTCTCCATTGATCTGGGTAATCACAAAACCATTGTTCAGGCCAAGGTCTCTCAGGTAGCCTCTTGTCATCCCAGTTATTTTGATGCCATGGCTTATGCCGAATCTGTCCCTTTCAATGGCATTCACTGCCTCCAGCCTGGCGCCCAAAAGATTGGAACTGTAAAATTCCCTTCTTAACACTCCTGTTTCACCTTCCAGATTTTGAAGGGTGAGCTGTGCTGTCCTAGTCTCTCCATTTCGTTTATACTCCACCCTTACCTTGTCACCCGGATAATAGTATGAAAGAATCTCTTCAAAACTTCCTTTACCTGTAATTCCAAAACCTTCTATTCTGGTAATTACATCGTTTCTCCGCAATCCTGCTTTTTCACCGGCCCCATTTCTGATGACATGGGTGATAATAACACCATCTAAGGAATTAAGCTTCATCTCCTCGGCGAGTTCAGGGGTAACTTCCACGACATCAATGCCAGGGATAGCTTTCTGGACTTCCCCAAATTTGATCAGGTCGTTGGCAATCTTCATCGCGATGTCCACAGGGACTGCAAATCCATACCCGGTGTAAGAACCTGTCCTGGACAAAATGGCTGTGTTGATACCTACCAATTCGCCCCGGATATTTACCAAAGCACCTCCGGAGTTGCCTGGATTGATGGGGGCATCAGTCTGAATAAAGGATTCCAGCGGAAATTCACCTCCCAGGATATTGATCTGTCTTTCTTTGGCTGACACGATTCCGGCAGTTACGGTAGAAGTAAGGTTGAACGGATTGCCTACCGCAATTACCCATTCACCGATCCTGAGGTCCCTGCTGCTTCCGATTTTGATGGCGGGTAAATTATCCACATCAATTTTCAGAACGGCCATGTCGGTATTTTTGTCAGTACCGATCAACCTTGCTGGATAGGTACGTCTTTGATGGACTACCTCAATGGTCTCTGCACGGTCAATGACATGGTTGTTGGTGAGGATATAGCCATCTTTGCTGATGATGACGCCTGAACCCGTACTTACCCGCTGGGTAGGGCCAGTGCCAAAGAAATAATCGAAAATGCTGTAGCGCCTTTGGTCAGTGCCGGAGAAGTTTTTTATAAAAACCACAGAAGGGGTGCTTTTTTCAGAAGCTTCAACAAAGGAAACGGGCGTGTTAAAATCCCGGATATGCTCATTTTCTGAATCAAAATTTACCTGATATTTTGGTTTTTCTTTGTTGTCTTCAAAAAACACAGTTCCTGCTTCGGGTTTTTCCTGAAATTGATGGAAGGCCCAAGAGCCCGCTAAACCCGCACAAAAAGCCAACAAGATAATTTTTATATTTTTCATCATATCCTGCATAACGAAATACCGGTTTTATGGGTTAAACCTCAAGTTAAATAAATGTATAAACAAATCACCGATAATTGTGCCAAAACTGCCAGCTTTTCAAAAAGACAGAAAAATTACAAGGATGAAATAATTTCCTTGTAATTTTGTCAGATTGTAAAGGTGAGGTGTGACGTTTATCCTCCCAAACCAGTATTTTATTTCATGTCAGAAAAGAAAAATGTAGCCATTCTTGGCTCTACAGGAAGCATAGGTACCCAGACTTTGGAAGTGATCAAGTCACATCCCGATAAATTTGAGGTAGAGGTGCTTACCGCCCAAAATAATGCCGACTTATTGATTCAACAGGCCTTGGAGTTCAGGCCGAACTGTGTGGTAATCGTCAATGAAAATCATTATCAGAAAGTTAAGGATGCCTTGCTTGCTACTGATGTAAAAGTTTTTGCAGGAGAAAAAGCACTGGGTCAGGTAGTGGAAATGGATTCCATTGACGTCGTATTGACAGCTTTGGTAGGATATTCAGGACTTTTGCCTACCATCAAGGCGATTGAGGCCGGAAAGCAGATTGCCTTGGCCAATAAGGAGACTTTGGTGGTTGCGGGTGAACTGATTACCCAATTGGCAAGGGAAAAAGGGGTCAATATTTATCCCGTGGACTCGGAACATTCCGCTATTTTTCAATGCCTGGTTGGGGAGTTCCACAATCCCATAGAAAAATTGATCCTGACGGCTTCCGGGGGGCCTTTCAGAGGAAAAACAAGGGAATTTCTGAAATATGTGACCAAGGAACAGGCATTGAAACATCCCAATTGGGATATGGGAGCCAAGATTACCATTGATTCAGCATCTTTGATGAACAAGGGGTTGGAGGTGATTGAGGCCAAATGGCTTTTTGGGGTAACCCAAGAGCAGATTGAGGTGATTGTTCACCCTCAATCCATCATCCATTCTTTGATCCAGTTTGAAGACGGTTCCATTAAGGCACAGCTTGGGCTTCCAGACATGCGGATTCCGATCCAATTTGCCTTGAGCTATCCCGAAAGGTTGAAAGCGGACTTTCCCAG
Organism: Cecembia calidifontis; assembly: GCF_004216715.1. NCBI lineage: Bacteria > Pseudomonadati > Bacteroidota > Cytophagia > Cytophagales > Cyclobacteriaceae > Cecembia > Cecembia calidifontis. The sequence goes on from NZ_SGXG01000001.1 coordinate 2,218,512, forward strand.
GTTTGATTTTGCGAATTATCCAAGTTTAACATTTGAACAACCTGATATAGAAACTTTTCGTAACTTAAAGTTGGCTTTTCAGGCCTTAGAGCAGGGAGGGAATGCACCTTGTATATTAAATGCAGCAAATGAAATCGCTGTGGCCGCATTTTTGCGGGATGAAATTGGATTTCTTGAAATGTCGGATTGTATAGAAGAAACGCTGCAAAGATCCCGCTTCATCGAACATCCAAATTTGGATGAGTATATAGAAACGGACAAAATGTCCAGAATGATTACAGAGCAATTAATTAAGAGTAAAGTATAATGGATACACTGATTATGGTGGCCCAGTTGATTCTGGGTTTGTCGATTTTGGTCGGCCTGCATGAGTTGGGACACCTGTTGACTGCCAAAATGTTTGGCATGCGTGTGGAGAAATTCTCAATAGGCTTTCCCCCAAAAATAGCAGGATTTAAATGGGGCGAGACTGAATATTCCATCGGAGCCGTTCCGCTAGGGGGATTTGTAAAAATCTCGGGTATGGTTGATGAATCCATGGATACCGAACAGTTGGCCTCCGAGCCTCAGCCTTGGGAGTTCCGTTCCAAACCAGCATGGCAGCGATTGATTGTGATGCTGGGGGGGATTATCGTGAATGTCATTACCGGTATTGTCATTTTCGTGGTTTTGGTTTACCAGAAAGGGGAAACTTATTATTCCAGGGACCAGATTGTCGAGCATGGAATCGTCGCTTATGATATTGGTAAGATGATCGGATTTCAGGATGGAGATAAGATTTTGGACATCAATGGGCAACCGTATAGAAGCATCAATGATTTGAGTTCCGGGGAAGCACTCCTAAGCAGCGACGGATTTTACACCGTAGAGAGAAATGGGGAAATCATACGGATTGATATCCCAAGGGGCTTTATCAATTCTTTCTCTTCTGAAGAGAGCATGATGCGCTTTATCAATATCCGCACACCTTTTGAAGTAGGCGATGTATTGCCCAACTCCATTGCGGCCAAAATCGGAATCCAACCTCATGATAAAATCATTGCGGTAAATGGAAAGCCTGTCCAATATTTCAATGAACTTCAGTCATCTTTAGCTGAAGTTAAGGGGAAAGAAACTGTGTTGGTCATAGAAAGGGCAGGGCAAAAGTTGGAAAAAACAGCAAATATAAGCCCGGAAGGAACAATTGGGATAGTAATCAATCCTCTAATTGAGCCTGTGGTTCAAAAATATGGTATTGGAGAGTCTTTGGTAAAAGGTACCCAAAGGGCTTTTGGGGTTGTAATTGTGAATGCCAAAGCCTTGGGTAAAATGTTTACAGGTGAAGTTTCGGCAAAAAATGTTTCCGGTCCAATTGGTATGGCCAAAATTTATGGATCAAAATGGGACTGGATTAAATTCTGGAGCATCACGGGACTAATTTCCATGATTCTGGCATTTATGAATCTTTTGCCTATACCAGCTTTGGATGGAGGGCATGTGATGTTCTTACTGTATGAAATGGTTTCAGGACAAGCTCCTTCCGACCGTTTTCTGGAAAATGCACAGAAAGTTGGAATGGTCTTGTTGTTGGCCCTTATGGTCTTTGCTATAGGTAATGATATTTTAAAAATATTTACCTCTTAAAAGGGATAGAGGTATAAGGGTGATTTTCAAAAGGGTAGCGGTCAAAAGCTGCCCTTTTTTGTTTCTATTCGTACTATCTGCCAATTTGTACCTTTTCAAACATTGGCATATAGATTGATTTTATTAAGAGAACCTGCTTAAATTGTGGGTTCTACCATATTTTGATATAAACATGACAAGACGACTGTCATAATGTCCTTTATGAATCAATTCGAAAACCAATTATTTCAATCACTGATGACGGGAGATTACGCTGCTGAGGGGGATTTGATCCAACTGATCACAGAAGATGAAGAGGATAATCTCTCTCAAAAAGAAAACTACTCTGAAGAAATTCCCATACTTTCTGTCCGTAATACAGTCCTTTTTCCTGGAGTGGTCATACCCATCACTGTAGGTAGGCAACGTTCCATTAAATTGGTCAAAAAAGCACAGAAAGGAGATAAGTTGATTGGTGTCTGTGCCCAGATCAACCCCCAAAATGATGATCCATCTTGGGAAGATATCTATCATGTAGGTACTTTGGCCAAAATCATCAAGATGATTGTTTTGCCTGATGGCAATACCACGATAATTATCCAAGGCAAAAAGCGATTTGAAATTACAGAGACCCTTTCAGAGGATCCCTATTTCATTGCTAAAGTAAAGTACCTCGAGGAAAATTTCCCCAAGAATTCGAAGAAGATTCAGGCTTTGGAGGAATCTTTGAAGGAAGCGGCTTTGAAGATTTTGCATCTCAACCCTGAAATTCCAAGAGAGGCACAGGTGGCTTTGGACAATATTGACAATACCCCATTTCTGACCCATTTTCTTTCCTCCAATATCAATGCTCCGGTAGATGCCAAGCAAAGGTTGTTGGAAATCAATGATGGGGTGGAGAGGGCAACACTTCTTCTGGAATACATGATGAAGGATATCCAAATGTTGGAAATCAAAAGTGAAATCCAGAAAAAAGTCCATACCGACATTGACCAACAGCAAAGGGATTACTTCCTTCGCCAGCAGATGAAAGTGCTGCAGACTGAATTGGGGGAAGAAGGACCTGAGAAGGAAGTTGAGGAGCTAAGGGCCAAGGGCGCCAAGAAAAAATGGCCTCCAGCTGTGGCCAAGCACTTTGAAAAAGAGTTGGACAAAATCCTGCGCATTAATCCTTCAGCTGCTGAATATCCTATTGCACTGAATTATGCAGAGACCTTGGTCGAATTACCGTGGAATGAGTTTACAGAAGATAATTTCGATCTTAAGCGGGCCAAAGAAATACTGGACAAAGACCATCATGGGCTGGAAAAAGTCAAAGAGCGGATTATTGAGTATTTGGCAGTCCTAAAGCTGAAGAATGACCTAAAAGGTCCTATTCTTTGTTTATATGGGCCTCCAGGAGTAGGTAAAACTTCCTTAGGAAAGTCCATTGCCACCGCTTTGGGAAGAAAATATATCAGGATGTCTTTGGGTGGAGTCCATGATGAGGCGGAAATCCGGGGACACAGGAAGACTTATGTCGGGGCTATGCCCGGTAAGATTATCCAGAACATGAAAAAGGTAAAGACTTCCAACCCTGTGTTTGTATTGGATGAAATTGACAAACTTAGTTCAGATTTCAGGGGAGACCCTTCCTCTGCATTCTTGGAAGTGTTGGATCCGGAGCAAAACAGCACCTTTGTGGATAATTACCTGGAAGTAGAATATGACCTTTCAAAGGTCTTGTTTATCGCTACGGCCAATTCCCTGGATACCATTCAGCCTGCTTTAAGGGATAGGATGGAAATCATCGAAGTCACCGGATATACCCTGGAAGAGAAAATTGAAATCGCCAAGAAACACCTTATCCCCAAACAAAGGAAGGAACATGGTGTCAAAGCCAATCAGGTTTCATTCGAAAAATCTGCAATCGTAAAGATCATTGAGGATTACACCCGGGAATCAGGGGTAAGGAGTCTGGAGAGGGCTATAGGGAAAGTAATCAGGCATGTAGCCAAGTCTATTGCCATGGAAGAGGAGTATGAGAAAAAAATTACTCCAAAAGTGGTGCGCAAGATCCTGGGAGGAGAAATCTTTGATAAGGAAATATATCAGGATAATAGTGTGGCCGGGGTGGTTACAGGCTTGGCCTGGACATCTGTTGGAGGAGAAATTCTATTTGTGGAAGCTTCTCTGAGCAAAGGAAAAGGAAAATTGACACTTTCGGGCCAATTGGGTGATGTAATGAAAGAATCAGCCATTACTGCCCTTTCCTATCTCAAATCCAAGGCAGAAAAACTAGGGATTGATTACAGGGTCTTTGACCATTATGACCTTCATGTACATGTGCCTGCTGGAGCTGTTCCTAAAGATGGTCCTTCTGCAGGGATTACCATGTTGACGGCTATGGCTTCCATTTTTACCCAAAGAAAAGTCAAAGCCAAAGTGGCGATGACAGGGGAAATTACCCTGCGAGGGAAGGTAATGCCTGTAGGTGGAATTAAGGAAAAGATACTGGCTGCCAAAAGGGCCGGGATTAAGGAGATTATCCTCTGTGAAAAAAACAAGCGAGATATTGAGGAAATCGATGAGGAGTATATCAAGGGAGTTACTTTCCATTTTGTCGATAAGGTGGAAGAAGTTCTTGATATTGCCCTGTTGAAATCTAAGGTTGACGAACCTATGGTTTTTACTTTTCCAAAGGAAAGTAAAGAAGAATAAGTCAGGTTAATTCAGAAGTTTTGGGCTGTATGGATCAGTCCAAAACTTTTTGATCGCCCATCATTTTTAAATCAAAAACACCTATGCTTAGTTAATCATGAAGGGCTTGTCCCCAAATGTATTAAGCATAAAATCTTCAAAAAATGAGAAACGATATCAATCATTTGACGCCAAAACAGATCGTATCTGAGTTGGATAAATATATCATCGGTCAACATGACGCCAAAAGAAATGTTGCTATAGCCCTTAGGAACAGGATACGCAGGATGAATGTAAAGTCCGATATCCAAAAGGATATAGTGCCTAACAACATTCTGATGATTGGATCTACAGGCGTGGGTAAGACTGAAATTGCCCGCAGGCTTGCTAAAATTGCCAATGCTCCCTTTACCAAAGTGGAGGCGTCAAAGTTTACAGAGGTCGGGTATGTGGGCAGGGATGTGGAAAGTATGGTCCGTGATCTGGTAGAGCAGGCTGTTCATTTGGTAAGGGAACAGAAGAATGAAGCTGTAAAGGAAAAAGCAGCTGAGGCTGTAGATGAAATTATCCTCGATATTTTAATTCCTCCGGTGAAATCCGCTGGGTTTGCCCGTCCTGGTACTTCCGTATCCATTGATTTTAATCCAGATCAGGCATCAGAGGAAGAGTTGAATGAAAGGACCAGGGAGCGTTTTAGGGATAAACTTAAAAGCGGTGAGTTGGAAGACAGAAAAATAGAGATCAATGTCAAGCATTCACCGCCTGTAGGCGTGGGGATGATTGGCGGAGGGATGATTGATGATGCAAGTATGGCTGGCCTTCAGGATATGATCAGTGGCATGATGCCTAAACGTACCAAAAAGAGAAAAGTCAGCATTGCGGAAGCCAGAAAGATCCTCATGGAGGAAGAGACAAGTAAGCTTATTGATTTTGATGAGGTAAAAGAGGAAGCTATCCGTCTGGCAGAGAACAATGGGATCATATTTATAGATGAGATTGATAAAATTGCTTCTAAATCCGGAAAAGGAAGCGGAGGGCCAGATGTCAGCCGTGAAGGTGTGCAAAGGGATCTTCTTCCTATTGTGGAAGGAAGCAGTGTCAATACCAAATATGGTATCATCAATACAGACCATGTTTTGTTTATTGCAGCAGGAGCTTTTCATGTGAGTAAACCCTCTGACCTGATACCTGAACTACAGGGTAGGTTTCCGATTAGGGTTGAATTAAATTCCCTGACTGAAGAAGATTTCTACAGAATCCTGAAAGAGCCTAAAAATGCCCTGACCAAACAATATCAGGCATTGTTTGAAGCTGAAGAAGTTTATTTGGATTTTAATGACGAAGCGATTCGGGAAATTGCCAAGCTTGCCTTTAAGATCAATGAAGAGGTGGAAAATATAGGAGCAAGAAGGTTACACACTGTCATGAGCCATTTGCTGAATGATTTCCTTTTTGAAGTTCCCGACACGATTGAGGCCAATTCCAAAATCATGATTACCAAAGAAATGGTGCAGGAAAGGTTGAGCTCATTGGTGAAAAACAGGGATTTGTCGCAATATATCTTATAGAAACGAGAGTTTAGAGACGAGAGGTAAAAGATAAGAATTTCAAAAGTCGGATATCGTATGTAAGAGTGATTTTTGAAACTGGTACTGTTGAAGAAAAATTAAAAAATCCCTGAGGATGCATTGAAGTGCAAACTCAGGGATTTTTTATTTGATTGGGGAAAAGGGGAGGGGCTTGAGATAAACGGAGGTTAATTTTTCTACGATCGGGCCTGTTTCTTCTGATTTGTCCCTGACCATGATCCAAACAGGGTCTTTGCGGAATTTATCAAATGATTTTTTGGCAGCTTTTTCGCTCTTATGGGCCAGTAAGTAAACCAATTTGGGTTGTGATCCATCTTTCTCAACTGTATACCAATACATCACATTGGTCATGCCATGCTTTTGAAACAGTTCTCTGGTATAATCCCTAAATCTTGCATTGATATTTTCAGTTTTTCCGGGATACATATAGTATGTCCGTAGTTCGAAAATTCTTTTTCCCTGATGTTGCCAACGGATGATTTCAGGGTTCAGTTCCGGGGCTATCTGCATAAAAACCTGTTCTACCTTGGCTACCAATGGACCGTTGGCTTCGGAGGCCTTATATGCGGCCTGCCATTCCGGGTCATTGGCAAATTTATTCCATAAGATGTCCCTTGAAGCCTGATCAGGATAAGCCAGAATAAAGGTAAGGGTGTTGTTGTTTTCATCAGTAGGAATAAAATAGGCGACATTTTCAATGCCGTTCTTTTCAAAAAGTTTCAAAGTGTGATCCTGAAACCGCTTGATGAGGTCATTCCTTTTCCCTTCATGGGCGGTATAAATACGCATTTCGAAATACCGGGTATCTTGGGCATGTGTTACCTGAAAGAGGTTTAGGAAAACTGTTAAAAGGAGGAGTATCTTTTTCATAGGATTCATGGGTTTTTCTGGGGTTGATTTTTTCTCCATCCGACAAATGCCGATACGGACATGACCACTGCAATGATCAAAAGACCAAAAGTCTCCCTTGCTTCTTCTGATTCTTGGGTTTTCATACTAAGGTCTTTTTGGGCCAATTCATAGTTGACCCAATCACTTACCGATTCGGGGTAGAAATAGATGGCCCCGACTATGCAGGCTGCAATCACAATGCCCAATGGAATCAAAGGATGTTTTCCTTTGACAGCTAATGCAGAAAAAAGGGCTGCTACCAGGTAAACAGGAATCCATATTTCCGGATCTGGGTCATTCAGTTGCCAGTAAGCAAACAGCAGGAAGGCAAAAAACCAAAAAATGAAGAAGTATTTGGTGAAGGTTTTCATAGGTAGAAGGGTTATTTCCTTGAAAGTAGGGAATAATCGGAGGATTGGCAAGAAGGAATTTTTAAAAGGAATCTGGAATTTTTATAATGGGAGGTTTTGGATAATATTTTTAAATTTGGGTGTAATTTTAATACATCCCTAATTATGATGGCAGGTTACCAGCCTGAGGTTATCACTCTTCCGGAAGTAAAAATAGATGAAGCAGTGGTCACAAAAGCGAAGGAAGCCTTGGAGGTTGAAAGGCAGGTTATTGTCCATGTGACCATGAGAACTTCCTTTACTTGGTGGCAGATCAGGATTTGGCCAAGTACTTATTTGGTTCCCCGTGGGGCTGGCCCTGAGTCCAAACTTTTAAATGCGGAAAATATCCCTTTTTATCCCCAATGGCGGCATATTTTCGGAAGTACGCACCGTTTTACCCTGATTTTTGAAGGCCTGCCTGAAGATTGTGAGGTTTTTGATCTCATTGAAAGGATACCGCAGGAAGGAGGCTTTGAGTATTTTGGCATCAGAAGAAACCGATCTGATGTGTATCATATAGAGTTGGATTGACCTCCTCACTACATCCTGGAAATGAAGCGTATAAAATTTATGTACTGTTTTAGAGTTTAAAAACTTCCTTTAATTCCTGACTAATAGGTGCATTGTCTGGATGGGTTTCCATGATATCAGCCATATAGGCCCACCATTTTTGCACGAGCGGATTTTTGCCTAATTCTTGGGAATTTTGTTCACCATCCAGCTTTTGGAAGGCAAACAAAGTGTAGGTTTCCCTGTCCAGAAAAATATGGTACTCAATAATGCCTGAATCTAAAAGCAGTTGTTTGAGTTCCGGCCAGATGGCATCATGTCTTCTTTGGTATTCTTCCTCCATTCCTGGAAGGAGTTTCATTTTAAAAGCGAAAGTTTTGATGGGCATTATGGATTTCTTTTCTTCCAGTTTTCAGGGTCGAGATGGGTGTTGAACACTGCTCTAATGATGATAAGTTTTTGATCTTATTCCACTGGTTAATGGATCATGTAGGGGAATTTTTTTAAAGGAAGGCAGCGAATTTAATTCTTTCCAGCACAATTTTTTTTGTGCTCCTCGGGGATCTCAGAAGCGGGTTCGGTCTGAAGTCCTAGTTGCTCAAATAGCTCCATACAGAACCCATATTTGTCGTCGGGAATTCTTACAGTCACTTCTCTCATCTCGATGGTCTTTTTTTAGCAATATACGGATAATTGTATGATGAAAATAAGGTGATTATACGTCTTTAGATTGGGTTTTTGAAAAAAAGAGACCGTCTCAATAGACGGCCTCCTCCAAAAAAACACTAAACATTTCTAGAATTGCTTCTCAATAGATTTTTTAGCAAAAAGAAAATTGATACTAATACCAATAATGCGCCTAGAAATATTATCCAAGAGGCAAATTTTATTTCAAATATTTTTAACATTGCCCCGAATACAACAACTAGTATAGAGACTAGGAAAATTATCATGTGTTTTTTCATCAGAATAGGGATTTAATTCCACAAGCAATCGCACCTCCATAAAGACAAGAAACTCCAGTTGCCCAACACCCAAAAGTTCCAATAGGATCATCTTCCCAATCATCATATAATTTATCAATTGCATCTTTCATACAGGATCCCCAAGAATTAATTCTTGAATTATGGTAATTCACAGGAAAAGGAGAATAAATGTATTTTAATTCAGAATTAATTGAAGAAAAAGTAATGGAAGGTCTTCCATTATAAGCATTCTCATAATCAAAATCTGCAATTATAAATTCTTTTTCTTCCCCATTTATTGGATTAATTATTTGCCCATAAACCCGGTCAATTTCATCAGAAAAGCTAAATACAATGCTTTCCAGCCCATTTTCATATTGAAAATGGGAAATGTTAACGATATTATTAAAGTTTAATCTTGAATGGTTTATGTCCAACTTTTTATTTAAGGATAAAAGTGCCCTTTCTACCTTTGGATCATTTCTATCAATCTGAGAAAATGAAACCACTCCCTCAGGTAATATTTCAATTTTTTGGTCTATTGTTTTATCTAAATCTAATTGACTACAAGAAAAACAAAAAATCACCAAAATTGCGATTATAAAGTTTGAATTTTTCATGATTACAACAATTATTTTAGTTATATATTGTATAAAATTTGTAAGTGACGTCATCTTACAATTCAAATAAAAAAAAAATAGTTTTCATGGCAAGAATTTTTAGGAAAAAAATCCAATGCTGTCCTAAATAATTTACAAGACAGATGTTTAGCTGTGTTTCTGCAATTTCTATTGTGATTTTATCTGTAATCCGGAAATAGAACCCCCTGTTGGCTTTTTTGAGGAGGTTTTTCATGGTCTTCAAAGGGTTTGTCCAGCCACTTTTGCAGCTCTATTTTAACGAATATGTTCAGTCTGATAAATGCAACCAGATTGGACAGATGCCATCCGAATTTAGCGGTTGCCTTCATCACTTTTAGGAGCAGAATGGTGATCAGCGCGGTCCATATCTGGATCATCACGGCATTTTTCGATGTTCCGATAAAGGTTTTGATATGGAGTAACTGCTTGATGTCCCTGAAGAAGATCTCAATCTCCCATCGGCACCGGTAAAGATCACCGATTGTCTTTGCTGACCATTTGAAGTTATTGGTAATCAGTTCGACGGTCTGTCGGTTTTTTTCGTCCCATACAGCCACTCTTCTGAGTTTTCCGGGGTACTTCACTTTTGACTGCGGGTTTACCAGTTCAATTTCTTCGTCTATCAGTACTTCCTGTGCAGTATTTTCAGGGAGTCGACGTTCATTGATTGTGCTGAACTTAAGGTTATCCTTGTGCCTTATGACGAAAAAGACCCCCTTGCTGTCCCAAATGTTGAGCATCGGAAAGTCATTGTAATAGCGGTCCGCCACTATAACGGATCCTTTCTCCAAAGGAATATCATAAGCGCCTTTATTGTCTGCCATACTTCCTTCTGTAATATTCACATAAACAGGGAGTTTCCCGTCATAGTCCAGAAGCGTATGCATCTTTACAGCACCCTTTTTGGTCCTGAAGGTTGCCCAGTCAAACATCGAAAGGCAAAGACTTACCACCGTGGAGTCGAGCAGATAGACGGGAGCCTTGATCCGTAGTTTTACCCTGCTCAGGGACGCCTGCTGTCCTAAATGCTTCAGAAGCCCGTAATACAGCTCCTTGAACAGGTCAGAGTCCCTGCGCTTGTTCTGATAACTGATACTGGACTTGGATGGTGCCTTGGCAATCCCCAGATGGTTGAGGTTCCCCGTGGCCGAACGCAGGCCGTTTGAAATATCCCTTACAGAAGTACTTTTGGCAAAATGGCAAAAAAGCATGGAAACCAAATGCGTCCAGCTGTCAAAGCCTTTGCAGCCCTTGTCCGTTTGCTTCTCTTCAACCAGTTTCTTGAAAATTGAACGCTCGATTTTTTTAATAATCTGAGAAAACAATGTAATATTACTCATGGGAGGTTTATGTTTTTTGGTGCAAACCCAAAATAGCTATTTTGGGCAAAAAACCAGACCTCTCATATTTTATTTAGGACGGTATTGAAAAAAATCAATATGATAGGTATATGATATTGAAGTAAAAGTTTTAATTAGAAAAAATATATGAATAATTAAATGTTTGATAGGAATAAAATGTTGGTTTGTGTTTTTCCAGTATTAGATAAGAAATCACTAATTATAATGGTTGTGTTTTAGTCGAGCTTCCCCTTTTCATTTAAATGTGGGTTCAAATATTTAAAAAATAACCTCTCAAAGTTTTCAATCCGGATTTCGTTTCTTACTTCTTGTATCTCGTATCTATTTCAACACCACCCTTAAACTCTTCGCACCATGGGCCCCGATCACCAAGGACTGTTCAATATCTGCTGTCTTGGAAGGGCCGGCAATAAAAAGCCCAAAGCCTGAATGCTGGGCTCCAATTCTTTGATAAGCTTCGTGCATATTGGAAACCAGGGATTTTTCATCCATTACAATCACCAAATGCTCGGTGATAAAGGGTAAAGCCCGTAAGCCTAAATTTTCATCGGTCAACCAGATTGCCCCGTTTTCTGCTACCCCAAATTGACCTTGGATGATGGCAATTTCAAGCTCATTCAATTCATGGGCATCGCTTGGTAAGAGCTGGGTGGAAAGGTTTTCCATTCCGGAAACCAGACTGATGATTTTTTCAAAGCGGTTTGTTTCCAAAAATGCTTTCAATCCGGACTCCGTAATTACTTCTCCTTTATTGCTCTCAATGGATTGGATAAAGCGGGAAGGTATATTTTCTGTGAAATGGAAATCCGGAATATCAGGAAGCAGTTTGCTTTCTCTCGGTATGGACTTGATTTTGGCTAAAATGTGTTCTCTGCTGCTCATGACCTGTTCTTTTTGTACCAGTCTTTGAAAGTTTCTTTGGGTGTTTCGGGCAGGTCTCTTTGTTTTCCCCAGGTATTCAGACCGGAATAGGTGATGCTGTCAGGCAGGAATTTTAATGCGCCCCGCATCATGGAACCTGTTACTTTATAGGCAAATGGTACGGCAAAGATCCCATTGGCGATTTTCATGGAAATGCTTTTCGCATTGGTGCCCTGAGATTTGGTGATTTCCTGCCTCCATTCGTAGAGTTGCTCATGGATATTGATTTTTACCGGGCAGACATCCGTGCAGGAACCACAGAGGGTAGAGGCAAAGGGAAGGGTACTGTATTTTTTGACATCCAGGCCTGGCGATAGAATGGAACCTATAGGGCCTGGAACAACTGAACCATAACTGTAACCTCCACTTCTTCTGTAAATGGGACAGGTATTCATACAAGCGCCGCAACGGATGCATTTGAGGGAATTTTTGAATTTTTCACGGCCCAATTGGTCTGTGCGCCCATTGTCCACCAAGACGATATGGATTTCCTTACCCGAAGCAGGCGAGCGGAAGTGGGAGTTGTAATTGGTAATGGGTTGCCCGGTAGCTGAACGGGCCAAGAGACGTAGAAATACGCCCAGATCCTTTCTTCTCGGAATGATTTTCTCTATGCCCATACAGGCGATGTGTACAACGGCCAAATGCACACCCATATCGGCATTGCCTTCATTCGTACAGACCACAAATTCACCGGTTTCCGCAACACCAAAATTCACGCCCGTAATGGCTACTTTGGCGCCCAGGAACTTTTCCCTCAAATGCAAGCGGGCCGCATGGGTGAGGTAAGCCGGATCTTCATTGCCTTTTTCGGTATGCAGTTTTTCATGAAAAAGCTCAGAAATATCTTTTTTCTTCAAGTGGATTGCAGGAAGGACAATATGGCTGGGTGGTTGGTTTAAGAATTGTACAATGCGTTCCCCTAAATCTGTGTCCACCACTTCAATTCCGTTTTTTTCCAAGTAGGGATTCAGGTGACATTCTTCCGTGAGTATGGATTTGCTTTTGACAATGGCCTTGCATTGATGCCTTTGTAGGATACCGAGTACAATTTGGTTGTGTTCTTCTGCATCCCTGGCCCAATGCACCTGTATGCCATTGGCTTTGGCCTTTTCTTCAAATTGGATGAGGTATTGGTCGAGATTGGCCAGCACATTGTCTTTAATCTGAGAAGCCAGGTCTCTTAATTGCTCCCATTCAGGGATGGTCTTGCTGATGGTATCCCGTTTGTCCCGGACAAACCAAAGCGTTTCATCATGCCATTTGGCTTTGGCAGCGTCCTGTAAAAATTCCGATGCTTTGGCTGGGTGGCTCATGAGAGGGCTTGGTTTAGGATTTCTGCGATATGCATAAATTTCAAAGGTTGCTGATTTCTTTTTGCAATGCCCTCCAAGTGCATGATGCAGGACATATCTCCGCCGGTGAGAATTTCCACACCATGTGATAAGTGATCCTGCAATCGGTCTTTGCCCATTTGGACAGACAGGGCTTCTTCGGTGACGGCAAAAGTACCCCCAAATCCGCAGCACTCGTCTTTCCGGGTCAATTCCACCCATTCCAGACCCTCTATTTGATCTAGCAGCTGCTTGGCTTTGCTGAAGAAAGGTTCGTTTCGCTCTGAACTTGAACCCAACCTCAAGCCCCTATGCCCGTGGCAGGAGGCATGGAAACCCACTTTGTGAGGGAAGGACCCTTGGAGATTTTCCACTTTCAAGATATCAGTGAGAAATTCAGTCAGCTCGAAGATTTTATGGTGGAGGATTTCCTGTTCTTTTTCCATTCCGGGTATAGGAGGTGCATGGTCTTTGATATGCAGGACACAACTCCCGGAGGGGGCGACGATGTAGTCATAATCCCTGAAAGTTTCCACAAAGTGCTTGGTGGTACCAACAGTATCCCTTTCATAACCTGCATTGGCCATGGGCTGTCCACAGCAGGTCTGCCCCATGGGATAGCTGGCCTGGCAACCCAGTTTCTCCAACAATTCCAAAGTGGCAATGGCTACGTTGGGGTAGAACTGATCGACGTAACAGGGGATGAATAAACCAATCTTCTTATTTAAAGGCATTTTATGGATTCGATATTTATGGATATTTAGATACTGATAGATATTGGCTTGTACATCGATAGCTGAAATATCAATAAATCTCAACAAATATCAATCAATATCACTTAGCAATTTGATGAAGCAAATGATCACAGGATTCAATTTTCAATTTCTAAAAATAATGAATGAAAAATATCCTGTGGTATCGGGTTTTTAAGGGTTGGGGTAATTTATGCAAAAAGATGGTTGATTTTGATAAGGTTCAAAAGAGCTTGGAACCGACTTAATATGTTTAAAAAGTTTTGTTTTTTAGAGAAGTAATTAGTTTATTAGGTGATGAAATTTTTCAAAAGTCTTTCCCTTTTTACTTTATGGATTTTGGTCTGGGCTTGTTCAGGTCCTTCAGGTAGTATAGATATTTCCACAAAGTATTCTTTAGACACTTTATTGATTGATTCCGGCGCTTCAATAATTAATCTGGAAGAAAATTTGGCTTATTCAGGTCTTTCCATGGATGGGAAAAAGTTGTTTCACTTTGATCCTAATAGTTTGACACTTCAGGTGATCAACTTGGAAAATGCCAAACTGGAAAAGGAGATTGTTTTTGAGAAAGAAGGCCCTGATGGGATTGGAGATTGGTTTATAGGATTTAAAGTTTGGGATGATTCTACATTTTTTCTTCAAGGTGATAATAGGTTTTACAAGATTGACTTAGGTGGTAATCTAAAAGAAAAAATAGGGGTAGACCATTTGTTTTATATTCAAGAAGAATTGACAAAAAGTTTTTGCCACACAGGTTTTAGCGTACTTCAGAATAAAATTTATAACGTCATTACAACTTTTGGAACACCTGAATTCGAATTGCTGATATATGATTTTAAAGAAGATGCTTATCAATTAAAAGTTATTCCGGGATCTGAAAATCTCAAAAGTAGTACTGTGATTACCTACTTTGGAAAATCAAGTTTTACCTATGTTACAGGATTTTCGATTGTGGATTTTTCAGATGGTTTTATTTTGCACAATCGCTCTTATCCGCAAATAGCTTTTTATAGGATTGATTCAGATTCAATTCAACTTATCAACCCGGCATCAAGCTTCTATCAAGATGTCCCAAAAGTGGACAAAGTCAAGGAAGTGCATAGTGAAAAGGAATCCGATGAATTTAAGAAGGAACTTGAAAAAAGAATGTCATTCCTTATTCCACTTTGGGATGAGAAAAACCAGAAAATTTATAGATGGGGGTATAAGCTATCTTCAACAAATACTAATATAGAGAACCCCGAATATGACAATTACCTTTTTGTGATGGACATAGAATTAAATATTGTAGAGGAATTTCAGATTCCCGAAGTCCGAATGAAGCCCTACCGGATTTTCTTAGTTGACAATCAGATTTTTCTCTACCATAATTTTGAGGATGAGCTTGGGTTTATTCGAGTTGGATTTATTAAAAGGTGATTGATTTCCCAAAATCTAATTTGATTAAAATTAGCGGATAGTATGGATTCCATACAATGGAATATTTACAAGCCAATCCTCTTTTCTGTAATCCGATAGCGAAGTCCTGATATTTGTTTCGGTTTTGTACTTTTCAACAAATACCTTTAAACTTTTGGCTTTCAGATTTTCTTCTGCCTTTACCTCAATCGGGATGATTTTTCCCTGAAGTTGGATGAGAAAATCAATCTCTGCTGTAGCATTATCTGCCGACCAATAGTATGGTCTCAAACCGGAAGCTATCAATTGCTGAAGCACAAATTGTTCGGTAATAGCTCCTTTAAATTCCGTAAATAGTTGATTCTTTTCCAAAATGGTGATGGCATCTATCTCAACCATAGCCCCCATTAGTCCAACGTCCAAAAGAAAAAGCTTAAAAGCACCAAAATCCTCGTAGCCTTTGAGAGGAATTCCTGCTTTTGAAACCCTGTTAACCTTGTGTACCAATCCACAATCCACCAACCAAGCCAAGGCCATTTCAAAATCTTTGGCCCTTGCCCCCTTTTTTATCTGGCCATAAATAAACTTTCTGTTCTCTTTACTAAGCTGGGAAGGAATGGCATTCCAGACCATCCTGATTCTAGGAACAATTTCGAATGGAGCGTGTTTCGAAAAATCCTGCTGATATGCATCTAAGATTCTGATCTGGGCGCTCCTGACTGCTTCAAAGTCCTGTGTTTCCAAAAATAGTTGAACAACCTCTGGCATGCCGCCGATGAAATAATATTGTTTAAGTAAGTTTTTAAGTTTCTGAGAGAAAGGTTTGATCATATCCCAGTCCTGTGATAGTAGCAGATTGTTTAGCACTTCTTCTCCATTTGCCACCAAAAATTCTTCAAAATCCAAAGGATACAAATCCAGAAATTCCACCTTTCCTACCGGAAAAGAAGTGCCTTCATGTAAAGCGACACCCAGGAGAGAACCTGCTGCCATGATATGGTATTCTGCTGCATTTTCTTGAAAATACTTCAAAGAAGTCAGTGCTCCTTTGGACTCTTGTATTTCATCCAGAATCACCAAGGTATTTTCTGGATCAATCTTAATCCCAGTTTCAATCTGAATGGCCATTAATAAGCGGTCAGTATCAAAATCCTGTTCAAAAACCTGCTTCATTGTCTGACTGCTCTCAAAATTGATGTAGGCTACTTGTTGATAGTGTTGCGCACCAAAGGACTTCATCAACCAAGTTTTTCCTACCTGTCTTGCCCCACGGATGACCAAAGGTTTTCTTTTTGGGGAGTTTCTCCATTTGATCAGTGATTTGATTAACTTTCTTTTCATAAAAATATGATTGGTGCTAATTGTAAAATTACACTTTTTCAAATGAAAAAATGTGATTGATTACACTTTTTCAAATGAAAAAATGTGAATTACTACAATTTTATGAAGGAAAATAACCGTAAATGAATCTGATAATAGGGATGAATGGCCTGAAAAGGACTCTTTATTACATCTTTTAGGGGAATTCACTAAGAATTTCTTGAATTAAAACGATGTATCAGGTGCGCAGGAAGAAGCCAATCCGGTGATTGGTTTGGTAAATTTGAAGTAAGTGCGATAAAAAAACCTTCAAAGTTTTGTCTGCTGACCACTGCTGTTTGGTGCTCAGGATAGCTTTGGAGAAAAGATGCCGGAAATCTGAGTTTCTGATCTTTCCATTTGAATTCATAGGCATGTAACATCCCATCAGTTTCTTCCAGGTCAATGCTGTCCTAAATAATTTACAAGACAGATGTTTAGCTGTGTTTCTGCAATTTCTATTGTGATTTTATCTGTAATCCGGAAATAGAACCCCCTGTTGGCTTTTTTGAGGAGGTTTTTCATGGTCTTCAAAGGGTTTGTCCAGCCACTTTTGCAGCTCTATTTTAACGAATATGTTCAGTCTGATAAATGCAACCAGATTGGACAGATGCCATCCGAATTTAGCGGTTGCCTTCATCACTTTTAGGAGCAGAATGGTGATCAGCGCGGTCCATATCTGGATCATCACGGCATTTTTCGATGTTCCGATAAAGGTTTTGATATGGAGTAACTGCTTGATGTCCCTGAAGAAGATCTCAATCTCCCATCGGCACCGGTAAAGATCACCGATTGTCTTTGCTGACCATTTGAAGTTATTGGTAATCAGTTCGACGGTCTGTCGGTTTTTTTCGTCCCATACAGCCACTCTTCTGAGTTTTCCGGGGTACTTCACTTTTGACTGCGGGTTTACCAGTTCAATTTCTTCGTCTATCAGTACTTCCTGTGCAGTATTTTCAGGGAGTCGACGTTCATTGATTGTGCTGAACTTAAGGTTATCCTTGTGCCTTATGACGAAAAAGACCCCCTTGCTGTCCCAAATGTTGAGCATCGGAAAGTCATTGTAATAGCGGTCCGCCACTATAACGGATCCTTTCTCCAAAGGAATATCATAAGCGCCTTTATTGTCTGCCATACTTCCTTCTGTAATATTCACATAAACAGGGAGTTTCCCGTCATAGTCCAGAAGCG
This sequence comes from Cecembia calidifontis, assembly GCF_004216715.1. NCBI lineage: Bacteria > Pseudomonadati > Bacteroidota > Cytophagia > Cytophagales > Cyclobacteriaceae > Cecembia > Cecembia calidifontis. The sequence continues at coordinate 2,236,100 of NZ_SGXG01000001.1, forward strand.
TATGCATCTTTACAGCACCCTTTTTGGTCCTGAAGGTTGCCCAGTCAAACATCGAAAGGCAAAGACTTACCACCGTGGAGTCGAGCAGATAGACGGGAGCCTTGATCCGTAGTTTTACCCTGCTCAGGGACGCCTGCTGTCCTAAATGCTTCAGAAGCTCGTAATACAGCTCCTTGAACAGGTCAGAGTCCCTGCGCTTGTTCTGATAACTGATACTGGACTTGGATGGTGCCTTGGCAATCCCCAGATGGTTGAGGTTCCCCGTGGCCGAACGCAGGCCGTTTGAAATATCCCTTACAGAAGTACTTTTGGCAAAATGGCAAAAAAGCATGGAAACCAAATGCGTCCAGCTGTCAAAGCCTTTGCAGCCCTTGTCCGTTTGCTTCTCTTCAACCAGTTTCTTGAAAATTGAACGCTCGATTTTTTTAATAATCTGAGAAAACAATGTAATATTACTCATGGGAGGTTTATGTTTTTTGGTGCAAACCCAAAATAGCTATTTTGGGCAAAAAACCAGACCTCTCATATTTTATTTAGGACGGTATTGCTTCCAGGTAATCTATTTCAGCTTTGTCATGTGTTCTCCAAATCGAAAAATTAGGCCTAAAATTTTGATTTGCACTTTAATTTTGATTTTGGACTCAAATCAATTAGGCGGTTTTTTGATCCATGCCTGAATCCTAGTACATTTACAAAGTAACGTTAAGTTCCTAACCTAAGATGAATGATAAATATTTGGAGGTAAAAAGCGAAAAACATTAATAACGAAATCGTCTAAGTAGGGCGGGGAGGAATAATTTCGACCGGGCCGACTTTGGCCTTGTGGGGAGAAGGATTCGAAATTCTTGATTTTTTTGGTTACTTTTTTTATCAAGAAAAAAAGTGACAAAGGAAAAACGCTTAAATTACCTCAGTCAGGTTGAATTTTAATTTATGTTTTGATCTCGATTAATTACAGGTAAGTTTAATGGAATCAATGTTGGTTAATTTATGCGTTTCCTTTTTTTAAGAAAATCAGATGAATTGCCTATATTCCCAACTAATATTTCTGTATTTCGTTTTTTGTGATTAAATTAAACTTCTCTTAGGTTAAAGAATCTCAATTGGTCCAATGATTCAGAGGTAAAAGAATCAACTTGATTAAACTTTGTGCCTTTGAGTCTTTGTGGCAGTCTAAATCAATTTTATTATGGTGAGCATATTTAAAAAACCAACAATATTGATATTCATGCTGATTGCATGTATCTGCTTAGGGAGTTGTGCGACAGAGGAACCTGTTGATGAGCAGTTTTCTACCTGTGAAACCTCCGATGCATTAAGCCAGCTCACTTGGTTAAAAGAACAGTTTGAACTGATCAGAAACACCCCGGTAAGCGGGATCATTTTGTATCAATTCAATTCCAGAGAGGTGATTGAAATCCAGTCTCCCTTGATGAGTTCTTCCAATCAATCCCAGTATTACTGTGATGGAACCAAGTTGGATTTTGATGCCCCGGAGATTTTTCAGGATTTTTTGGCGAATCGGGTTGAGGTAAAAATTCTCTATGGTGTTGATTTGTGGGGAAAATAGGCCTGAAAGTTATTTTTTATTGATTGGCTTGTTTCGTATTGGATCCTAAATGGTTCTAATCGCAAATTTTATATAAAATCAGCAATCATAATCGCAGAAATCATATGATTTCTGCGATTAAGTATTATAGTAGCAATTGGCCATTGGATTAAAGCTTGCCCAAAGATGTTATTACTACTTATGATGCCCAAGCCTAAAATAACTATTCGTTCCTTTCAGGCCTGATATCCAACCTCGTTTCATCCATGAAATGAGCTACACCCATTTCTAGGGTATAACGGCTTTTCAGACCGAGGGAGCGCTCCTCGAAATTTGAAATTTCGAGTACAGACACATGAATTGTAATTCATTCTTTTGCCGTAGAATATTAGGACTGAAAATCCTATTCATCTAAATCCGGTAACGAACAGCAAGAAAAGCAAGCTTTATTTTCTATCCAGTTAAAATTTCAATTCAATTTTTTTCAAAAACTATAAAAAAAGTTTTTAACTCCGGAAAATCAACTAATACTTATCAATTAGTTTGTTTTTAGGGGGGGTAACCTAAGGATTTAGAATATTATTTTGTTTTTTGGTATTGATAAAGGTAAAAAATCAGATAAAACCCTTTGATTAATTAAATAAAATATTGCAATTATTAATAAAAATATTATTTTTAATATTCCTGAAGGCTTTTGATTAGGATAGCATCAGGAAAAATTTTAAAAACTAAACGATCATGAAAAATAAGTTCATCATTGCAGGAATATGCCTTATGTTCATTCTGCTAGCTGTTCAGTCAAAGGCCCAGGAAAAAGACACAATTCAGGTACCTCGTTGGGAAGTGGGGGCAGATTTGCTTTCACTGATCGATAAGAATTCCCTGACTCCCTATTCCCTTTTTGGGCGGTATTTACTCAATCCTACAGGAGACAAGAAATCCCACCTGAGGGCCAGGATTGGTTTCAACGGATTCAATTATCTGGATACTGCCAATTTTGGCACAGCTATCGAACATGACAGCCGTGCTTTTGCTTTCTCAGTCATAGTAGGCTATCAGAAGGAAATCACTTCAAATGACCGTTCTAGTCTTTATTTTGGATCTGATTTATCCTTTTCAAGGGAATCCAGCAACAAAAAGTGGGACATACCCGGTCCTTTGGGTGTCCAAGGCTTCGAGGATTACAGTCACAATAAGATCGGACTACATGCCTTGGCAGGATATTCCTACAGCTTAGGTAGTCGAATAAGGATTTCATTGGAGTCTTCCCTTTCGGTTTTCTTTAGAAGGGAAATTTTTGATCAGGATGTCACCTATTTCGCTTTTGATAACCGGCTTTATGAAGACAGTTCAGCTAGCAGAATCGATTCCCGTATCAATCCTTTCCACCAACTTTTGTTCACCTATAAGTTTTGAACCTTGTACGAAACAAGACTCACCACTTATTTCTTAAAGAATCATTTATAAACTACAGCTATGGTTTTTAACAAATTTCTTCTCATAGTATTTATGGCTGTTTTAGGAGCCTTATTTAGTGCGTCATCTTTTGGACAGCAAACCAAATCGCCCAATCTCTGGGAAGTTGGTGTCGATGCTTCGTCCCTTGTTGACAAGAATACCTTTGCGGCTTACTCGCTATTTGGAAGGTACCTGCTCAATCCTGACAGTGACAATAAATCCCATCTAAGGGTTAGGATTGGTTACGATTTTTACACTTATCTCGACACAACAGTCCGGGGAAATACATTTGACCATGACAGTCACCGATTTGCTTTTATGGCATTGTTGGGATACCAAAGGGAATTTTCCACTTGGGAGAGGTCCAGTCTTTATTGGGGTGCAGACCTTTCATTTTTCAGGGATTTTAGGAAGGTTAATTGGGATTTGCCCAATATCCAAGGTTTTGAATCACTGACTTGGCGCTTTATCGGTCTTCATGGATTGGTCGGTTATACCTACCATTTGACCGAAAAAATTAGCTTTTCCTTAGAGTCTTCTGTTTCCATCATCCATAGGCATTATCATTTCCTCGAGGATGTATTCTTTTTCCGTGATGATGGAAGTGAAATTAGTGGTCGGATCAGAGACCATTCTAGTAATCGAATTGATGCCACCATAAATCCATTCCATCAGATATTGTTCACTTATAAATTTTAATCTTATGAAAAAATGTGTTCTGCTTTTGTTTCTGTTTGCTTTTGGTATTATTCCAACGGCCTTCACTCAGTCAACATCTTCCCTTACGGTTGATTTTGTCCCATTTGGTACAGGACCATTTTGGTATGGAGAAACCATATCCTTTAATTATGAATGGAAGCTAAATGGTACTATTGCAGCATTGCCTCAAGGCTGTGTGCAAACATCATTCACCGTCTTAAATAACGGTAACGCTACTGTGGTCAAAAGACCGGGAAACAACCTGGATGTTACCTGGGGTGGCCAAAAATCCACCACAGCTAGGGTAAACATCTTATTACAGCAATGTTCGAATAATTCTTTCAATGGTAATTATCCGTCTAATAATTACAGCGTTATGTCTATATTGGGAGAGACCCCAGCCGAAATCACAGGAATGAGCAATGTTCCGGTCTGCCAAAATACCCCAATCACCTATAGTACTGCTGCCATGAGCATCCCAAACGGAATAAACAGGGCTGCAGATGGTTATGAATGGACTATCCCTGTGGGTTGGAAATTCTCGGATGGAAGCGTATCCAACGGAACCCCTAGACTTTATCTTGGAACCAATGGAAGAACTCAGCAATTCACTCCAAACTGCGAAGGTTCCGGTGCCATAGTTGTCCGGGCCTATACCAATGCAGAAGGAAGAGGCACTCCTCATTACAGCCTGCCAATGCCTTTACCAATTACCAGAAGCCCTACCATTTCTATAAGCACACCACCACCAAGTGGAATAAGGTGTGGGGTTCCATTTACCGCATCAGTACCTGAACTTCTCTGTGCTGATTCCTACGATTGGACAGTTCCACCAGGATGGACAATATCAGGAACAGGTAGGACAAGAACTATCACTCCCCTAGGAACTTCTGGAACTATATCCGTGAACATCCCTGTGACAGGCGGGTGTACTATTACCACATCCCAAAATATAACAGCTCCCTTTAATTATGTCATTAACGGCCCTTCGTTGATTTGCTCAACAGGTGTGTTTTCTGTGGGGACTTTGCCTGCCGGTTCTTCCATTTCCTGGTCCTCCTCGAATCCATCAGGACTGAGCATTAACAGTTCCACCGGTTCGGCCACACGTGTAAACGGTTATAATGGACCGATCACGGTTACAGTAAATATCAGCAACCAATGTGGAACAGGATCATTCACCCGTAATGTTTGGGTCGGCACTCCTCATATTACCAATATGAGGGTCAATAACCAGCCTGTCTTTCCTGGCCAATCAGTTTCTTTGTGTCCGGGCAACCATTTTCTAAACGTGACCCCAACGGGAGGCAATGCAGGAACAGCCACATGGACCGTACCATCGGGTGTCCCCCATTTTATAGGGAACAATACCATGGATTTTACCTTTCCCTCGAATATGTCATCCATTGCAATTTCTGCAAGTTCATCCAATTCCTGTGGGCAAGGTGCCAATTACAATTTCTTCCTGACCCGACAGACATGGGGATGCCCAAGTTCTTTTGCTGTGGTCGCTTACCCTAATCCTACCAGTGATCTCCTAAACATAGAAATGATGCCTGTCACAGCAGATGTTTCTAAGGAGGATGCACCGGCTATTGAGTCAGCCACCCTGCTAAATTCTGAAGGTAGGGAAATGGCCAAAGGTTACAGGGAAGGATCAAAAATTGTTTTCGATGTCAGAAGTCTGAAAAAGGGTATTTACTTTATCCATGTAACAGTGGACGGGGAAATCATAAGAGAACAGATTCTGATTGAGTAATGAACCTTTATGAAAAGAATAGGGGAGAGCTTCTCAAGCTTCCCCCTTTTTATTTTCACTAAAATATTGTGTTTTAATCTACCTTTATCCATAAAAATACAATTCTGAACCGTTTCACTCCCGGTGTCCTCGTTTCTATTTCTATTTTTTTCAACCCTATAACGAATCACATTCCGCTCTCGGGATATTCGCTTTGATTTCAATTATATTTCCATCAATATCCCCTAATCCTACTTTGTCAAATTATTCATTGATGTAAGAAAACCTTACAGACACAGTATTAATTACCCTGAAATTTAAAAATACTATTTTTAAATTTCAGGGTAAAGAATTAACCCAGATTGCAGCTTTTAGGGGTTAAAAAAGAAAATTTCGGGAAATTTTCTTTTTTTTAGCTCCGATTACCCGTACCCCCCTACGTGATTTTTTTTTCTACGGGCTGTATAATGCCATTTTTTGGTTTGTAGTACACAAGGGGTATTGCATCTTGGGGTTCAATACCAGTACTTTACACCATGTATTTCAAGTTCTCTTTACGTAAACATCCCGATTCGGGAAGACTCAGCGGATACTACCGGCTGGTGGAAAGTTACCGTAATGCTGACAACAGGGTGTGTCATCGCACTATCCTGAATATAGGTTTCATGGAGGATGCTGCGCCCGAGCAGCTCAACAAAATACAGAAACACCTTACTGAGAAGTATGAGCACAAGGCTTCTTTTTTTGACCTGGAGGAAGATCCAATCGTCAGACGCTATGTTGAAGACTTCTGGAGTCGGATCGTATCTTCCAAGAAGCTGGATATCAAGTCGGAACAGCAGCTGTCACGGATGGTGGATATGGATACCATCCAGCACAGTAATGCCAGAGAAATAGGAGCAGAGAATATTGCTTTCCAGACATGGGAGAAGCTGCAGCTTACACCTTTATTACTTTCGGCGGGATTCAGCGCCGAAGATGCAAGTCTTGCAGCCACACAGGTTGTATCCCGTGCGGTATACCCCGCTTCCGAACTCAAAACTGTCCGTTGGATAAAGGAAAACTCGGCAGTCTGTGAGCTTACGGGCTATGATATGGATAAAATAACCAAGGACAAGCTGTACAAAAGTGCGCTTGAGCTATACAAAGTCAAAGATTCACTCGAAAAGCACCTTTCCAAACGTACCAATGAACTCTTTGATCTACAGGATAAGATCATCCTTTATGATCTGACCAACACCTACTTTGAGGGAGAAAAACCGAACAGTAAGCTGGCACAATACGGGAGGAGCAAGGAAAAAAGAAAAGACGCAAAACTTGTTGTGCTGGCACTGGTAGTGAATGTGGAAGGGTTTATCAAGTACTCCTCTATCCTGGAAGGAAACATAGCAGACTGCAACACACTTGCTGCAATGATTGAAAAGCTTTCCGTCCACACCTGTACAGGACCTGCGGTAGTGGTACTCGATGCAGGCATAGCCACCGAAGAAAACCTGCATCTTATCCAGAGCAAAGGATACAGCTACCTCTGTGTAAGCAGGACAAAACTCAAGGATTATAGCTATGTGCCCGACAGGCTTACAACTCTGCTGGAAACAAAATCAAAGCAGAACATCAGACTCAGAGCCGTGTCCACAGAAAAAAACACAGACTATTATTTGGAAGTCAAAAGCCCTTCCAAAGAGAAGAAAGAGGAAGGCATGAAGCTACAGTTCGAACAAAGGTTTGAACAGGAACTGCAAAAAATACAGCATGCCCTCAACAGCAAGGGAGGAGTGAAAAAAACCGATAAAGTCCACCAGCGCATCGGGAGGGCCAAAGAAAAGTATCCATCAGTCCAGTATTATTATGAGATCACTGTTGAAAGTGACCCTAAAACAGAACAGGCGACAGCAATGTCATGGAAGAAAAACCCGGAACGGGAGCAGGCAAAAGCTGATAATCTGGGCATCTATTTTTTACGGACAAACCTGAACGTGCAGGAGGAGTACATCATCTGGAATATCTATAACACTATCAGGGAAATAGAGAATGCCTTCCGTACACTAAAAACCGATCTGGATCTTAGACCGATTTACCATAAAAACGATGATGCCACCATGGCACATCTACATCTGGGAATCCTTGCATATTGGATAGTCAATACAGTGAGGTACCAGCTCAAGCAGAAGGGAATAAAAAGCTGCTGGGGTGAAATAGTGAGAATAGGAAACACACAAAAGGCCATCACTACTTCAGGGAAAAACACCTATGATAAAGTCATTACCACACGCAAGTGTACAGTTCCAAACAAAAACCTAAAAGAAATCTACGACATCCTTCAGACCAAATACCAACCGTTTACAAAAAGAAAATCCGTAGTACACAAACTTGAACTCAAAAAAACAGAAATACCCAGATTACAGCTACTTACAGGCGGATAGCTGCAATCTGGGTTAAATTTACTTTATGATTAAACGAATGATAACCGAGGAGTTGCTCGGACTTATTTCATTTTTCCCGGCAGTAGGACTCCTTGGTCCCCGACAAGTAGGCAAAACCACTTTGTCAAAATTGCTGGCAGATAAAATCAAGAAAGAAATACTGTATCTGGATTTAGAGCTTCCGTCTGATTTAGCAAAGCTGGAAGAACCGGAGTTATTTCTTCAACAATTCAAAGATCATTGTATAGTTATTGATGAGGTGCAGCGCAAACCCGATTTGTTTCCGGTCCTAAGGGCATTGATAGACCAGCATCGCGTGCCGGGAAGGTTTATGTTACTCGGGTCGGCTTCGCCTGAACTTATCCGTGACAGTTCTGAATCTTTAGCCGGTAGAATTTCTTATAAGGAGTTAAGTCCTTTCAATCTTACTGAGGTTTTGGACTTGTTCCAAATGGACCAACACTGGTTCAGAGGTGGTTTTCCAGATGCTTTGCTTGCACCTACTGATACTTTAAGTAAAAACTGGGTCAGGAGTTTTATACAAAGTTATGTGGAACGGGAACTACCCATGCTTGGCCTACAAGTATCACCTGTACAGATCCGGCGGTTTTGGTCTATGCTGGCACATCTTCAAGGCGCATTGTGGAATGCCAGTACCCTCGCAAACTCCTTGGGCGTAACCGCTCCTACCGTAAAACGATACCTTGATTTTATGGAGCAGGCATACCTTGTGAGAAAGTTGCCTGCCTTTCACAATAATGCCAAAAAGCGACTGGTCAAAGCCCCTAAAGTATATATTCGCGACAGTGGGATTTTGCATCACCTTGCCGGTATTTTGGATATGGAACAACTGCTGGGACACCCACTGCTGGGGGCATCTTGGGAAGGTTATGTCATAGAACAGGTCAGTCAGGTAATCAGTCCGGACATTGAAATGCTTTTTTACAGGACTCATGAAGGAACTGAGTGTAATCTGGTGCTTAGAAGGGGAGCGAGAACTTTGGCTTGTATTGAAATAAAATTTACTTCTGCCCCCAAAGTAAGTAAAGGCTACCGCATCGCAGTAGAAGATTTAGGTTCTTTGAAAAACTTCATCATTACCCCTGCATCTTCCGATTACCTTGCTGATGGCCAAATTCGTGTTTGCAACCTCAAGACTTTTTTAACCAATTACTTACCGATTATTGAAACTTGATAGGGCCTTTAGATTTTAGTCCGACTCTCGAAATTTAACATACCGAGTACAGATAAAAAGAATTTGTAATTCTTTTTCCTTCAAGATAGGCAGGATTGAAAATCCTATATATCTAAGTCCGGTAACGAACCGCAGGAAAAGCAAGCTTTATTTTCTATCCAGTTAAAATTGCACCAAAAATTTTTTTTAAAAACTATGAAAAAAGTTTTTAATTCAGGAAAATCAACTAATGCTTATCAATTAGTTTGTTTTTAGGGGGGGGTAACCTAAGGTTTTAGAATATTGTTTGGTTTTTGGGTCCTTGAAAGGCAGAGCTAAGTGCAAAAAACTGATTAAGAGTGGTTTGTGTTTTTGCAATATTCAAAAATTAGTTTTAATATTATTGAAGGATCATGTATGTTTTATTCAATAATTTATGAGAAATATAATTTTATTCGCAATTAAAATTTCACGGAATGTCTTGAAATATTTCTTCCTAGCTTTGATATTGATAGGTAAGGCTGGATGTTTGGAAAAGGAAGAATTTGAAACTTTTGAACTTGAAGGTTCTATTGTAGGGTTTAACTATTGTTCTTTTCATCAAAACGGAAGAGTTGGATACGTTATTATTTCAAATGATCTGGCAGATACCATAGCCACTTATAGCTTGTCTCCCTCACGGCTTCGTCTGCCTGCCCCTGTGGGTACAAATTCCAATAGACCGATTTTCACAATTCCGGAGGAAGCTTTCTACCATGAAGGTGTAGTTCGCTCAGCTGAAATGTTGTCCCAGACATTTCCTATAAAAGTGAAGTACCGGAGAGCTACCCAAAAGGAAAAGGATGGGAGTATTAGGGGTTGTCTTACAGCAGATACAACCGCAAGTTTTGCACCGGGCATTTGGTTGGATAAATTGGTAGTTGTACAAAGTGCTTCAATAAATTAGTTCAATCTTAAATAAATTTTATGAAACAAGTTTTAACTGGATTTCTAATCATAGCTTTAATCGGACTATTAGCTTTGAGCTTTCAGCAAAAGTCAGTTCAGTCATTTTATTATGCCTTTGATGAAAAAATTGAACTTATACATTCAAAGGATAAATTGATAGTTTTATTCATGAAAGATTCTATTTTGAATAAAGAGAGATTGATGACTGAGTATCCTATTCTGAATAGTTATGCTTTCGTGATAAGGGATAACAATACTGTTATTGTTCACAATCTTAAAGCTGAAACAAAAAAAAATTTGATAGAATCTATAAAAACCAATCAAGATATAATAGTCAATCCAGTATATGAAACAGCAGAAGGAGCGGAATTAGGATTTACAGATAAGTTTATAGTTGAATTAAAGCCAGGATTTTCTAAAAGAGAATTAGAAAAATTGAATATAAAAAATAATGTCAAGGTATTTAAGGAAACCGAAGATTTTTTTGTTTTAAGAGTCTCCAAAGATGTGGATGTATTAGAAATTGCAAACTCTTATTTTGAAACTGGGAAGTTTATTTTTAGTCACCCGGACTTTTATATGAATATTGAATTAAATCAAGTTTCTAATGACCCCTATTTTACGAACCAATTTTATCTACACAATACCGGGCAAGTAATTGCTGACGGTCGCTTTGGTACACCGGATGCAGATATAGATGCTCCAGAGGCTTGGACCGTTACCACCGGCAGTTCAAATATAACAGTTGCCGTTATTGATACTGGAGTTTCTCCCAACCATGTTGATTTACCAAATTCCAGGCAGGTCCGTTTGAATGGTAGTAATTTTACAAATCATGGCACAAAAAATAACCCTTCGCCAGGTGGAACCTATAGAGGTGCGGCACATGGTGATGCTGTCTCTGGAATTATTGCTGCAACGCGGAATAATGGTATTGGAATTACAGGAGTTGCACCTGGAGTAAAAATAATGCCAATCCGGATTATTAATGGTGATGGTTTTATTACTTCAAATGCAAATTTGGCTGATGCAATAGATTTTGCCCGGATAAATAATGCAGATGTAATTAATTGTAGCTGGACTTTTCCAGGATTTACTAATCCTAATCATGTCCCAGCAATTGTTCGTGCAATAGAAAGGGCAACTATTTCTGGTAGAAATGGACTTGGAAGTGTCGTGGTCTTTGGTGCAGGTAATAATGCAAATCATGTAAATAATTTACCAGGTACAATTACATTTCCTGCAAATGTGACCGTGCCAGGTGTATTTGCTGTAGGTGCTTCTGACAGGTACGACATGCAGGCGAACTACAGTCCATCATCTAATTTTACTACCTCTGAGAATCAGTTTATAGATATTGTTGCACCTTCAAGTAGGGCCATACATACACAAATCCCAGGTGAGACAAATGAAGTTTTTACTATTGACATGCCTGGTAATCCAGGCTATAATCCTGTAAAATCTAATCAAAGCTTAGGTCCTCTTGCACCTACCGGTTCCTTATTACCTTCTACAGGTCCAAATCATCTTGATTTCACGGGTAGGTTTGGTGGTACTTCGGCTGCAGCACCACAAGTAGCAGGTGCTGCGGCCCTTGTTTTGTCTGTAAACCCTGGATTGACCCAAATGGACGTCTTTAACATTCTTACCCAGACCGCTGATAAAGTAGGTGGATATACCTATAACCACAATGGGCGAAGCACCCAATTGGGATTTGGAAGGTTGAATGTCTGTAGGGCTGTAACAGCTGCAGCGGTAATCAACGGACCATCACTGATTTGTTCAACTGGACAATTTTTTATGGGTAGTTCCTTGCCTACTGGTTCTATATTAAATGCATGGCAATCTTCCAATCCATCTGGTCTTTCCATCAATAGTTCTACCGGATCAGCCACACGTCTCAACAATTATAATGGACCAATAACAATCACTGCCAATATCACCAATGGTTGTGGTACAGCCTCTGCTTCAAGAACTATCTGGGTCGGTACCCCCCATATTACCAATATGAGGGTCAACAACCAGCCTGTTTGGCCAAGCCAAAATGTACCATTATGTCCGGGAAACCACTTTCTTAATGTCACTCCTGTCGGTGGAAATGTAGGAACTGCCACCTGGACAGTTCCTTCGGGTGTTACTCATTGGATCGGAAACAATACGATGGACTTTACTTTTCCGTCTCATATGTCATCCATTACAATCTCCGCAAGGGCTTCCAATTTTTGTGGACAAGGTGCCAACTACAATTTCTTCCTAACGAGACAGACATGGGGGTGCCCAAGCTCTTTTGCTATGGTAGCTTACCCTAATCCTACCAGTGATATCTTAAATATAGAAATGATGCCTGTCACAGCAGATGTTTCTAAGGAAGATGCACCAGCTATTGAGTCCGCCCTCCTACTGAATTCAGAAGGTAGGGAAATGGCCAAAGGTTACAGGGAAGGTTCAAAAATTGTTTTCGATGTCAGAAGCCTGAAAAAGGGTATTTACTTTATCCATGTAACAGTGGACGGGGAAATCATAAGAGAACAGATTCTGATTGAGTAATGAACCTTTATGAAACGAATAGGGGAGAGCTTCTCAAGCTTCCCCCTTTTTATTTTCACTAAAATATTGTGTTTTAATCTACCTTTATCCATAAAAATACAATTCTGAACCGTTTCACTCCCGGTGTCCTCGTTTCTATTTCTATTTTTTTCAACCCTATAACGAATCACATTCCGCTCTCGGGATATTCGCTTTGATTTCAATTATATTTCCATCAATATCCCCTAATCCTACTTTCTCAAATTATTCATTGAAGGAAGAAACCTGCCAGGTTTATGGGCTTTAATCGCAAAGGGTAACAATTTAAAGGTTAAAAAACCTGGCAGGTTTGACTCCTTCCACAACATGACAAAGTAGGACTAATATCTATTCAAATAAATTTAAAGATTAACCATTCACCAACATCCCCGCCCCCAGCGCCGTCCCCAATGCAAATTCCGTGGTCTCGATCGTTACTCTCTGCAATTTTTCCCTTAGCATCCCTACAAAAATGGGATTGGCGTTGAAGCCCTCGTCGAAATAGAGTTTTTTCACTTGGGGGCTTACTTTTTTAGAAGGAAGATAGAGATCTCCGAAGTTTAGGTGTCTGATCCATCAGGATACTTGCTAAATTGAAAATATGGAAGAAAACCTTACAGGTACAGTATCAATTACCCTGAAATTTAAAAATATTATTTTTAAATTTCAGGGTAAAGAATTAAATTTACTTCATGATTAAACGAATGATAACCGAGGAGTTGCTCGGACTTATTTCATTTTTCCCGGCAGTAGGACTCCTTGGTCCCCGACAAGTAGGCAAAACCACTTTGTCAAAACTGTTGGCAGATAAAATCAATAAAGAAATACTGTATCTGGATTTAGAGCTTCCGTCTGATTTAGCAAAGCTAGAGGAACCGGAGTTATTTCTTCAACAATTCAAGAATCATTGTATTGTTATTGATGAGGTGCAGCGCAAACCCGATTTGTTTCCGGTCCTAAGGGCATTGATAGACCAGCATCGCGTGCCGGGAAGGTTTATGTTACTCGGGTCCGCTTCGCCGGAACTTATCCGAGACAGTTCTGAATCTTTAGCCGGTAGAATTTCTTATAGGGAGTTAAGTCCTTTCAACCTTAGTGAGATTTTAGACTTGCCTCAAATGGATCAACACTGGTTCCGAGGTGGTTTTCCCGATGCTTTTCTTGCGCCAACTGATACTTTAAGTAAAAACTGGATCAGGAGTTTTATACAAAGTTATGTGGAACGGGAACTACCCATGCTTGGCCTACAAGTATCACCTGTACAGATCCGGCGGTTTTGGTCTATGCTGGCACATCTTCAAGGCGCATTGTGGAATGCAAGTACCCTCGCAAACTCCTTGGGCGTAACCGCTCCTACCGTAAAACGATACCTTGATTTTATGGAGCAGGCATACCTTGTCAGAAAGTTGCCTGCCTATCACAATAATGCCAAAAAGCGACTGGTCAAAGCCCCTAAAGTATATATTCGCGACAGTGGGATTTTGCATCACCTTGCCGGTATTTTTGATATGGAACAACTGCTGGGACACCCACTGCTGGGAGCATCTTGGGAAGGTTATGTCATAGAACAGATCAGTCAGGTAATCAGTCCGGACATTGAAATGCTTTTTTACAGGACTCATGAAGGAACGGAGTGTGATCTGGTGCTTAGAAGGGGAGCGAGAACTTTGGCTTGTATTGAAATAAAATTTACTTCTGCCCCCAAAGTAAGTAAAGGCTACCGCATCGCAGTAGAAGATTTAGGTTCTTTGAAAAACTTCATCATTACCCCTGCATCTTCCGATTACCTTGCTGATGGCCAAATTCGTGTTTGCAACCTCAAGATTTTTTTAGCAAAGTACTTGCCGATTATAGAAACTTGAAAGGGCCTTTTATATTTTAGTCTGCCTCTCAAAATTTAACATACCGAGTACAGACACATGAATTGTAATTCATTCTTTTGCCGTAGAATATTAGGACTGAAAATCCTATTCATCTAAATCCGGTAACGAACAGCAAGAAAAGCAAGCTTTATTTTCTATCCGGTTAAAAATGCACTCCAAATTTTTTTCAAAAACTATGAAAAAAGTTTTTAATTCCAGAAAATCAACTAATGCTTATCAATTAGTTTGTTTTCGGGGGGGGGGTAACCTAAGGTTTTAGAATAATGTTTTGTTTTTGGGGATCTTAAATATGTAAATCTCTATAATTCAGGTGGTTGGATTGGAACAACTGGTTTGAAATTTATTTTTTATCGTTTAATTTTAAAATTCTTCTGTCAAATTATTCTTTCTGTCAAATTAATGGAAACTAAAAATAAGTTGAAAGATCTAATTTATTTACCAGACAAAAATCTATTTGGATTGATTGGGATTTCTTATTTAAACAAGAAAAATCAAATGAGTTGGGAAATTTTAATAGAAAAGAACAATTGATAAAACTTACCTTTTCTATTTCTTTTATTATGATAAGTTTTAATAATGGAATAAAGTTTTTAATCAAAATGAACACAAAAATAATAAAACATGCGTCTTTCATATCAGTACAATTTATTTGCCTATTTCTCCCTTCATATATATTTGGGCAAAAAATAATTAAAGGTCAAGTCCTGGAAGAAACTGATACACCTCTACCTTACGCATTGATTTTTTTTAAGTCCGGAAATAAAATTTTATCATCAACTTCAGCTGATTCCCTTGGTTTAATTGAAATGCCAATTAAATTTGTCAATAACTCCTATTTGCAGGCTTCATACGCAGGAGATACCTCGGCAAAAGTCAATATTGATTCCGCTACATATTTTTATAGATTAATTATTAATCATAAACAACTTGAAGAAGTAACTGTAAATACTTCTAGTCCCTTTATCGAAAAGAAAGTAGATAGAACAGTTTTTCACATAGGGAATAGACCTTCTTTTCAATTTAAATCAATAATTGAAATATTAAATAATATTCCTCGCGTTACAGTCATTCAGAATGAAATTATTATCAGGGGAAAGGGCAGTGCTCAAATATTAATAAATGATCGACCGGTGAATCTTCGCGGAAGGGATTTGATTGATTACCTAAGAATATTTCAAAGTGATATTTCAAGTATAGAGATTATCCCAAACCCTCCTGCCAAATATGACGCAGAAGGAGGGGGAGGATTGATTAATATTGTGCTAAAGAAAAGTAATGCTAGAGGATATTCTGGTCATATTCAATCAGCAATTCTTAAAAACACTTATTCGCAAACTCAAAATAATGGTGTCATTCGAATTAGAAATAAGAATTGGGGTGTGACAATAGGGGTGAACTTTTCAACCGGAGCCTATTTAGCAACTGAGAGAGAAGAAATTTTTTTTCTTGACCGACCTATCTCTTGGTTGGATGATGCTAATAATACTATTAGGTTGAGGAATTGGTTACCTAATATTGGATGGGAGTATAATATTAGTTCAAATAGCAAAATAGTTGGTAATTATTCCTTTCAGAGAAGTAATTTTAAAACAGATATAAACCAAATTTTGAATTATTCCCAACTTAGCTTAATTGACTCTATTGGAATTACTACAGGAAGTGAAAGAAATATTAGTCAAACCCATCTAGTGGGTCTTTCTTATGAAAAAAACCTAAAATCAGCCAATTCTAAATTCATTTATTCTATTGATTTTGTCAGAAGAAATAATGATCAGGCTGCAATGGCAACTACAATTTCTTATTTTTCCGATAAGAAAACTCCCACTGGGAACTGGCAAGGATTTTCAACTAGTGGAATATCAGCAAGACAAATTTTTAGTAATTCAGCGGATTGGTATTTATCCAAGCCAAATTTAAACCTGGATTTGGAATTAGGTATGAAGTTTTCTTCTATTACCAATACAAGCAAAATAGGTTATGACCAGACAGAAAATGGAAAATCTATATTCGGTAATGAAATTATAACCCGAAATATTTTTAATTATGATGAGTTAATACCTGCTGCTTACTTTTCAATCAATCACTCGAAAGGAAAATTAGCGTCCAAAATAGGTCTTCGATATGAAGGTACTATTATGATTAGTGAGTCTGAGGATACAGGTGAATTCTCTCAAAATCGTTTTAACAATATTTTTCCAAGTGTTTTTTTTAAATACAACCTAGGTTCCGAATCAAGTATTGATTTTTCTTATGCAAGACGAGTTAATCGTCCTAGAATTTGGGATATAAATCCATATAGGTGGTATCAAAATATATTAATGTATTCCGTTGGAAATCCATTTTTAATTCCAAGTATTCAAGATAATATAGAATTTAATACTACTGTAAAAAATACTGTATTTATCAACCTTTTTTACAACAATGAGAAAAATCCAATAATCACACTTCCATTTCAAATGGACAATCAGGTTATAGAGAACAGAAAAGTTAATAATGGTCTTAACAAAAATTATGGCGTCAACCTCGACTGGGATTGGAGCTTTGTAGATTGGCTCGAAAGTAATTTTAGTATTGGCTTAAGTGGATATACTTTTCAAACCAATAACTTTAATTTCCTGACCAAAAGAAGACCATTGGTTTTTGATTTTTCAACCATTCATGATTTCGAGTTTTCCAACAGCTTCTTTGGAAGCCTTAATTTTATGGGGACTTTACCAGGTGGTGCATTTGAAGTTCTTACCCAAAATGGGAGCTTTAAGCTGGATATTTCACTTAAAAAATTATTTTACAATAACAGAATAGAGTTAAACCTTAATATTGAGGATATTTTCAGGAGCAGTCAGCCTATATACAATCTTATAACAGATACTTTTATCAGTAATTCTTTTTCATACTATGATTTTCAATCAATATTAATTGGGGTCAGGTATAGGTTTGGAAATGAATTTCGAATAGCAGGGAAGAAAAACACAATAAGTAATGAACAAATGAGAATAAGATGATTAAAAGATAACGCATTTCAGACTAAAAAACTTGGTTCGTTAAGTAGCAAATAACCTAAAACTATGCTACAATATCGTTTAACTTAAATAATTTATCAATGTTCAATGCTGTCCTAAATAATTTTTTCTTCTCTAAGAATATTAGCTTAGAGGTAATTGTGAAGTGATTTATTTATAATCTGGAAAAAGAACCCCCTGTGGGTTATATTTTGGGGGTTTGTCATGATCTTCAAAAGGTCTGTCCAGCCAATTTTGCAATTCAATTTTGACGAAAATATTCAATCTGATAAATGCTACTAGATTTGACAGATGCCATCCGTATTTTGCGGATGCTTTCATTGCTTTTAACAGTAAAATTGTAATCAAGGCAGTCCATATCTGTATCATTACTGCGTTTTTTGAAGTTCCAATGAATGTCTTAATGTGGAGTAGCTGCTTAATATCCCTGAAAAAAACTTCAATTTCCCACCTTGATTTATAAAGGTCTCCGATTGTCTGTGCTGCCCAGGTGAAGTTGTTGGTGATGATTTCTATGGTCTGTTGGTTTTTCTCGTCCCAGACTGCCACTCTTCTGAGTTTTTTAGGATACTTAGTCTTAGACTGTGGGTTGGTCAGTTCTATTTCTTGGTCAATTAGAACATGCTATAATACTCCCCAAAATTGAGACCAGAGGTTAAGTTAAAAAAAACTGTTTAAATTTAACCTTATGAACAAGCAAACAAGACGAAAGTTTTCTCCTGAGTTCAAGGCAAAAGTAGCCCTTGAAGCAATCAAGAATCAGTTTACATTGGCTGAATTGTCCAAGAAGTTCGATGTTAGCCCTGTGATTATATCCAAGTGGAAGGGTGAGTTTTTGGATAATATGTCAGCTGTATTTGAAAAGGAGCATTCAAAGAAAAAGGAAGAAGGCCCTGCCCTTGAGCAGCTCTATGCCCAGATCGGAGAGCTAAAAGTAGAGAATGACTTTTTAAAAAAAAGCTGCAAGAAACTGGGGATATGAAAGATCGGGCGACATTGATTTGTTCTGATTATAAGGGGCTGTCTATAAGGAGACAGTGTGAAGTATTGGAGGTTCCCCGAAGCAGTCTATATTACAAACCAAAAGGGGAAAACGAGGTCAATCTGAAACTTATGGGAATCATGGACAGGCATCTTACCGATCACCCTACTGAAGGCGTTGTGTCGATGGTCTATCTGTTGACAGGACTGGGCTTCGTTGTCGGCCCAAAGCGCATCAGGAGGCTTTTCAGGCTGATGGGCAGGGAAACCCTTTACAGGAGGAAGAACCTTACCAAATCCGGTTTGCGTGAATATATCAGGCCTTATCTTCTCAGGAACTTAAAGATTGAAAGACCCAACCAAGTGTGGGTAACCGATATCACCTACATTCCGATGCAGAAGGGGTTTATGTTCCTGACCGCAGTCATGGATGTTTACAGCAGAAGGATACTGTCATGGGGTATATCCAACAGTCAGGACGCCAAATGGTGTAAGCAGGTAATCGAAGAGGCCATCAGAGAATATGGTAAGCCAGAGATAGTCAATTCCGATCAGGGAAGCCAGTACACATCAGCCTTATGGATCAATTACCTTGAAGGGCTGGATATCAAAGTATCAATGGACGGAAAGGGAAGGGCTTTGGACAATGTATATATTGAAAGGTTCTGGAAGTCGATCAAGTATGATTACATCTATCTGAACCCAAGCGAGGACGGTTATGACCTGCTCAAAGGTGTCAAAAAGTATATTGAATATTACAACCAAAAGGTCCATCATACCACCAGGGAGAAGCCCGGGGAAAGGTATTTTGGGGCAACCCAAAAAGCAGCATAAAGCAAAAGTTAGTTGTCTTATTTCCCAAGGGTCCCCTTGGGAAATAGGACAACTAAGGATATATTAACAAATAAATAAATTAACTTAGCAACTGATACTTTTGGTCCAACAAATGGGGAGTATTATATGCTGTGCCATTTTTTCTGGCAGTTCCCGTTCGCTGATCACGGTGTAAGCCAGGTTGTCCTTATGCCTTATGACAAAGAATACCCCTTTGCTGTCCCAAATATTTAGCATCGGAAAGTCATTGTAGTACCTGTCTGCGACGATAACAGAACCTTTTTCCAAAGGTATATTGTAAGCACCTTTATTATCCGCTACGCTTCCTTCTGTAATGTTCACATAAGCAGGAAGTTTACCATCATAATCTAACAGGGTATGCATCTTAACAGCGCCCTTTTTAGTGCGGAATGTGGCCCAGTCGAAGACAGAAAGGCAAAGGCTTATGACTGTTGCATCTAAAAGATATACTGGCACCTTGATTTTAAGTTTGACACGCCTGAGTGATGCCTGCTGTCCTAAACTTCCCAAAAGAGAATAATAAAGGTCTTTAAAAAGATCAGCATCTCTCCGCTTGTTCTGATAGCTGATACTTGACTTGGAAGGAGCCTTTGAAATCCCAAGATGGTTTAGGTTCCCCGTAGCTGAACGAAGACCATTGGATATATCTCTTACCGATGTGCTTTTTGCAAAATGACAGAAAAGCATTGATACTAGATGTGTCCAGCTATCAAAACCTTTACAACCTTTATCTGTCTGCTTATCTTGAACCAGTTTTTTGAAAGTTGAACGGTCAATCTTTTTAATAATCTGTGAAAACAATGTAATATTACACATGAGAGGTCTTTGTTTTTGGTGCAAACCCAAAATACACATTTTGGGCAAAAATTCAGACCTCTCATTTTTTATTTAGGACGCTATTGATTTCAGGATATTTAGTGTTGAAGGCTACTTTACCATCATCCAAGTTTAAAGATTGGCTTACATAACCTTTCCAGAATTCTGAAGGATTAAGGTTTGGCGAAGCTGGCAAGTAAACTCTATTGCCATCAATAAGCACTTCTTCTCCATATGGATTCAGAAGAATCCCATCAATATTATTATCAAAAGCCCACTGATATTTTTTCAGTATTTCACCTTTGAAATTTAGGTGCCACATAGTATATGTGTATCCATAATAGACGTAAATGGAATCCAAGTTTTTAATAAAAAATCCATTGAAACTGGTTATTCCATTTGGGCCATCTCTTTCCAATGGAATTTCAAAATCCAGTTTTTCTTGCTCAAGGTCAAAAAACAAAAGTGTAAATCTGGATTTATCTCCATGTACATAATATTCTGTCTCTTTGTTAAGAAAAACCTGTTGCATACCCCTGCTTGACCTTGAAGTTGAGGAGTATATTTCAATTCTTACTTTTTCGAGTTCATAGGTTATAGATAAATCCTCGTCTTTTTTAACATTACAGCCCCAAAAAAGTAAGATGCAACAGAATGTCCCAAAAATATTGTTGAAGTTGATCATTTCTTATTTGTTTAAAAGGCCGGGTTACCGGCCTTTATTCAGTCACTGTTGCGGCGTAACCACAACTGTTGGCAAACAATCTCCATAAGTACCCATACAATAAGGATCACCACCATTCCAGTGAAAAACTCTTAGGAGCGGGCTACCGATTTGTGCCTCTAACATTTTTTCTTTTCCGCCGAAAATTATTCCGGCAAAAAACAATGAGAAAATGAAAGCCATGTTCAAGTCATAAATGCAACGCCTAATTTTTTCATTAGACATTCGATAGGACTAAGATAATTAAACTTTCTTATTGGCCTGTTATTGATTTTGGTTTCTATATTTTGGATCTGTTCCCGAGAGATTTGATTGAGGTCAGTACCCTTTGGCAGGAAAGCCCTGATAAGTCCGATTCTGTTTTCCACTGTTCCTTTATCCTGTGAAGTGTATGGTCTTGTAAAGAATGTTGGGATATTGAATTTATCTCTGATTTTATAATGGTTTGCGAATGCCATATCATTATCGAAAGTGATTGATTTGAAGAACGAAGCACCAATTCTCTGTATTCTCTTTGCTATTTTCTGTTCAATGATATCTGCATTTTTACCATCAAGTTTCTCTATGGTAGTAACCAAGGTTGCCCTGTCCACCAGTACCAAAAGAGCTGATTTGTGGTTTTTCCCCATCATAAGGTCTACTTCAATATCTCCTATCCTTTGTCTTTTTTCAACTACAGGAGGCCTTTGGTCAATTGGAACTCTCTCCCTGATAATTCCTCTGGTATGCCTGTAATTACCTCTCTTACGCTTTCTTTTACCATGCCGGAGATTCTTGTAAAGCTCCCTGTCCCTTCGGTATCTCCAATGGCTACTTTTTTTGGCAGTAAATATCCAGTTGTAGAGTGTCTCATGACAAACCCCTTCTTTACCTTGTTTCTTCCAGGTGACCGATATTAGCTCTGGGCTCAATTTGTCAACAACAAGGAATTTGCGGGCCTCTTCTTTAAGGGACTCGGTAAATTTGATTCGCTTTCTCTTGAGTCTATGTCTTTCGTCTGTACGGTTCTGGGCAACTGCAGCCTTATATTCACCGCTATAACGGCCCCTCTTGCCGGTATTTCTTTGAAGTTCTCTGGATACAGTACTTTTGTTGACACCGATAATCGCAGCGATTTTGGTCTGGGAAGTTCCGTTTCTAAATAAAGCCTCTATTTGGTACCTTTGTTCCTGGCTGAGATGTTTAAATTTATTCATGACAACACTAAATTAATATTTTCAGCCTAAGGGAAGGAACCTAGGTTCCTTCCCTTAAACCCTTAGTGTTGCATTTATGACTTGAATATAGGAAAATCAATCTTTTTTTCATAATTTTTGAATTTATAACCTCATGGCAATATGCGGGCTGAGGACAATCCCATTAAACCTTTTTGAAATTAAAAACTAATATATATATATATATCTAATTGTCAAATATTTCCATAAAAAAAATTCCAAAAAAAAACTGTAAATTAAACATATGCGAAACCATAAAAGTCGGAATGCATCAATTCACCAACATCCCTGCCCCCAATGCCGTCCCCAAGGCAAATTCCGTGGTCTCGATCGTTACTCTATGCAATTTTTCCCTTAGCATCTCCACAAAAATGGGATTGGCGTTGAAGCCACCGTCGATATAGAGTTTTTTGACTGAAGTGCTGCCATTCAGGACCAGAGAGAGGGAAGAGAAATGTAGGTAAGTGAGTTCGTGGGAGATGTTGTCCTAATGTCCTAATGTCTTAAACTATATCTCGCTCCAATTTCAGCGGAGAATTGGCCAATCGCTTCAATTCTATTATCAATATGAGTGGCACTTCAATGCAATTAAGATCCATCGATTTTCGGAACGAGGGACAGGGTGTGTTGATTCAGAAGATTAGGGTTGCAAAACCTGCCTAGTTTCCAACTACCTGATAAGGAAATGAGTTATGTTTCAGGTAAATCGAAAACATAAATATACCGAGTTACAAGTCCCTGAACATATAGTTTTTTGTCTATTGCATCAACATGAAAATATTTTGGATTGAAATGGTCATCCTCAGTTCCCGTTTGAAATTTATAGATGGCCTCCAACTCACAATCCCTTTCACTTAACCGGATTACAAGAAGATTTCTTGCCTTCCCCCTGTCTAGTCCAATCCGGTCAGTAAAGGAAACATAAAGTTTCCCTTCTTTATATTGGGCATCGGTAATGATCGTTGGGATTGTATTTCTTGAGGCTTCTCCTACATTTACTTCCAAAGAATCTAATGCCCTTTTGATGGGTTCATATTTACTGAGATCAAATCGGTTGATACTTTCTCCTTTATGATCCAATAATTCTACATATGGTAAACTTGCACCAATTAATATCAGGTTTCCATTTTCGTCCAGTTGTAAATACTTCATTTGCCTGTTTGGCCCTTGCCTTTCTGGGAAAGTTGTCCCAAACCTTTTAATTACTTCTCCAATGCGGTTAACTTTTATCACATTTTCATTATTGCCAGCATTGAAAACTGTAAAAAGTGCATGTTCCTCTTGGGTCACATCAAATCTGAATCTTTGAACAGGTTCAGGAATTTTTAAGGAAGAAATAAAATCTCCGGAAGTTTTCTCGAATTGTTTGAGGCTTTGGTTACCATGATCCAGAACAAATAGTTTTTCCTTAAAGGCTTTAACCTGTTCTGGGAAATAAAGGTCGCTAGGTCCGTTCCCTTCTTCATTCCTTATCCACAGGAGATTGAAGTTTTTGTCAGTAGCTGCAATAAAAGCTGGATTTTGGTTGAGTATGTAAATTCTATCTTCATCAGTAAAAAGCGAAACATTGGTAAAAAAGATGCTATCAAGCTTGGTAATGGTCTTGGTTGGTTTCAGTAGAATCGGGCTAGAGTGAGTAACTTCTTTGCTCGAGCAACCTATGAAAAGGACAGCGATAAGTAAAGCTAAATATTTCATATTGACTTCGGCATGAAATAGGTTTAAAATCAAAATAGCTTAGAGTCAATAATTTTACCCTAAGCTATCTATTCCTCTTAATTCATAAGGATCCATTTACTGTTGAGAGCATTGGCCCCGAGTAAGATTTCCGTTGGTATCATAACATTCTACCCAGCCAGAACCGCCAACACAAATATGACCGGAACAAGCAACAGCACCACCTCCATCACATTCGGAGGAAATAGAACAAGCATTGGCCTCAACCCCTGAAAGGAAGAGGATTCCCACAAAGAATAGCATTGCTTTTTTCATATAAATTTTGCTTTAAAGTGGAACATTAGATTAACAACTTTAAAATAAGTTACCACACACACACACACACAATATCCCAGTAAAAAATTTAACAAATTTTAACAATTTAAAGCAGCTATTAAAAATATTTGAAATAGCTGAAAGTTTTTTCAACTCACCACCATCCCTGCCCCCAGCGCCGTCCCCAATGCAAAGTCCGTAGTTTCAATGCTGATTCCGGGCAGCTTATACCTGAGCATCTCCACAAAAATCGGATTGGCGTTGAATCCTCCGTCGATATAGAGTTTTTGGGCTTTAGTACCTTTTAGCACAAGTTGGAGGGAGGCTACTTGCAGATCAGTGAGTTCATGGATAAAGCTATAATAGGCATCTTCAAAATCTGCAAAACCTTTCCAGTCCGTTTCATTAGCTTGTGAAATTCCAAAGACCTCAGGCTTCAGATATTCAAACCTGAACCGTTTGTGGGTTTTCGATCTGGCTTTATCGTACCGCTCCTTTTCAAAAGATAATGCTTTGTAGTATCCTTTTTCCAGTTGGAAATGCACATAGAGTTTTTCGATCTGCACCTTATGCTCTTCTCCTATAAATAGCCTGCTGATTTTGATGGGTCTTCCTTCCCTGCTGAGAAAGTGCAGGCAGTCCTTGCGGAGTTCGTCCAAAGTCAATGGGGTATCATTAAAGGGATTGATGCTGATGGCCCAAGTACCTGTGGACAAAAGGGCAAATGATTCGGTATTGCTGGTCAGATAAGGCAATAAAGCGGCGGAGGAATCATGTACTCCCACGCCTATACTCATGCTGTGCTGGTCAAAGGTCTTGGGAAAACTGGTCGTAGTGTCCACCACCTCTGGTAATATTTTGTCTATCCCTTCGGCTTTGACCCAGTGATGATATTCTCCTTTGGCAAAATCCCATAAGCCTGTATGACAGCCTATGCTCGTATATTCTGATACTGCTTTTCCCGTAAAAAGAAATGAAAAGTACTGGGGAAGGTGAAGGCTGCGGTGGATTTTCTTAAAGATTTCCGGTTTGGCGTACTTCAACCAGTACAGCTGCAGACCGGAATTCAACATGCCCAAGGCAGGAGAAGAGGTTTCCTGGCTGAACTTTTCAGCTGGACCGTATTTGGAATAAAACTGTTCTAAAATATTCTCCGGATACTTTTTCAGGTAATTGTACAGGGGTGCGACCGGATTTCCCATTTGGTCAATATGCACAAAAGAAGCCCCGTAGGTGGTGAAATTGAGTTTGACGATAAGAAACTGTGGCAGGTCCAAAGCTTCTTTCAAGGTTTGTCTGACCCATTGGGTCAATGCCTGAATGGATTCACAATCTTCACCGTCTTCATCCTGTATATAATCCAGGCGATGATACACCTTATAGACTTCCTTCAATTCCTGGTCAAAGAGAAAGAACTTCTTATTGGTCTTTCCAATATCAAATATGGCAGTTACTTTGATGGGTTCCATGTTACAATCCGCTGGCTTTACTGTCTTTGCCTCTTTCTTTGATCAGCGTTTCCCTGACTTTCAGTTCCCGATAGCTATGAATGGGGGTAATGGCCCCTCCGCTTTGGCGGATAGATTCTCTTACCAAAGGTCTGATGTCAGTTCTAAATGCCTCCTGTAGGATTTCCTGAGCTAAGGCCACATCATGTGAAGCTTGTGCAGCATGCAGGGCATTTTGATCCACGATCAAAGCTTGGGCATAAGCCAGTTTGATGGCTTCTCCGGATTGCAACAAGTCCTCCAAAGGATCTTTCAGGTTGTGGCTGGCATCAATCATCCAAGCTGGGGCAGGATTGGAAGTTTCTTTGAAACCAGCTACCAGTTCATTGAAAATCAGGAAGAGTTGGTAAGGTTTGATGCTGCCCACAGTCAGGTCATCGTCACCGTATTTGGAGTCGTTAAAGTGAAAGCCTCCCAATTTGCCCTCTGTCATCAAGGTGGCAACAATCTGCTCGATATTGGTATTAGGCAGGTGATGGCCCAGATCCACTAAAGAATAAGCCTTTTCTCCCAGTTTATTGGCCAACAAAAAGGAGGTGCCCCAGTCTTGGATCACTGTGCTATAAAAATAAGGCTCATAAGGTTTGTACTCTACCAGCATTTTCCAATCTGAAGGGAGTTCTTTGTAAATTTCCTGTAAAGACTCATAGGTGTTTTGAAGGGCTTTGCGAAAACTCTGTTGGCCGGGAAAGGATGACCCATCCGCCAACCAAACCGTCAGGGCTTTTGAACCTAGTTTTTCTCCTATTCGGATTACTTCTTTATTGTGTTCAATCGCCAGTTCACGGATGTATTTGTCATTATTGGCCAGAGAGCCGAATTTATAGGACAGGTTTTGGTCTGCCTGATCCTGAAAGGTGTTGGAATTGACCGCATCAAAACCGATTCCCACATCTGAAGCTGCTTGGAGGATAGCATCATAGTCTTGGGGAATGTCCCAGGGAATATGCAGGGAAACTGCGTTGCTGGATCGGTTTAATGCATGTAGGATGCCGATATCCTGGATTTTTTGGATTAAAGTAGCGGGTTCTCCACCTCCTGAGAAACGTCCAAAGCGTGTACCTCCGGTGCCCAAAGCCCAAGAAGGGATGGCAATCTGGAAGTCTTGCAGTCTTTTTATCAATTGCTCTACATCAAGGCCTTTTTTCTCCAGGTTTTCAGCGAGGAAGTTGAATTCCCTGGCATGGGAGATTTCTCTGGTTTTATTGGTTGATTGGATATGGTCGGAGGTTATTTTCATATTTTTAAGCCACAAAAGCGCAAAGGCACGAAGTGAAATAGTTTATTGTTTTTTATAGCCACTAAGACACGAAGGCACAAAGTGGATTATGGTTTTTGTTTTTTGCCACAAAGACACCAAGTTACGAAGTGGATCATGGTTATTGATTTTTACCACTAAGACACCAAGGCACTAAGTGGGTTCTGTTTTAATTTGAATTTAAGGAATAATTTGGAAGAATGCCTTTCCTTGTCATTTCGAACGAAGAGAGAAATCTAATTCTTCAAAAGCAAATAGACCTCTGCTTCATCGAGGTGACAAGGACAGCGGATTAACATTAGCTAGCCTATTTTTGATGGATAGCTACTGGTAATTTTTTTCCCCTTTGTTCCTTAGTGTCTTTGTGGCTATTACTCTTAGCGCCTTTCCGCCTTCGGGTGAGACTTAAAATGACAAGGCTAACGGTTTAACAATAGCTGACCTATAACTGATGTATAGCTAATTGCTTTAACCCTTCTTTGTGTCTTTGTGCCTTTGTGGCCATAATTCTTTCCATCGTCTTACCTCACAAATGCCGCAGCCACGCCCCCATCCACATTCAAGATATTCCCTGTGGACTTGGACAGTAAGCCGCTGACAAAAGCGAATACGCCATTGGCCAGATCCTTGGTGCTGATGATTTCGTTCATCAAGGTACGCTTGGCATAGTAAGCAGGTAGCTCTTCTACACTTACTCCATAAGCTTTGGCCCTTCCCTCGGCCCATTTGCCTTCCCAGATTTTTGAGCCTTCGATTACTGCGTCGGGGTTGACCACATTGACCCGGATTTTATCGGGGCCAAGTTCTGCAGCCAATAACCTGGACATGTGGATTTGGGCAGCTTTGGCAGTGCCGTAAGCCACATTGTTTGGTCCGGATACCAATGCGTTTTTGGAAGCAATATTGATGATGTCACCTCCCATTCCCTGTGCCCTCAGGATGGCTACACCTGCTTGGGATACCTTGAATTGTCCTTTGACCAGCACATCATTGAGCAAATCCCAGTCAGCTTCTGTGGTGTCTGCCAAGGATTTGCTGATGGCCAATCCGGCGGAGTTGACGATGATGTCAACTCCGCCGAAGGCCAGACAGGCTTCCTTATAGGCTTGAGCAATTGTATCATTGTCCAGCACATCGAGTTTGACGGCGATGGCGGCATCTTTTCCAAAATCTTTTCTGGCATTGGCCAGGCGGTCCTCGTCTATATCAGAAATGACTACACAGGCATCCTCTGCTGCGAATTTATCTGCGATGGCCTTACCAATTCCTCCCGCACTTCCGGTGATCAAAGCAACTTTTCTGGAAAGCGCTTTTTCTTTGGGCATGCGTTGGAGTTTGGCTTCTTCGAGCAACCAATACTCAATATCAAAAGCTTCCTGAAGCGGTAATGAGACATATTCAGAAACCGCCTCTGCTCCCCGCATCACGTTGATGGCGTTGATATAAAATTCGGAAGCCACACGGGAAGTCTGTTTGTCTTTGGCATAGGAAAACATCCCTACTCCCGGCCAAAGAATAATGACCGGATTAGGGTCACGCATGGCCGGGCTGTTGGAGCGCTTGTGCTTTTCGTAATAATCTTTATAAGCTGCCCTGTATTTTTCAAAAAGTTGTCCGATATGGGCTTTTACCGCAGCCATATCCGACAAATCCTGATCCGCAGGCAAATCCAATACCAACGGGGCAATTTTCGTCCTTAAAAAATGGTCCGGACAGGAGGTGCCCAATGGAGCCAGTTTGTCAAGGTCATGGGAGTTAATAAACTGCAACACCGTCTCCGAATCATTGAAAGTGCCCACCATGCGGTTATAGCTCGAAGCCAAACCACGCAATAAGGGAGCGATTTTGGCTGCCTGATTTTTTCTTTGAGCAGGATCAAGTGCTTTCACTTTCTCCCCTCCAAAAACAGGTCTCTTTTTACCGTAATTGGCTTCGAGGTATGCTGAAGCTTTTTCGATCACCTCCAAACTATTGATATAACATTCATAGGAAGTATCTCCCCAGGTGAACAGGCCATGTCCGCCCAGCATGATCCCCTGTATTCCCGGGTTCGCCTCCAATGCATCGCGCAACTTCAGGCCCAGGTCAAAACCCGGTCTTTGCCAAGGTACCCAGGCTATCTGCCCTTCAAAGAGCTCCTGGGTTATTTTCTCCCCATCTTTGGATGCCGCAATGGCAATGGCCGCATCCGGATGCAGGTGATCAATATGTTTGAAAGGTAAAAAAGCATGTAACGGGGTATCTATGGAAGGGGCCTTGGAGTCCAGGTCGTAGATGCAGTGGTTGAAAAGTCCCACCATCTCGTCTTCGTGTTCAATACCACGGTAAATCCCTTCCAAGGAGCGCAACTTATCTACATACAAACCTGCCAGGCCGGATTTGGTTAAGGTGCCGATATCTCCACCGGAACCTTTTACCCACATGACTTCCACGTCTTTTCCCGTCAGAGGATCTTTTTCTGTGGTTTTACAAGAGGTGTTACCTCCGCCATAATTGGTAATCCTAAGGTCAGCACCTAAAATGTTGGATCTGTAAATCAAGAGTGCGACTTCATCATTGCCCAAGGTGGCGGCTTTTTCTTCGTCCCAGAGGTAGGAAACGTGCTTATAGGTTTGGACCATGGTTATTTTAGTTTGTCTTAGTTCAAATGTAAGGGTAGTTAATTTTTTAATTATCCTGCTCTATGCTGTAGAAGTTAGGGTAGTCAGGGAATTTGAATGTCCGGATTTTCTTTCTCGGTGGATGATGGAATTATTTTTATTTTTGATTGGAAGTTACGAAAATCTTGTACTTTTCGGAAAAGAAATTACTTTTAGGGTGTTAATTTTTGATCCGATGAAACTTCATTTGGCGATTGAAGAAAATTCCAGTGTTCCAAAATACATTCAGATTGTAAAGGCAGTAAAAAGCCTATTGACCCAAGGAAAGCTCCGATATGGGGATAAAATCCCATCAATTAATTTATTGAGCGCAGATTATTCTCTTTCCAGAGATACCGTCGAGAAAGCCTATCGTATTTTAAAAAAACAAGGGATTATCGAGTCGGTTAAAGGCAAAGGATATTACATCAGCCATCATTCGGATCTGGCCAAGTACAAGATATTGTTACTTTTCAATAAGTTATCCGCCTACAAACAAGTGGTTTATAATGCCCTGGTGACAGCATTGAAAGACCGGGCGGATATTTCATTTCATGTTTTTCATTGCGAATTTTCACTCTTTAAAAAGTATCTGGAGCAGTTTAGTGGACAGATGGATTATTATATAATCATGCCACACTTCAAAAAAGATCAGGAATCCATGGCTGCCGAAATGATCAAAAATCTTCCTCAGGAAAAATTGATCCTTTTGGACAAGTGTCTTCCTTTTTGTGAGGGTGTTTTTGGAAGTGTTTACCAAGAATTCAAGGAGGATATCTACCAAGCATTGGTCAAATTGTCCGGAAAGCTGACTAAATATCACAAACTTTATCTTGCCTTCCCTTCGAAAGCTTCTTATCCCTATCCTGCTGAAATTCTTCAGGGATTCAAAAAGTTTGCTGTTGAATTCCAAAAAGATTTTGAAGTAATAGAAGAGATTGGTTTAGATAAGCAACTGGTAAAAGGAGAGGCCTATATCGTGATTGAAGAAAATGATCTGGTCAATCTTATAAAAAAAGCAAATAAGACCAAAGGCCTTATTATCGGCAAGAATTTAGGGATTTTGTCCTATAATGAAACTCCCTTGAAAGAAGTCCTCCTAAAGGGTATTACGGTGATTTCCTCGGATTTCCCTGCTATGGGTAAACTCACCGCTGAGATGATCTTGAGGAAAGAAGGAAAAATGATCAAAAATGAGTTTAAGGTCATTGAAAGGGCGTCTTTGTAGACTTTACAATGAAACCTCGCATATAGGAGGTTTCATTGTAAAATAGAAATTTGACCTCTTTAGGGTCGTTGTTTTATACAACCCGTCTTTTAATAATATAGTTATGATCCCGATGGGGTCAATAAGCCGACCTAAAAAACAAAAATCTGAATCAACTTTATCCCTTCCATGTAACTCCAGTTTCTTTCCAACTTTTGGAGGCTGCGGAATCCAGCACTGCCTGACAGACTTTTTGGGTTTCAAAGGCATCCTGAAAGGTAGGGGTGCAAGGTTTTCCCGTCTGCAAGCTTAAGAAAAAGTCCGCTGCCTGATGGATAAAGGAATGCTCATAACCGATGGAGGTTCCCGGTATCCACCACCTGTTCATATAGGGTTGCTCCCCTTCCGTAATGTGGATCTTTCTCCATCCTCTAAGTCTTGACTCATCTTTATGGTCGAAAAACTCAAGCCAGTTCATGTCGTGGAGGTCCCAACGGATAGAGGCATGCTCCCCATTGATTTCAAAGGTGTACAAAGCCTTATGTCCCCGGGCATACCTTGTGGCCTCAAAGAGACCCAGCGACCCATTGTCAAAATGACAATGAAAGATACAGGCATCGTCAATGCCAACTTTTTGGACTTTGCCACTTCCCTGATGCACCCTTTCTTTGATGAAAGTTTCTGTCATCGCAGATACATCCCTGATGCCTCCGTTCAACCACATGGCGTTATCAATACAATGGGCCAGCAGATCGCCAGTTACCCCGGATCCTGCTGCATCCACATCCAATCTCCATAGGGCGTCCCCTCCTTGGGGAAGTTCGGGATTGATGGTCCAATCCTGCAAGAAATTGGCCCTGTAATGGAAAATTTTACCCAATTTTCCCGAGTCCACGAGTTGCTTCGCCATGGTGACAGCAGGGACCCTGCGGTAGTTGTACCAAACCGTATTTTTTACCCCAGCATTTTCCACCGCTTTGACCATGGCTTCACCTTCGTCTAAGGTTCTGGAAAGGGGTTTTTCGCAAAGGATCATCTTTCCGGCTTTGGCAGCAGCAATGGCAATTTCCGCATGGGTATCATTGGGGGTGCAGATATCCACGGCGTCAATATCATCCCTTGCGATAAGTTTTTTCCAGTCTGTTTCATAAGAAGCATAGCCCCATTGCTCAGCAAAAGCTTTGACTTTATCCTCCCTTCTGGCACAAACTGCCTGCAGGACAGGCATATATTCAAATTCGTGGAAGAAATCAGGTATTCTTTTGTAGGCATTGGTATGGATCCTGCCCATCAGTCCGGTGCCTATCAATCCTATTCGTATTGGTTTTTTATTGCTCATTTTTTTAGATTTTAGATGTGAGACATAAGATTTGAGACCAAAAAAGTGTTTTCCTTTAGTCTCTCATCTTGTTTCTTGCTTCTTGCTTCTTGTTTCAATAATGTTAACTATTCCATCCGTGTGCATCTCTGACCTTTATCAAGGCAGCGAGTATGTCATTCCAGGTTTGTTGTTTTTCCATGACGGCATTGGGAAACATACAGCCATCCCAACAAATGTGTTTCATGGCTTTGGTGAGATTTCCGTTTTCGTCTCTCAGCCAATACCCGGCATCATGGGTGATGTCTAACAATCCATTGGGATCGGTAGCCTGGCAGTGGCGACCTGTTTTGTCATGGGAGCCCGAACCGAAAACAGAACCATCATTCTGGGCGACATGAAAATCTATGGTCCAGGGCCGGAGGGCTGCAGTTACTGTTTTCAATGCAGATTTGATGGCTTCCCGGTCACTTTTATCAAAGTCAGCTGGAAGAATTCTATGCTCAGGTGCATTGTATCCAAGAGTGTACAAAAAGGTATGCGACATATCGGCCTGGAAGCCGATGTTTTTCCTGTCCACCATTTCCAGAAGCTGCACCATATATTTCCAGCTATGCATACCTCCCCAGCAGATTTCCCCTTCTGCGGCCAGTCTTTCACCGAAATCTGCAGCCACATCGCAGGCTTCCCGGAATGTCTGGGCAATCAATTTGCTGTTACCTGTTGGATCCTTTGCCCAATCAGACACTCCGGCTGCTGAATCAATCCTCACTATTCCGTAGGGCCTTACCCCCAATTCATTCAACCGTTTGGCTATGGCACAGGACTTCCTGACCATTTCGACAAAGGTCTTCCGCTGTTCTGCCGTTCCCATGGCCGAGCCGGCCCAAATGGGGGCTACAAGCGATCCAATATTGAGCTGGTATTTTGAAACCTTATCTGCGAGCTTTTTGATGTCATCGTCAGACATGTCAATGTTGAGGTGAGGATCAAGCAAACCGATATCTATACCGTCAAATTTTACTCCGTTTACCTCGGCGGCAGCGGTCATTTCCAATAAAGTATCGAATGGGATGACGGGTTCAGAATCCGGGCCTTTGCCTACTATACCTGGCCAGGTCGCATTATGGAGTTTGGGATAATTGTTTTGGGACATGGTTATTTTGGTTATGGATTATTAGTTGATTGAGTTATTTGGTATTTGTTATTAGTTGATTTAGCTATTGGTTAAATGGTCAAGGGACCCTGTTTTGATATTGGGATATTAAGATATTTGATAATGGTGCTGAAATTGGCCTTAAATTAATAGGACTGCAAAACACTTCAATCTTATCTCTTGGCTCTTACATTTTGTCTCTAACCTCTGGTATCTCGTCTCTAAACTCTCGCTTCTACTTCTCTACTTTCAAATCCGGATTATTGGGACCAAAGTGCTTCAGCATTACAATCGGATCTGTTTTAGACGGATTGCTGATCCTTACCCCCGCTTTGGCTGCTTTTTCAGAAACAAAGTATTCATCATGGGTAAGTTGTCCATAACGGATTAGGGCCGGGGTTTCGATATCCCATACGCCCATTTTGCCATGCCCTTGCATCATGATCAATCCATAGGCAGCATTGTCTCTGATGGTGACGGTCTGACCGGGCAAGACCGTAAGTTCTTTGGCACTGTAATCATGGGAACGGTAACAGATCCACTTTTCTATAAAACCTTCTGATTCCATCCATTCCTGTTCATAAACGGGTTTGGGAAGCATAAAGTGGTTGTCAAGGATATTAGGGTTGGTGTTCAGCTCCCAATCGATGACCTCCACCAAGAGATCATAGTCACCTATCCTGTCCTTTGGAGTTCCGTTCCAAAGCAATTCTTCCGGAATAATGGCTTCATTGACCAGAGACTGGTACATGGCGAAAATATCCGAAGCCTTCTGTGGTTCGTAGGTACAAAGGCTTCCCGGGGCATGTAGCATGCCCGGGGGCACATCCCATCCTGTTCCTGGCTCCAGCTTAAAAGCCTGGGAATAATTGGTGATTTTATTGTCCCCTTTGTGGAAATTCATCAGGCATTCTTTGATCTGCGATTTGGTGGTACCCGGGGCAATCCCAAAAAAGGTATAAGGAAAATCTCCTCCATGGTTATTGAGTTGTGGAGGAAAGTAGTAGGCTTCTGGTTTCCCCTTTTGACCTGTCATGGCCGCATATTCATCATTATGGTGAATGTGATGCGGCAATGGTCCCATATTGTCAAAAAACTTGGAGTACATGGGCCAGCTTTTATGTTCATTCCAAATCCTTTCCCCAATGATTTCACCTTTGAGCTCGTCAATGGCGTCTTTTAATAAAATGAGCTTTTTTTCGGCACCATCCTCCAATACAATATGGCTTAGGCCTTCATTTTTTCCGGTCAAGGGGCCATTTTGTGCGGGAGTAGTGGAAGCAAGCCATCTTTCATCAATGCCTCCCCGGGCTCCACCTAGGACATAATAATCATCAGGGTGCAGCTTTATCCTTCTACCGGGGACGCAAAATGATCTGGGTACCCAGGTCGGTGTCAATCGGAGAATTCCTTCTCCTTGTTCAAGTGCTTTTTTTGCCAAACTCATGTGTATGCGTGTTATTTTGGTTAAAGGTTTATTGTTTATTGATTTTCAATAGATTTTCCAGCTCATCTTTTTCTGTGATGACCTTGAGTTCAAGATCGTAGTTTCTCTTTTCCCCTGGGGCCAGCTCGATCAAAGTACCTTCACCCCTTGCTTTTGCCTGTCCAATCGGAGGGTTGGTTGCAGGTTCCAGAGCGGTGACATACTCACCTTTGCCCCAATGCTGCCAATTGATCAGCCATGGTAATTGGTGGGTATTGAATTTGATGGATAATCCAAGGCCCAACTTTTCGTTGACAAAACCACATACTGCTGTCCCATTTGTCTCGGTTTGAGGTATAATAAAAGCCACATCTTCCCCAAAACCGGCATGTTCTTCCATAGGCTCAGGACATTTTTTAAAATCATTGGAAGTGTTGAAAATCCTATTATTAGGATCCTTGTCCATGGATTCCCATTGGCCTTTCCAAATGATTGTTGAGTCTTTATCAATCAAAGGATAACCGCAATTTATATGGTACAAAAGCATATGCGGGGCAGGGGTATTTCCGAGATTGGTGATTTCGTCATGGATCTTGATGTGGTTCTCTCCAAGCATGCCAGAAATTGTTCTTTTTAATTCTAACTGAGGGCCAAATGTGGTAGTCTCTCTGATAAGCCCTGTCATATTCATTCCAAAATCACCATGCCTTAGATCCGGTTGCTTTATCGAGACAATCTCCGCAGTCAGGTTGCTGTAATTTCCATGAAGGCCTCTTGTTCCATATTGATCAGATTCAGGTCCCCCAATGTGGGAAAGTCCACAAGTGGTCAATAATCCACCTGCAAAAGTTCTCAGCCAATCAATGCCTTGATTGGAAAAAGGTTGGGGATGGACTACTCCAGCGTGACTGATCCATGCCAAACTACTGGCATTTAAAAAAGCATCTGCAATGTCCATTCCGCGGTCCAGGATGACTTTATACCTAAGCCCGCCCCCCGTATTGACCCAAGCAATCCTTGTCCCTTTACCTGGGCCATTATCCAATACAGAAGTCTCAATTCCCCCCAATTGGGAAGTGTTCGATACTTTATTTTTAGAAAAATAGATCAAAGGATTGGAGGAGTTTCCCATAGTTTATTTCTCTTTGATGAAAATGTTCTTAAAAGCTACTTGCATGGGCGGGCCCACATGAACCTGAAACCCAAGATGTCCTCCAAAACTTCGGTTAATAGGGTCTTCATCTATCACTTCACTCATCAAAACCCCATTCACATAATGCTTAAGCACATTGCCTTTGATTACCAAATGCATATGGTTCCAATCTTCTGCTTTGATTATGTTTTTCAAAGAATCGCGGTCTCCAAGTTCTTTGGTGAGTTCCAAACCGCGCCAGGCATTTCTTTCTACAAAGTCCCTGATTTCACCGGGAGGATCTTGGGGATTGATTTTGGTTTGCTGCCCCCTGTAAGCCAAAGTAGTCCTTTTTCTTTCCTCATAATTCTGTCCGGTGTAGGTGTTTTTTCCATCAATATCCGCCTGATAGCCTCTCAGTGCAAAAGGGACATCATCCAATCTTTCGCTTCTGTAGTTGATACCGGAATTTCCATTCTCCGTTATTTTGAAGTCAACCTTCAGTTCAAAATCGCCGGGTTTACCCCCTGTCCAAATCAAAAATGTATTTGACTTTAAATCAGATTCAGGGGTTAATTCTCCTATTAGAAAGCCATCTTCCACCCTCCAAATATCCGGATCACCTTCCCATCCGTTCAGACTTTTGCCATCAAAAATGGATACAAAGCCATCAACTTTCTCCTCCTGATTTGTATCAGAAGTTTTCTTTTGGCCACAAGCGGTAAAGCTGATTATGGCAAGAATGAACAGGTATTTTAAATCGCGAAAATCTTTCATAGTCTTTTTTTAAATAGAATCAAGTACCATTGACAGATTACAGGAACCGTCACTCTGATCCCGATGAATATATCGGGAGAAGTGTCTCCCAAAATAGTGAAGATCCCCCGCAATGCTGCGGGGCAAGCATTCACCTCCGCAGGCTCCGGTTCAGGATGACGGATCAAGTGATGTCATTCCATTCTCTGTAAGTGCCAAATTTTAAAAACTCAGCATGACATATCAATCGCTGCCATTTGCTTTTCTTTACTTTTTCCCTAATGTTAATATCTCATAATTATTGCTGATATACTTCATGGTTTGGATTACCCCCTGAGATCAAATAAGCCATTAAATCCTTTAATTCTTCCTCATTCAGTCTATTGATCAGTCCCGGCATCATGATGGAAATTTCGGAGAGTTTTTTACTTGTAACTTGTATCTTTGGAATCTCTCTTAGGTTCTGAGAGTCAAAGGGATTTTGTGAGATGTAGTATTTCTCCCTATCCTCATTGGTCAGTTTGCCCAGAACAGAGCTGCCATCTTTAAGGTAGAAAATGGTTGAGGCATATTGGTCACTGATTACCGCATTGGGATTGATAATGGATTCCAGAATATCTTTTGGGGAAAACCGGGTGCCCAATTGGGTCAGGTCAGGACCGACTGCTCCGCCTTCCCCCTGCATGCTATGGCAGGATTGACAAAGTGTGGCGGCATACATGGCTTTGCCCTTTACCAAATCCCTTCCTTTTAAATCATCCATTAATGCCAAAGCTTCATCCACTTTCCAGTTTCTGCCAGGGCCCTGTGGCTGAATCGCTGAAACCACCAGGTCATTTCCGCTTCCCGTAAGCAAAGAAGCTCCTGACAATTCATTGTAATAATCGAAGTCCACGGGATCGACTTTGCTCAAAGCCATTTTCCTCGCCCGATCAATAAAGCCCACATAACTTCGGCCACCTTTGTATTGGAAAGCATCATGGATCCATTTGAAATAAGCTTCTCTCAATTCAGGTGTCCAACCTGCTTTGGCACCCCCCAAAACAGTCGCGTAGTAAGATTGCTGGGCAGGTGGTACATTGGCCAACATATCTGCAATGTCAAGGCCGTATTGTGGGTTTCTAAGGATTAGGTCTGAGGAAGAGGTGAAGGTCTTTTGGTAATCCGGATCATCTTTGGCTACCCTGAGTTGGGCCACGATTTTCTCTATTGCATCAGGTGCCTCAATATATACTAGAATTTTGCTCAGCGACCTGTCCAGTTCATTGTTTCCTGAGGGGAATTTTGGATTCAGCATTGCGGCCAATTTTCCTTTCAATTCATTCGAAGGCATGCCCTGTCGGTACAGGCTCAATTCCACTGCCCTGAGAAGATTGATTTGATCTGTTTTGGATAATTGACCTAAATCTATAGCCATTAGGGCGTCAAGGATCCTGTTTTGAAGTTTTTTGTCACCGTGTCGGATTAGGGCAATCATGGATTGGATCAAAGTTTTCGGATCTTTTTCATTCAATGCCTTCTCCTGCCATTCAATGACCGGTTGGTGTTCTATGACAATGCGCGCCGCATATTGGATGAACCTATCCTCATCTTTGAGGTAGGGCCAAGCAGTTTCTACTGCACCTGCTTTTGGTCCACCACTATGAAAGGTTTCCAGCATCCTTCTTGTTTGATGTGCTTCCGGTAGGGTAGAATTGGTTTTTTTTATGCCTACATCTTCCACTTTTCCGGCATAATATACCCTGTAAACATCCGATTGTAGTCTTCTTCCCCCTGTCATAAAATACATTGCCCCATCAGGACCTATGGCGCCGTCAGTCAGTGGAAGGGGGGAACCTGAAATAAATTCTTCTGCCGTTGCGGAATAGGTCGCGCCGGAGGGTTCCAGGAAAACAGCATAGATGATACCGAAACTCCAATCAAAGGCAAATAAGGCTTTTCGGTATTTTTCAGGGAAATTAGACCCAGTACCGAACATTACATTGGTCGGGGAACCCTGACCAATATTTAATATAGCGGGCAAATTATCCGGATATTCAGGTGACCATTTTTGATTTCCTGTTCTCCAACCAAATTCGCTTCCACTCGTGACATGGCAAATACGGGTAGGCCTGTACCAAGGCATTCCAAAATCCCATTCCATGTCCGAATCATAGGTAAAAAGATCCCCATCTTCATTGAAGGCGATATCATACGCATTTCTAAAGCCGGCGCTGATCATTTCCCAATTTTTCCCCTCGGGATCGATCTTGGCTATCCAACCTCCCGGTGCCATGCGGTTGTTGGCATGCCCCCTTGGATCTTTGATGACAGGGAAAATATTGTCTTCATCCCAAACCTTGGGCAAACGGTAAGCATTCATTTCCGGGACATCCACATGATTCCCTGCTACCAGATAAATGGATTGCTTATCAGGGGATACAATCATACTGTGGGGACCATGTTCTCCGGGTTCACCCTCAAGGGCTTTAAGTAGGGTGATTTTATCGTATTGGTCATCACCATTGGTGTCCTGTAAGCGGTAGAGTCCGGTCCCTTTGTCAAAAACATCGTTTGGATTATGATTGACCGTCACATACAGGCTGTTGAATGCATACAATATCCCTTGTGCAAAGCCCATCCCCAACTTGGTTTCATCAGTTCCTATTTGCAATTTTTCCACTTTGGGATTCAGGTCTTCAGCACCGATAGGAGGTATCTCAACCCTGTAAATTGCCCCAAATTGGTCTGTGGCAATCATCCTCCCCATGTCATCGAATGTCATTCCCACCCAGGAACCCTGATCATTTTCCCCTGGGCTGTAGATGTGCTCGGCCACAAAACCCTCAGGGAGTTTCAGTTTGGCTATTTTTGGATGGATTAAAGTTTTTTCTTCCTCCTTTTTACCACAGGAAAAAAACAAGCCTAAGGTGATCAGGAAGATGAAGGATTTCAAAATTGATTTTTTTGTGCACATAGGTTTTTCGGTTATCAGGGACTTGTTGATTGAGATTTGATTATTTAAGTTTTCAGAAGGTCAAATTCTACTTTTCCATGTCCATCAGGAGTTGTATAAAATGGCCTTTTTTCAATCATGAAATGGGTATCTGCGGGGATGCCCAAGGCATGGTAGATAGTCTGGTGGATGCTATCGATTTTAATGGGTTTTTCTATGGTCTTACAAGGCCTTTCATCGGCTGTTTTGCCATAAACATGGCCCCTTTTGATCCCGCCTCCAAACATCAGAATAGAACAGCCGTCAGTAAAATGTCTGTGCATGCCATAATTCTTCATGTCTTCGATGATTTCAGGCACTTCCACCTGATCCTGGACCTTTAAATCAGGGCGCCCTTCGGTCAACATATCCCTGCTGAATTCACTGGCTACAATTACCAGGGTTCTTTCCAATCTACCCGTTTCATCCAGGTCTTTGATCAATTGGGCTATGGGTGCGTCAATTAATTTTTTCATGTCTTTCAACCGGGTGTGGCCGTTGTCATGGGTGTCCCAACCAAAAAATGGTTCATATTCGGTGGTGACGCTGACAAACCTAGCCCCTTGGTTGACCAGCCTTTTGGCCAGCAGGCAGCCTAAACCAAATTTCCCGGTGTTATAGATGTCATAACTTTCCCTGGGTTCTTGGCTTAAGTCAAAGGCTTGCGCTT
The DNA here is from genome assembly GCF_004216715.1 of Cecembia calidifontis. Lineage (NCBI taxonomy): Bacteria > Pseudomonadati > Bacteroidota > Cytophagia > Cytophagales > Cyclobacteriaceae > Cecembia > Cecembia calidifontis. The sequence continues at coordinate 2,276,183 of NZ_SGXG01000001.1, forward strand.
CAGGAGAATTCAATAGGATATAGGCTTGCTCCATGGATCTTTTGAGGGATTCTCTTTGGTAATCACTTCCAAATTCTCCCATGGGGCTTTCTTTGATGAGGTTTTCATAAAGTTGGTTCCTTGCTTCAAAGCGCTGAAGAGACATCCCCACCGGCGGCCGGACACTTTCGAGTCCTGAACTTGGGTCTGGGATTAGAAAAGGCCCAAATTCAGATCCAAGAAAACCGGCACTGTGAAAAGCCTTGAGTTCTTCTCCTTCCCCAACTGTAAATCTTTGGCCGATATTGATAAAAGGTGGGATGACGGGGTTCAAGGGGCCCAATGTTTTGGCGATCCATGAACCGATATGCGGAACTACCACGGATTGGGGCGGTTCATAGCAGGTGTGCCAATGGTATTGGTGTCTGGTATGCAAAATATGTCCCAAATCTGCCGCTACATAAGACCGTATCAAAGTGCCACGGTCCATAATTTTCCCAATGGATTCCAATCCTTCTGAAAAATAAATACCGTCCAGCACGGTGGGAACAGCGGGGAATGTACTGAGGACTTCACTGGAATGCATCCCTTTTCGAAAGGCAGTATGTTTTTTCGGATCAAAGGTTTCCGTGTGTGCCATTCCACCAGCCATGAATAGCAGAATGACGCTGTCAGCAGAAGAAGGGATTGGATTATTGGATTGACAGGATGAAAGTAAACCTGAAATAGGAGATCCCATAGCCATGGTTGCCATCGCCGCTGCGCTGGTTTTCTTTAAAAAATCTCTCCTCTTCAAAAGTTCATTCATGTGGGTTAATGGTTTTGATTTTTTAGTCTAGTAAATTATCTGAAATTCAGGAAGTAACAATACCGCCCAAAAAAAATCCTGAATTTGTTCTGGCTTTGGTTGGTCACCCAAAGCCTCTTTTGCAATTTTCTTTTCTTTTTGGCTGGGTTTTCTAAGCAGAAGTTTTTGATAAAATTCCTCAGCGATCAATTCCCCGTTTTTGTATTTCTCCTGCCATAGGAAGGCACCTTTTTGAAGTACCTCATAAAGCCTTTCACCATTGGTCAGTTCCAGGGCTTGAAGAAGGCTGGCCTGATCATCCCTGGATGTGGTCACAATTTCTCTGTTAGGTCTTCCCAATGCAGTGAGGAAACTGTTATTTGCCACCAAGGATGACCTGACAAAATGGGGAGGGGATTGTTCATTTTTAGCCAATTGGTAAGGATTGTATTTTAGATCCTGTTCATTGAACATAGGAAATATGACCTTACTTACTGCATCGGAAAACTGTTCTGCTGTTATTCTCTTTCGGGCGATGCCTGTGAAGATGTAATCCTCAGCCATCAATAAATCCGGGCTTTTAATTCCCACTGAAGCAGATTGATAGATTTTAGAGCTGGCAATCTGGTAAATTAGTCCCTTCAGGTCATAGCCTGAGTCTACAAATTCAGAAGCAAGCCAATCCAGTAAATCCTGGCTCCAGGGGGCATTGTCCATTTCATCCACAGGTTCTACCAATCCTCTGCCCATTAGCTGTTTCCAGACCCGGTTGACAATCGTCCGGTACATCCTTCCGTTGGCAGGCTGCACCAAATTTTCCGAAAGTTGCCGGAGTTTCTCGGCTCTGCTGGCCAAACTGTCAATTTCCCCCAATGCTTCCCATAGGATTTTTGTGGAGGCCATTTTTCCGGTTGGCTGTTCACATCGGCTGATTTCCAATGTAGTGTCCGCAAAAATGTTGGCAAAGGCATAAGCCTGATCCAATTTCCAATCTGAAATAAAGCTGTCATGGCAAGAGGCACATTTGAGGTTTAAGCCCAAAATCACCTGTCCAACATTTTGAGCAGCCTGCATTTCGGTTCTTTGGCTTGCATTCACAGTTCCCCTCCAACGGATGCCTTCAATAAAGCCTTTGGATTTTTCATTTGGATAAAGTAATTCTTTGACAAAAACATTGTAAGGTTTGTTGTTCAAAAGGGACTGGTACAACCAATCAGAGATATTGAACCTTCCATTTGTGATATAACCGGTACCGGTGTAGTCATTTCTCAAATGATCATTCCAAAAGCTTAGCCAATGCATGGCATAATCCTCATTTCTGCTGAGCAAGGTCTCTACCAAAACAGCGCTCTTGTCCGGTCTTGGATCCTTTGTGAAAGCATCCAAATCTGCCGGATCGGGCAGTAGGCCTATCATGTCAAGGTATAATCTTCTTACGAAAGTCTTATCATCTACGCCTTCAGGCCAGGGCAATCCTTTTTTCTGAAAATAGTCATAGACAAATAGGTCCACAGGGTTTGTCAATCCTTTAACTGCCTTTGGCAGGGAGGGCCTCCGTGGAGCTAGGTCTGCCACCCTGTATATACTGGGGTTGGCGGCATTATCAGGCCAAGGGGCTCCTTTTTCCACCCAAATGCTGAGCAGGGCAACTTCCTCTTTGCTCAAGGGATTACCTTTGGAAGGCATGACCTCTTTGTGGTTTTGGGGGAGTTTGATCCTTCTGATCAACTCACTTTTTTGTGGCGATCCGGCCACTATTACTGCTCCCGACTTTCCACCTTTTAATGCAAATTCCTTAGTATCCAATCTTAAATCCCCTTCAATCTTGGCGCCGCTATGGCACTTGTAGCAGTTATGGGCAAGGATGGCCCTTATTTCACCGATCAATTTAAGTTCGGAAGATGGAGTAAGTGCCCCTCCTTCTGATTGGTAATCGGCTAAATCAAAATTACTGGCCGGATAAGTAGAAGAAGCTTCGCTCCAGGGTAAAGTGCTGGAAAGAAAATCTTCTCCATGGGTAAGGGAAGCACCCAAATGACCGGTGATGATGATCCCGATAAGGGTGATGAAAAGAGTTGCCCTATAATATTTTAAATATTCCAGCCTATTTTTTAATGCGACACTGCTCCAAATCCATAACAAAACGAGGCATGTGGTTGCCGAGATGAATCCAAAAAGCTGGTGTTGATCTAAGAGATCACCTGAAATATTTTCGTTTCTGGCCAACTGCCATCCAAAAAAGGCAGAAATAAGTGCTGAGAAAATACCACCAAGGAGGATGGCATTGATGCCGGGTCTCCATTTGGATGGGTATTTCCCAATGGTAAACAGTTCTAGGAAGGCAGCAAAAACCAATAGGGCAATAGGAAAATGGACCACAAGGGGATGAAGCCTGCCAAGGAATTGCCAAAGCCAGAAATTTTCTGCCATCATAGGTTATTGTGGGCCATTTTTTTGAGACGAGGACCTGAAAAGTCAATATATAATTTTCTGCTTTTTTTTACAAATAACTGTCCTGTACCCACCTGTTTGACAGGGAACCAGAGGTAATATGGTAGGTAAACTTGCTTTACTGTTAAAATCCTAAAGTGAAGTTCCGCTAAGCTCTTATCTTCGAGAAGCTAAAAGCCCTACGAAACTTATTTTTACCACTTGCCATCAATTTTTTTTGCATTTCATGGTAAATCATTAAATTCCAGTTAGGTTAATCCATTTCCGAGGCAGGTAAATAAAGGAAAGATTTCTTTGAATATGTAGGAGGTTGTCCCTTTATACCTTTCTGGAGCAGGACATGACCATTGACAAATTTATGATCTTTAAGAATGAGAAACCCTCTAATAATCCGCAATAGAAAATTGCTAAAAACCTTGGCCTTTTTGGTTTTTTTTGACTTTGGCTTTCCAATGCTCCCAAAAAGAAAGTATTAATTTAAAAAAAGGCGATCATATTATCCTTATTGGTAACAATCTGGGTTCCAGAATGATGGAATATGGGCTTTTTGAAACCGAAATGCATGTTCGCTACCCAGATAGTTTGCTATACATTCGCAACATGTGTGACGGTGGCAATACGCCAGGTTTCAGGCCGCATTCAGGAAGGGTATCTCCCTGGGCTTTTCCCGGTGCTGAAGAATTTCAGACGGAATTTGCCAATTTTTCAGACAGCCAGGGGCATTTTGAAACTCCTGATGAGTGGTTGTACAGGCATAAGGCCGATATCATTCTGGCTTTTTTCGGATTCAATGAGTCTTTCCAAGGTGAGGAGGGACTTGAAAATTATAAAGCCGAGCTGGATGCTTTTATCAGGCATACTTTGCAACAAAATTACAACGGAAATACACCGCCCCAATTGGCCATTATTTCACCTATAGCATTCGAGGATTTATCTGATATTAAGGATTTACCGAATGGGGAAAAGGAAAATAAAAACCTGGAGTTGTATACTTTGGCCATGAAGGAGGTCGCAGGGAAACATAAGGTTCTTTTTGTTGATGCATTTACCCCTTCAAAAAAATGGTATGCTTCCAGCGCGGAACCTTTAACCATTGATGGTTCCCAACTGAATGAGCAGGGTTACCAAAAATTGGCGGTTTTGTTGGCAGATCAGGTGTTTGGTAAAACTAAAGCCAAGGCGGCCCAGCATAGGGACCTGATCCATGAGATGGTAATGGAGAAAAACTGGATGTGGCATAATGATTATAAGATTCCCAATGGGGTCCATGTATATGGGAGAAGGTATAAACCGTTTGGTCCGGATAATTATCCCTACGAACTTGAAAAAATAAGACAAATGACGGCCATCAGGGATGAGGCCATCTGGAAGGCATCAAAGGGGGAAAGGATGGACCTCGCAGAGGCTGACAAAAACACGATTGACATACCTCCTGTAGAGACCAATTTCAATCCCCAACAAAATGGCAGTTTGACTTATTTGTATGGACAGGATGCCTTGGATCAACTAAAGGTACCGGAGGGGTATAAAATAGAGTTATTTGCCTCTGAAGTGGAATTTCCGGATTTGGCCAATCCGGTTCAGATGAGTTTTGACAATAAAGGCAGGTTATGGGTTGCCACATGTCCCAGCTACCCCCACTACAAACCCGGTAATGCCAAGCCCAATGACAAAATCATCATTCTGGAAGATACTAATGGGGACGGGAAAGCGGATAAGCAAATTGTATTTGCTGATGGGCTTCATCTTCCTATGGGATTTGAGATAGCACCGGAAGGGGTTTATGTTTCCCAAGGTACCCATCTGAAAATTCTAATAGATACCAATGGAGATGACAGGGCGGATAAGGTGGAAGTTTTGCTCAGTGGTTTTGATGACCATGATACACACCATGTGATTTCTGCTTTTGCCGCTGATCCCTCCGGGGCAATTTATATGGCGGAAGGGGTTTTTCTTCACTCCAATGTAGAGACATCTTATGGGCCGGTTCGTGCCACCAATGGAGGGTTTTTCCGGTATAATCCTTCCAGGCACCATTTGGAAAGGACCGCACAATTGGCCGTTCCAAATCCCTGGGGGATTGCATTTGACGAATATGGGCAGAATTTCTTTGCAGAGACTTCGGGACCGGATGTGATGTGGATGATGCCGGGAACAGTTTTGCCCAGGTATGGTGAAGCTACCCATAAATCCTACAATTTGATTGAGGAAGCCCATAGGGTAAGACCAACATCAGGGTTGGAATTTGTCTCGAGCAGGCATTTTCCTGATGAAGTCCAAGGTGATCTTTTGATCAATAATACCATTGGTTTTTTAGGCATGAAGCAACATGCCATTGAGGATGATGGGACCGGTTACAAAACCCGTCACCGATTGGATTTGGTAAAGGGAAATGACAGGAACTTCCGCCCGGTGGATATGGAGTTTGCACCTGATGGTTCGCTCTATTTTATCGATTGGCACAACGTGCTGATAGGCCATATGCAGCACAATGCAAGGGATCCGCTAAGGGACCATGTTCATGGAAGGGTCTATCGCATTACCTATCCTTCCAGACCATTGGTGCAGCCTGCCAAAATACATGGCGCCAGTATTCCGGAACTTTTGGACAATTTGAAATTGCCTGAATTAAGGACAAGGTATAGGACAAGAAGAGAATTAAGGGGTCGGGATGCCAATCAGGTTTTGAAAGCCATTAATACCTGGACCGCCTCTTTGGATAAAAATGAGCCTAAATATGAAGCCTATCTTTTGGAAGCTTTATGGGTAAGCTGGGGATTAAATAAAGTGGACCAGTCTTTACTTAGGCAATTGCTTCAGGCTGAGGATTTCAGGGTCCGTGCGGCAGCGGTCAGGGTTTTGAGGTACACAGGTCATCAGGTCAGGGATCAGGCAGAGCTTTTGATGCAGGCAGCAAGGGATCATCATGGCAGGGTGAGATTGGAAGCCATTACTGCAGCATCATGGCTTCCTAAAGAAAAGGGTTTACCGATTTTAGCAGAAGCAGAGAAAATGCCCCTGGACAAGTGGATGGTGCATGCCCATGAAGCTGCAGTAGCCCATATCAATGGAATTTCGGTAAGAGAAAAAAAAGAAGAGGAGGTTAAATCTAATTTAACAGGCGCAGACTTGGAGTTGTATCTTATGGGAAAGGAAATTTATAATAGGGACGGTTTTTGTGTTACTTGCCATCAGCCTGATGGAAGAGGTCTTTCGGCTTCCCAATTTCCACCGATTGTTGGTACCCCTTGGGTTTTGGGAAGCGAAGAAAGGTTGATCAAATTGGTCTTGAAAGGGCTTTTGGGCCCTATGGAGGTGTTGGGAAGGGAATATCCCGGACAGGTCCCCATGACCCCCTATGAAGGCATGCTCAACGACAATGAAATTGCCGCAGTGCTTACTTATGTGAGAAATTCTTTTGGAAATCAAGCTCCAGCCATAAGACCGGAAAAAGTTAAGGAAATCAGGGCTGCTGTTGCTGACAAGAAAGGCTTTTATTCCCCAGCAGAATTATTGAAAATACATCCTATGGAAAAATAAAGTAAAAAAAATGGGAGGGATTGATTTGGGAATGTAAGACGCTAAGGGGATTGAAACAGTTTGATTTGACTTTGTCCAAAGAAAGAGATGATGAAAAAAACAGAGGTATTTACTTGTTCCATATTTTTCCTCTTAGGGATGATGGCTTGTAATCAAGGGCAAAAAAGTCAAGTTTCCGAATCTGCCGGTTTGTCCGTGTTTATTCTTTCTGAATCAGAACTTCCTGATTATGAAAAGGAAATTGATCACCAGGGACTGATTGAAGCCTGGGGGGATAGGCATGGGGAATCACTGAGAACAGGGGAGCACATTTATAACAATATTTGCTTCAATTGCCACGGAAATACCGATCAGGAGGGATCATTGCCCACCGCTTTTAAATTTTGGAAGGATACTTTTAAAGTCGGTAATGACCCTTTTTCCATTTACCAAACCCTTACAAGGGGCTACGGGTCTATGCCTCCCCAAACCAATTTAACACCGGTGGAAAAGTATGATATCATCCATTTTATCAGGGAGACCTTTTTGTTGGAAAATAATCCAGGACAATATTTTGATATAGATTCCACCTATTTGGCCAGTCTTCCGGCTGGAAGGAATATGGGACCTGCCCCGAAGGAATTCAAGCCCTGGGCTGAGATGGACTACGGCAACTTTTTGGTCAACACTTATGAATTGGTAGGGCTGAACGCTCCTCCAAGAGAAAGGTCTTCCGGACCTTCCCCCTTGCCTGATGAGAATTATGTCAATGCCAATTTTGCCTACAAAGGGATAGCGGTAAGATTGGATAAAGGGAAGGGAGGCATTGCTGCGGGAAAAAGCTGGATGATGTTTGATCATGACCTGATGAGGGTTGCCGGTGCCTGGACAGGAGAGGGATTTATTGATTGGGAAGCCATCTTGTTTAATGGAAGACACAATATTTCCCCACGAACGGTGGGTGATCTCCATTTTGAGAACAGGGTAGGGCCAGGTTGGGCCAACCCAAATACCGGTACTTTTGATGATCCCAGGTTTATGGCGAGGGACAAAAGAAAGTTCGGTCCTTTGCCCAGAGAATGGGCACACTTTAAAGGAATGTATCAATTTGCTGATCGCCTTATCCTTTCTTACACTGTTGGAAATTCCTCGGTGTTGGAAACCTTTGGTTTAGAATCCTTGGACCAATTTCCGGTGTTTACAAGAACCCTGAATATTTCCCCCTCAGATAGGAAATTGAAGATGAGGGTTGCGCCCAAAGGAACTGCAGTTTCCTTGATAGGCAATGGGGCTCTCCTTAAGGAAGAGGGTGATTTTATCCTAATGGAAGTTCAGCCCTCTGTACCCGCGAAAATTAAATTATTGATCGGTAAAGCCGGTATGAAGGGCTTAGAAGCATACGCAAAACAATCATCAGCACCAGAATCTTTAAAGGCTTTTACCAAAGGAGGGCCTGCCCGCTATCCCCAAAAATTAAAGAGTACCATTGCAATGGTAGAGTCTGATGGGCCTTTTCAAGTAGATGTTATGAATCCGCCTTTTGACAGTCCTTGGAAAAATCAGTTTAGATTAAGCGGCATTGATTTTTTTAAGAACCCCAATCAAGGAGTGGTTTGCACCACAGATGGTGATGTGTGGTTTGTAGAAGGTTTTACGGCTAAGTCAGGAGAGTTGACATGGCAAAGGATAGCCTCCGGGCTTTTCCAACCCCTCGGGATAAAAGTGGTCAATGGAGAAATTTTTGTCACCTGCAGGGATCAACTTGTCCGATTACATGATTTCAATGGGGACAGAGAAACAGATTTTTATGAGAGCTTTAATAATGACCATCAGGTGACTGATCATTTTCACGAATTTGCGATGGGGCTTCAGACTGATAAAGAGGGTAATTTTTATTATGCCAAGAGTGCAAGGCATGCCAGGGAGGCGCTGGTGCCCCAACATGGTACATTGATAAAAGTAAGTAAAGATGGGAGAAATTCAGAAATTATAGCCCATGGATTCCGGGCAGCAAATGGTGTTTGTCTCAATCCTGACGGAACATTTATTGTTACTGACCAGGAGGGTCACTGGAATCCTATGAACCGCATCAATTGGGTGAAAAAGGGAGGATTCTATGGGAATATGTTTGGGTATAATCCTCCTGCGGACAGTACTGACTTGGGAATGGAACAGCCTTTGGTTTGGGTGGAGAGAGACCGTGACCAATCACCCTCTGAATTACTTTGGGTGGAAAGTAAAAAATGGGGAGCTTTAAATGGTAAGTTGCTGAATTTATCTTACGGTTACGGAAAAGTCTTTGTAGTACCATTTGAAAAAATCGGGGATCAGGTACAGGGAGGGATTTATGAGTTGCCCATACCCAGATTCTCCACAGGTATTATGCGGGGTCGTTTTAATCCAGGAGATGGTCAATTATATGTTTGCGGTCTCTCTGCCTGGGGCTCGACACAGCCTCAATTGGGTGGGCTTTACAGGATTAGGGCCACGGGAAAGCCGATGCATGTTCCTATTGGAATTCAGGTTATGAAAGATGGGCTTGAATTGACCTTTTCGGAAAGTTTGGATATAAATAGTGCAAAAGAATTAAATAATTATTCTGTAAAAACTTGGGACTTGCTTCGGTCAAGAAAATATGGTTCTTCCCATTACAATGTCCAAACATTGGAAGTTTCAAAAGCCGATATATCCAAGGATGGAAAAACCCTAAAACTGAAGATTCCAAACATCCAACCCACCTGGGTAATGGAAATCCAATTCAATCTAAAAAGCGAGAAAGGTGAAAGCGTTGAAGGATTGATTCAGAATACCATTCACAGGCTAGGAGAAAGTTCAATCCTCTAAAAAATAAACTATGAAAAACCTACCATTCAAATTCGGCGCTGAGGTCTATACCTGGTACATGAACAACAACGGGGAAACTTACAAAGACCGATTGGGGCATATGATCGAAATCATCGCTCAGGCTGGTTTCAAAGGAATTCAACCTATCTTTACTTGGATGGGGAAGTTAAGTGACCCTGTTTTGTTGGAGGAAAAGTTGAAGGAACAGGGGATTGAATTGGCAGCTGTAGCTTTGGCTTTGGACTGGAATGGCACCGAAGAAACAGATGAAGAGAAAAAAGTGGCAGACAATGCCATAGACCTGCTGAAGAGGTTTCCTGGTTCGGTACTTTGCACGGTTCAGATTCCTACAGGCCGTCATGATTTAATTCAAAGGAGAAAAAACCTAATCAATATCGTAAACACGGTTTCCAGAAGGGCAAAAAACAGGGGAGTTGAAAGCAGTTTTCATCCCAATTCACCGCATACTTCCATTACCCGGACTGAGGAGGATTACAAAGTGATTTTGGAAGGTTTGGACCATTCCGTTACCGGATGGTGCCCTGATGTTGGGCATATTATCAATGGAGGAATGGATCCTTTGGCCAAAATGAAGGAATATCAGGCTATTATCAACCATGTGCATTATAAAGATTGGAATGGGAATCCCGAATTCACCCTTATGGGCAATGGCAAAGTGGACTTTTTGGGTATTACCCAATGGTTAAAAGATATAGGTTTTGGAGGATGGATTATCTGTGAGGATGAAGGAGAAGAAGCCCTGGAAGATCCGGATTTTGTCACGCTCCATGATGGGAAGTGGGTGAATGAGGTATTGGTGAAGGGCTTGAGGTAGAATCTAGAGAAGAGACATGATAGATTAGAGACGAGAAGCGAGAGATTGGAGATATGAGCCAAGAAACAAGAATCAAGAATCAAGAGGCAAGAAGCAGGATAACTATTTGAAGTGAATAATACCAATAACCCTGAAAGGATTGAACCTTGAATAGCCCCACGTAAAACGTGGGGTTAAATAGATTTTTGTGTCAAATCCTCAACCCTGAAGGAGTTGAATATTAATAAATTAGGCGCGAAAATTATCATTGAAAATAATTGCACAAAACAAAAAATTGATTCTTTTTAAAACAAACAAACCATTTCTATGCCAACAATAAACACCAACGGAACCAACATCTACTTTGAAGAAAGGGGTTCGGGGGAACCCTTGCTTTTGATTATGGGTATCACAGCCCCGGGTTCGGTCTGGGAAAAGCATGTGGCCCATTGGGCCAAATTTTTTCGATGCATCCTGGTGGACAACAGGGGTGTTGGAAAATCCGATAAACCTGCAGGCCCCTATACTTCCCTTCAGATGGCCAAGGATTGTATTGGGATTTTGGATTATTTAGGCTTAGGAGTAGTCAAAGTGGCCGGAGTTTCTATGGGAAGTATTATTGCCCAACAACTTGCTATCCATTTCCCTTCAAGAGTCAAAGCTATGGTCCTGATGTGTCCATGGGCAAGATGTGACAACACCGCCAAGGCTATTTTCCAGCATATGAAGGATTGCAAAGCAAGGTTGAAACCAGAGGAATTCAGCGTTTATATTCAGTTGTTGATTTTTTCAAAACAGTCCTGGGATGATGAGGATTTCTATCAATCTATATTGGAAGACCGTAAAAATGCAGCCTTGGATCCAAATCCACAGCCCTTGATAGGTTTGGAAGGACAGGCTGAAGCCTGTATCAACCATTCTGTTTTGGAGGACCTGAAAGAAATAAAATGCCCTGTTTTTGTACTTGGCGGAGAAGAAGATGTTTTTACGCCGGTATGGATGACCAGGGAAGTTGCCTCAGCCATCCCCAATGCCAAATTGCATATCTACCCAAAAAGCGGTCATGCTTTTCATTGGGAGAACTTGGAGGATTTTAATGAGCGGGTGAGGGAATGGTTGGGTGGACAGCCTTGATGTAGGGCCTGTAATCAATATTAGGAATAATCGAGAGCCCCAAGCAATACATTTTCTCCATTAAATGATTTTATCCATTATCTGATTAAGGGTAAATTTCAGGATTGGGTTCAAAGCCCATGCTTTGCGCCCATTTCCCTAATCATTCGGTACCCATTTTCTGCCATATCCCAAGGCTCGGAAAACTGCCTCCAAACACCAATAGAATTGGCAAAATCGGGATCGTTTCGTGTAAAGCCTTCTATGGTCAGCCATCCTTTGTATTGAATTTCGGCCAATGCTGCGAAAGTTTCGTCCCAGGGGACATGTCCTGAACCGGGCGTGCCACGGTCATTTTCACTGATATGGAAATGCGCTAATCGTGGGCCGATTTTTCGGATAGCATCCCCCATTTTTTTTTCTTCCATATTGGCATGATGGGTGTCAAACATGGCCCTCACATTGGGATGATTGACCTTTTGCAGCAAATGCCCCAGTTGCTCCATGGTATTACAGAGGTAGCATTCAAACCGGTTCAATGCCTCTGGTGCGAGCAGCATTCCAGCTTGGGCCGCATACTCCCCTGCCTGATGGAGGATTTCAGCGCTTCTTTCGTATTCTACTTCCTGAGGAGCAGCTTTCGAAAAAGTGGCAAAAGCAGAATGAATGGGGCCGCATAAGACCTGCGATCCCAGGTCATGTGACCTGTCTATGATCCATTTGATTTTATCTAATCCTTTTTGTCGGACTGCTGCATCAGGGCTGATCAGATTTTCTTCGGGGCTAAGCACAGAGACGGTAGTAACTTCCAAGCCAATTTGTCGGCAATAGTCCCCTATATTTTTATAGGCCGCTACATCTGTTGAACCCACAAAAAATTCCGCCCCATCATAGCCGATTTTCTTGAGTCTTTCCAGGATAGGTTTGAGCTCATCTGACATGTTGGCGGACCAGGCCAAAACATTGAATCCGATTTTATTCATTGGTTATTGGATTAAGGTTATTGGTTAATTAGCGGAATCGAAGACTTTACTTGAAATTTAAGGATAAATTACCCCTTTTCAATAGCTTTTTCAGTAATTGATGTAGCCTTTCTTTCATTTCCTGAAACCCTACTTGGTACCGCGATGCTTGGGCAGGCTATGGTTATTTTTACCTGGTTCATTCTGTCATCCCCTAAATACCATTGACCGTTTTGGTTCATAAATCATTAGTATTTCCTAATCTTGTATCTTGCGTCTAGCGTCTTTTATCTTTTTTACCTGAAATCTTCCACCTTCATGCCTTTTCTGAATGTTCCAAAGCCAAACATGGATGGTTCATACCTGCCTACAATGGAAACATTCATATCATTTGTGATTTTTTCCGGCATATCCAAGGCCCAAAAAGCAGCATTGACTATTAGCCTTCTTAAGTCATCGCTTATCAGGTCTATGGAGGCGCCCATGGTGGTGGTAAATACCTTCCCTTGCTTCCCGCCCTCAATCTGATAATTTTTTGTCCAGGCCATGGGCATGATGGATTTTTTCCAGTTGATGGGTGAATCAGGGCTCATGCCGGAAGTGGCTGCACCGTAGACCAGCACCTCAGCTTCCTGAGGAAGGTTTTTTACTGTGTAGACGTCTGAGGCAACCCAAATATCTTTAACTCCTCTGAGAATGGGATGGTCCTCTTGTTGGGCGAGTGTCCTTCCCTGAAATAGGTTGACCGTTTTTAACCGAGAAAAAAGATGTTAAAAACAGGAAAAAGGATTAATTCTCAGCGTAGATTTTCAGAGGAATTTAAACGTAAGTTGGTTGATGATTTTGAGAAAGGAATCATGACAGTTCAGCAAATGGAGCGACATTATGGAATTGTGAACTCAGTTATTTATCATTGGATTTATAAGTATTCGACCTATAATGAAAAAAATATCAGGATAATTGAGATGAAAGACAGTCAAACCAATAGGCTCAAAGAACTCGAAGAAAAGGTCAAAGATCTCGAGCGTACCGTTGGCCAAAAACAGATCATGATTGATTATTTGGAAAAAATGATTGATTTGGCCAAAGAAACTTACTCAATCGATATTAAAAAAAACTCCAAAACCCCACACTCTGGTGGTTCCAATCCAACAAAAGTATGATAAACCATTCGCTCAATGAACTTTATCGGACTGTTGGAGTAACCAAGCAGGCCGTTCAACAAGCCAAAAAAAGGCAGCAAGCATTCGATCTTGAAATTGCCCAACTGGTAATCCTGGCCGATGAGCTCAGGGAAGACCATCCAGGATGTGGGGTCGAAAAAATGTATTATACATTGAAACCCGAATTCATGGGAAGGGATCAATTCTGTGAAATTTTCATGGAAATGGGATATGGTATCAAAAAAATAAAAAACTACCAGAAAACCACTTACGCAGGCCTTTATTCTTATCCAAACCTTATCGAAGGTATGGCCATAAACAGACCTTTTCAGGTCATCCAAACCGATATCACTTACTTTTACCTCAATGGTGAATTCTATTATTTGGTCTTCATTATTGATGTTTATACCAGGATCATCGTGGGATATTCGGTCAACGACAACTTGCGCACAGAAGGTAATATCAAAGCTATGAAAATGGCCCTCAGTACTTTGAGATACCAGCCTTGGGGCCTGATCCACCACTCAGATAAAGGTTCCCAGTACAGTAGTAAAGAATACACCTCCTTGCTCAACAAAAACAATATCCATATCAGTATGGGAAATATCGCATGGGAAAACCCCTACGCAGAACGAATCAATGGAATCATAAAAAATGAATACCTCAAAAGGTGGATAATCAAAGATTTCAGCGACCTGAAAAGAAAAGTGGCGAAAGCTGTAGCCAACTACAACAGCATAAGACTACACAGGGGATTTAAAATGAAATACACCCCCATGGGATTTTATAAAAATATACTAAATTTAAAAGCCCAAGAAAGACCGACGGTGATTGTTTATACCGAAGGAAGAAAAAACTTCTTAGGGGCATCGAGCCCCTTCGAAGTTTGCCCAAGAGAAGAACCTCTGGCTCATGATTGCCCGATGGAAATATTTAATGAATGTTGAACCAAACGGTCAACGCTATTCAGGGAAGAACAGAGACCATCTATCAGTCCTCTTGCTCCTTCTTTTCCATGGTCTCCATGATGGGCAACCCAAGTTTCTCCGAGAATTTGTTGACCAAATCCCCCTTCCCAGCCTTTTTCTGTATTTCTCCAGTGGTATTTCGCAAAAGGACTGTTTTTGTTTTTTTCATAATGGAAAGCATGAGTAGCGGTCCTCATCCCTATGATGGGCTTCCCTGTCAGAAGGTAATTATGGAAATGTTGGGTCTGTTCATCAGGCAATTCCCTGAATCTGGTCAATAAGATCATCAGATCCGCAGTTTCCAAATGTTCAAGGCCGGGAATGTTGTTTTGATAAGAGGGGACGATATGACCTGTTTCAGGCTCGATGGGAAAAAGAACCGTGCAGGTAAATCCATAATGTTGAGCCAATAACCTGCCCAACATGGGCATGGCTTCTTCTGATCGGTATTCATCGTCACCGCTGATAAGAACAATATGCTTGCCTTTTCCAGGACCTTCTTTTCCTTCGAATCGGAGCCATGTTTTTCCTTCTTGAGCTTTGCATGCATTTCCAACAATGATAAATAAAGTCAATAAAAGCATCAATTTGCCCTGAATGGAGCGCATGTTTTTCAAGTCATTCATACTTCAATTTTTTATACGCTTTTAAATTATTTTTAAAAGCCTGATAAAAAAAGTTTTGCCACATTATTTTCTTGAAAACTTGCCAAAACCATTATATTGCTAAGCCTCTACCAAATTAATGAGTATTTTAAACCTATTTTGCAGCTTATAACTTCTGATTCGTGGTCACCGAAATTCATTACAATCAAAGATACATTTGGTTAATCAGTCTAACAGCCGCATTAGGCGGATTTCTTTTTGGCTATGATTGGGTGGTTATTGGAGGAGCAAAACCCTTTTATGAGCCCTATTTCAATATCACCTTGCCCGGCCAACAAGGTTGGGGGACCAGTTCAGCCTTGGTGGGCTGTATGATAGGTGCTGCCTTGTGCATTTGGTTGAGTGATAAGTTTGGTAGAAAGAAACTTTTGATATTTGCCGGTTTGCTGTTTTCCGTCTCTGCACTTGGTACTGCTTTGGCAAATAGTTTTTGGTGGTTTAATTTTTACAGGATCATGGGTGGCGTGGCGATGGGAATTGCGCTGAATCTTTCTCCCCTGTATATCGCTGAAATTGCTCCTCCACAAAAGCGGGGAATGCTGGTCACCTTTAACCAGTTGCTGGTCATGATTGGGGTCTTGTTGGCACAGTTGATCAATTGGCAGATTTCTCTACTGGATAATGAATTACCGGATTCAGCAACATTCGAACAGATTGCTGCCAGTTGGGCGGGTAATTATGCTTGGAGATGGATGTTTGCGGCAGAATTTGTCCCGGCTTTTCTCTTTTTTGTGTTGATGTTCTTTGTTCCGGAAAGTGCCCGATGGTTGGTCAAGAATAAAGAGGTTCAGAAAGCCAAAGAAGTCCTGACCAAGATAGGCGGGGAGTTTTATGCAGATCTATCAATAGCGGAAATAAATACCACCCTTTCAAAGGAAAATTTAGCCAAGGTAAACCTCAAAGAGCTGTTTCAAAAAAATATCCTGAAATTTATTGGCATTGGTGTCTTCCTTTCTTTTCTACAGCAGTGGAGCGGAGTGAATGTGATCATTTACTATGCGGCTGACATCTTTCAGGCAGCAGGGTATACCCTAAAGCAGATGATGCTGAACATTGTAGTAATCGGATCGGTCATGGTGCTATCGGTATTCATTACCATTTTCACAGTGGATAAATTTGGAAGGAAGAAATTATTGCTGATAGGTACTTCCACCATGGCAGTTCTATACCTGCTCATAGGATTGACTTTTTATCAGGATGTAGGAGGGGTATTGGTTGTATTTCTGGTTTTGGCCAATGTGATGTTTTATTCTTTTACTCTTGCACCTTTGCTATGGGTCGTGCTGTCTGAAATTTTCCCGACCAAGGTCAGGGGTGCAGCCATGTCCATTGCGGCCTTGGCACATTGGGTAGGGAATTTTACGCTGACATTCAGTTTCCCCACTATCAAGGAAAATCTAGGTTGGGCCAACAATTTTTGGTTGTATGGTTTGATTTGCCTGTTTGGATTTTTCGTTTTGAAAATGGTTTTACCGGAAACTAAAGGGAAAACGCTGGAAGAAATAGAAAAGGAATTGATAAATAAATGACAGGATATTACAGGATACCAATGCACGAAGATTTTTTGTATTTTCCAATCCAAACCCAAATCAACCTATGGAAAACATTCCTGGCCTGCAAGTAGAAAAAACTGTGGGAGAATTTGAACGGCAAGCTGTCCCTGCTTCTCATTTTAAAGATTGGAGAAAATTTTTGGGCATGTATGCAGGTGAACATGCAGCTGGAACCGAGTTTGTCATTGGACCACTTTTCCTAACAGCGGGGGTATCTGCATTTGATCTCATTATGGGTTTGTTGTTGGGGAATTTTTTGGCAGTCCTGACCTGGAGGTACGTTACCACTCCAATTGCTACGGCGGAAAGATTGACACTTTATTACAAATTGGAAAAAATTGCTGGGAGAAAGTTGGTTACGGGATATAATTTGGCCAATGGACTCTTGTTCTGTTTTTTGGCAGGGGCAATGATCACCGTTTCAGCCACAGCTGTAGGTATCCCTTTCAATATGCCCATGCCTGCGTTGACGGATACCACGCCAAACAGCCTTTCCTGGGTACTGGTCGTGTTGGCTGTTGGGGCAGTGATTTCCATTGTGGCAGCTAAAGGTTATGATGCGGTCTCCAAGTTCTCAAATATCTCTGCGCCCTGGATGGTGATGATTTTTTTGATTGCGGGAATTGTGGCAGCCAAGCGATTGGGAGTAGAGAGTTTATCTGATTTATGGGCAGTTTGGGGTAACGGATCTGATCCATTTCCCGGACAGATTAAGTTCACCTTTTGGCATGTTTTGTTCTTCGCCTGGTTTTGTAATGCCGCCATGCACTTGGGGATGTCAGACTTATCCGTTTTGCGTTATGCCGATAAGAATTCAGTGGGATGGATGACAGCTGCAGGAATGTATGTGGGGCACTTTATGGCCTGGATTTCTGCCTGTTTGATGTTTGCCCTTTATCTGAAGAGTCCTGAAGCTGCGGCCATCTTTGACAGTGGAGGTGTACCCCCGGTGGCTCCGGGGCCTTTGGCTTATGAGGCAGTTGGCATAGCAGGTCTTATTTGTGTACTGGTGGCAGGCTGGACAACGGCCAATCCTACGATCTACAGGGCTGGTCTTGCCTTTCAGGCGATTTTTCCAAAGAGTTCTACAGTGAAAGTGACTTTGGTGACGGGCGGTATTGCTACTATAGCAGGGTTGTTTCCTGCCTTTGCCATGAAGTTATTGGATTTTGTAGCGGTATATGGATTTATCTTGGCGCCGATAGGAGCAGTGATCTTCTTTGAGCATTATTGGGCAGAGAAATTTGGCTTGACAAAAAACTATGCCGAATCCAAAAAAATCAGCTTCAATGCCGCGGTATTGCTCGCTTGGCTGATCAGTATGGCTGTTTTTTATAGCCTATCCCTTTATAATGAGGTGTTCCTTTCTTTCTTTACCTTACCGGCATGGATTGCCTGCGGGGTTTTGTATTTAGTATTAAGCAAAATCTTCCAGAAATCATGAAAAAGATGCTCTTCCCTATTTTGGTTTTAGTGGCGCTGTTCGGCATTTCGTTGATGTATTATCAGAATTTGCTGAATGATATCCAACTCAAATCCGGTTTGATGATTTGTACAGTGATTTGGTTTGTAGGATTATTTTTGAAGGAAAAGCTTATCAAAAAGAATGATGCTGATTAAGTTCTCCTTAAGGGCGAAATATCTATCATCCAAACTTTTTATCTCTACTCCAGGTCTAATTTTCTAATGATCAATTTAGGGGCAGGAGGCAAACCGGTGGCTTTTAGGATTTCTTCTTCATTTAGGTTTTCTTTTTCCAATAAGGCTTGTGCCAGGGCATCCAATGCTTTCCGGTGTTCTTTCAGCAGTTTTTTAGCCTCTTCGTGACATTCTTGAATGATCCTGACCACCTCGGCATCGATTCTTTTGGCAGTATCTTCGCTGTAAGGCTGCTGACCATAATTGACGCCAAGGTATTCATTTCTTGGCCCTGACAATTGGATGAGGCCTAACTCTTTGCTCATTCCCCAGCGGGTGACCATGTTTTTGGCGATTTCAGTAGCCTGCTGTATGTCATTTTCTGCCCCGGTAGTTTTTGTTCCAAATACTATCTCCTCGGCAGATCTTCCGCCCAGGATACCAATGATTCTGGCCCGTAGGTATTCTTCTTCATAATTGTATTTATCCTTATCCGGACGCTGGTAAGTTACTCCCAAAGCCTGCCCGCGGGGAACGATCGATACCCTGTTTACAGGATCTGCCCCTGGTACCAAAAGTCCAAGAATGGCATGCCCACTTTCATGATAGGGGATTCTTTCTTTGTCTTCTTGGGTAAGCAAGATGGGTCTTTCTGGTCCAAGTACAATTTTTTCCAAAGCAGCCATAAAATGCTTTGGAGTGACTTTGGAAGCATTTTCTTTGGCAGCCTGCAAAGCAGCTTCATTGACCAGGTTTTTGAGATCTGCTCCGGTAAATCCCGGGGTTGCAGCAGCGATTTCCTCATAGCTGAAATCCTCTGAGAGGGGCACTTTACGGGTATGAACCTTAAGAATGGCCATCCTTCCGGTCTTATCGGGTGGGTTTACCACCACCCTCCGGTCAAATCTTCCTGCACGCAATAAAGCCTTATCCAAAATGTCAGGTTGGTTAGTAGCTGCTAAGACTATGATTCCTTCTTTGCTGGAAAACCCATCCATTTCGGTGAGGATCTGATTAAGGGTCTGTTCCTGTTCGCTGGCTCCGCCCATCACATATTGCCCCCTCGATCTTCCGATGGAATCCAGTTCATCGATGAAAATGATGGCTGGCGCATTTTCTCTTGCAACTCTAAAGAGGTCTCTTACCCTTGCTGCTCCCACCCCTACGATCATCTCTACAAATTCAGACCCGCTCATAGAAAAGAAAGGCACTCCTGATTCGCCAGCTACAGCCTTTGCCAAAAGGGTTTTTCCTGTACCCGGAGGACCCACTAAAAGAACGCCTTTGGGTGCGGTACCTCCCAGTTTGGTATATTTTTCAGGATTTTTCAAAAAATCTACAATTTCTACCAGTTCATTTTCTGCTTCATCTATACCGGCCACATCATCAAAATTGACCTTTTGATCGGTATCCTGATCAAATCGCTTGGCCTTGCTCTGACCCATGCCCATCATACCGCCTATGCCACCCTGGCCCTGTGCCTTTCTAAATAGCCAAATGTAGAACAGAATAATTAAGAGGGCCGGGCCAAAATAACCTAACATGGACCAAATTGACAGACCATCCTCAACAATGGGATCAGCCACAATTTCTACCCCATTTTCTTCTAAAAGCATTTCCAGTCCCTGATCAGCAAAGGATGGAATCGTGGTGGTGAATAAGTTTACTTCTTCGCTTTTGGGCTTAGCCTCTTTTTTGATGGGGTTCTGATGGGTATAGGTAATCTCATTTTCGAATTTTCCCGAAATGAGCTCTCCTTTTGTATAGATGGCTTTGACATTTCCTAAGGCTACCTGTTCTTTGAACAGGCTATAAGGGATTTTTACCGCGGATTCTTTTTCTGGGAAAAAGTAATTGGCAACCAGGTAGTTCAATAAAATGATTCCCAAAAAAATAAGCAAAATCTTACCCGAGGGCAGCTTTGTTTTGTCCATGTTGGAAGGCTCCTTTTTCTCGGATTGCTTGATTTGAGAAGGGGGGACATTGGGCTGTTTTTTTTTCATAAATCAACTTGCATTACAGCGGGTTATTGAAATTGAATTGAGCAGTAGGCATTGTTTTTCTGTAATACTTGGTAATTTAATCATTTATCAATAAGCGGGCTTCATCAAGAAGCCCAAAATTACGTCAATAATTGATTGTGTTTTTGGATGGTTTGATTGCTTTTTTTTTGCATTAACCTGAACTTCGGGGAAATTGGCAGAATCCATCGCAGGAGCTATCCTTGGAGGCTTTATCAGATCTATGGTTTTGGGTTACATTTAGACTTTAATTTTTCATGCAGGTATATTGATAGCGATTCCCTAACTTTGTAGGAGAAATATCGTTTAACAATTCAAAGTTTAAATTAGATGAAAAAGATTCTAATAATTCTGATTGCACAATTTTTTGTGTTTAATGTACAGGCCCAAATGGAAAAAGGGAGATTCCTGATCGGTGCCGGCACTAATTTTGGAGTATCCGATAACTCCGGAATGATGAATCTTTCCTTTTCCACGACAAGATCAGAATTTGAAGATGGTTCTTCATCCGGAGAAGGGAAGGATAATGCTATTTTTATTGGGCCGAAGGCAGGGTATTTTCTAATGGAGAATTTAGCAGTTGGATTGGATTTGGCCCTTGGGTGGGGATGGAGTTACATGCTAACATCTGATTTTGATTTAAAAACCAGAAATTCACTTTTTGGACTTGGTCCTTTTGTAAGGTATTATTTTCCTACAGGAAAAATTTTACCTTTTGCAGAGATTAATTCAATTTTTGGGAGCCAAAATTTGAAGAGTGAAATAGAAGGAGGTCTTGGTCCTGGTCTTAGTGTAGAAAACAATATTAGCTTCACTCATCTTGGAGCAGGTTTGGGGCTTGCCTTACTATTGGGAGAGCAAAGTAGCCTTGATTTGGTTTTAAATTACAACTCCAGCAGACGTCATGATGAAACTTTGGGTGTTAAGACTTGGCAAAACACCCTTGGGATTAAAGTAGGTTTTACCATTTTTCTAAGTAAAAAGTAAGGGGATGTTAAAATACCCCCTGATCTACATCTTTCACAAATCGTATCAAGCCATCAAAAAACACCTTTTGATCATCATATTGACTCAAATGGCTGCCATCCGGGCAGAAAAGGTAACGGCCCTTTTGAACCTCCGAAGCCATCCATTCCATATGGGCAGGATCCATGGTATCATGCCCGGCTCCGACAACCAGGGTTGGAACTTTAACCCAGATTGCAGCTTTTAGGGGTTAAAAAAGAAAATTTCGGGAAATTTTCTTTTTTTTAGCTCCGATTATCCGTACCCCCCTACGTGATTTTTTTTCTACGGGCTGTATAAGGCCATTTTTCGGTTTGTAGTACACAAGGGGTATTGCATCTTGGGGTTCAATACCAGTACTTTACACCATGTATTTCAAGTTCTCTTTACGTAAACATCCCGATACGGGAATACTCAGCGGATACTACCGGCTGGTGGAAAGTTACCGTAATGCGGACAACAGGGTGTGTCATCGCACTATCCTGAATATAGGTTTCATGGAGGATGCTGCACCCGAGCAGCTCAACAAAATACAGAAACACCTTACCGAGAAGTATGAGCAGAAGGCTTCTCTTTTTGACCTGGAGGAAGATCCAATCGTCAGACGCTATGTTGAAGACTTCTGGAATCGGATCGTATCTTCCAAGAAGCTGGATATCAAGTCGGAACAGCAGCTGTCACGGATGGTGGATATGGATACCATCCAGCACAGTAATGCCAGGGAAATAGGAGCTGAGAATATTGCTTTCCGGACATGGGAGAAGCTACAGCTTACACCTTTATTACTTTCGGCGGGATTCAGCGCCGAAGATGCCAGTCTTGCAGCCACACAGGTTGTATCCCGTGCGGTATACCCCGCTTCCGAACTCAAAACTGTCCGTTGGATAAAGGAAAACTCGGCAGTCTGTGAGCTTACGGGCTATGATATGGATAAAATAACCAAGGACAAGCTGTACAAAAGTGCGCTTGAGCTGTACAAAGTCAAAGATTCACTCGAAAAGCACCTTTCCAAACGTACCAATGAACTCTTTGATCTGCAGGATAAGATCATCCTTTATGACCTGACCAACACCTACTTTGAGGGAGAAAAGCCGAACAGTAAGCTGGCACAATACGGAAGGAGCAAGGAAAAAAGAAAAGATGCGAAACTTGTTGTGCTGGCACTGGTAGTGAATGTGGAAGGGTTTATCAAGTACTCCTCAATCCTGGAAGGAAACATAGCAGACTGCAACACACTTGCCGCAATGATTGAAAAGCTTTCCGTCCACACCTGTACAGGACCTGCGGTAGTGGTACTCGATGCGGGCATAGCCACCGAAGAAAACCTGCATCTTATCCGGAACAAAGGATACAGCTACCTCTGTGTAAGCAGGACAAAACTCAAGGATTATAGCTATGTGCCCGACAGGCTTACAACTCTGCTGGAAACAAAATCAAAGCAGAACATCAGACTCAGAGCCGTGTCCACAGAAAAAAACACAGACTATTATTTAGAAGTCAAAAGCCCTTCCAAAGAGAAGAAAGAGGAAGGTATGAAGCTACAGTTCGAAGAAAGGTTTGAACAGGAGCTGCAAAAAATACACCATGCCCTCAACAGCAAGGGAGGAGTCAAAAAAACCGATAAAGTCCACCAGCGCATCGGGAGGGCCAAAGAAAAGTATCCATCAGTCCAGTATTATTATGAGATCACTGTTGAAAGTGACCCTAAAACAGAACAGGCAACAGCAATGTCATGGAAGAAAAACCCGGAACGGGAGCAGGCAAAAACCGATAATCTGGGCGTCTATTTTTTACGGACAAACCTGAACGTGCAGGAGGAGTACATCATCTGGAATATCTATAACACTATCAGGGAAATAGAAAATGCCTTCCGTACCCTCAAAACCGACCTGGACCTCAGACCGATTTACCATAAAAATGATGATGCCGCCATGGCACATCTACATCTGGGAATCCTTGCATATTGGATAGTCAATACAGTAAGGTACCAGCTCAAACAGAATGGAATAAAAAGCTGCTGGCGTGAAATAGTAAGAGTAGGCAACACACAAAAGGTCATCACTACTTCAGGGAAAAACACCTATGACAAAATCATTACCACACGCAAGTGTACAGTTCCAAACAAAAACCTAAAAGAAATCTACGACATCCTTAAGGCCAAATATCAACCGTTTAAAAAAAGAAAATCCGTAGTACACAAACTTGAACTCAAAAAAACAGAAATACCCAAATTACAGCTACTTACAGGCGGATAGCTGCAATCTGGGTTAATGTTTTTGAGATCAGCCCTTCTGTCCCAGCCCTTTAAAGTCGCCCCTGCTGTGATGCCAAATTCAGAGTGTCCCTGCATGTACACATAGACGTTTGGATTGACATGCTTCAGGGAGCGCATGACAGCTTCAGGCCATTTTTCCAAAGGCATCCTCAAGACATGGTACTGGTAGTGGTGTTCGAGCAGAAGCTCTTCATACCTGGGATTATCAAAGTCTTCATTTTCTTCGATTTCCATGATTTCTGCAAAAACTTCTGAGGGCATTTGTGGTCCCAATACTTCTTTGGCGTACTTTTCATATTCATCCAAGCTGGACATCATATTGGAAATGATCAGGCCTTTCAGGTTATTCTGATGCTTGAAGGCATATTCCATGGCCAGCATACCGCCCCAGGATTGCCCAAAAAGGTAAAAATTATCTTTGTTGAGCCCCAAGGCTTTCCTTACCTGCTCCACTTCGTCTACAAAGCGGTCAATGGTCCAAAGAGACTGATCTTCCGGCTGGTCAGAATAATAAGAGCCTAACTGGTCATAGTAAATGTATTCGATGCCTTCTGATGGGAAATAGCCATCAAAGCAGGAATACAGTTCATGGGTCATCCCCGGTCCTCCGTGAAGCAGTAATACCTTCATGCTTGGATTATTGCCTACCCTTTTGGTCCAAACCCTGAATTCTCCTTTTGGAGTTTGGATAGGGATCATGCGGATTCCACCTTCAAATTGGTCGTCCCTGTTAGAAAAGTCCAGATAGGAAGCTGTCACTTGGCAGTCTTCACGCTCTTTTTGGCCTTGTTGAGAACAGGACTGGGCAAAGAAAGCCATGAGGGAAAGAATGATGAGGTATTTTTTCATAGAAGAAAGGGGCTAAATGATACTGACAAAAGCTGTTGAATATAAGCAAAGGGCTGATTTTAAACAAATCGAATCTGCTGCTAAACAAGCAACTACCGGTTAGGATTTAAAATAATCAGCTTTCCCCAAGGTTCTTTTTGCCCTTACGGATAATTTTTTTGGCTTCTGCACCCTTGACCACTTCACCGGAACTTTCCAGCCAAACAATGGCTCCTGTAGGACATCTTTGAATGGGAACCTGAGTCTGGTGGTTTTTAGAATAATCAATAAGAGGCAGATTATTGACCATGGAAATAAGATTGGGTGCATCCATGGCACATTTGCCACAGGCTGTGCAGCCCACTTCACAATCTTCCAACACCGCATCTCCAGCTTCCAGACTCTTACAGGCCACCCAAAGTCTATGGCTCACCGGGTGGAGTGAAAAGAGATCTTTAGGACACACTTCCACACAATCTCCGCAGGCAGTGCATTTAGATTCGTCTACCACTGGGATCCCAAAGGCATTCATCTTAATGGCATCGAAATCACAGACCTTTTCACAATCTCCATGTCCGAGACAGCCCCAGGAACAACCTTTTCCTCCCCCGGCAATCAATGCTTCTCCTCTGCAGGTACCTATACCTTCGTACTTTGCCCTGTTGATGGCGACATTGAAACCTCCCGCACAGGCCAGTCTTGCCACTCTTTTCTCCTCTGTACCGGCATCTACCCCCAAATATGCAGCAATCGCTTTTCTGCCGTCTTCACTGCTCACTGTACATTTTCCGGGAAGCATTTCACCCTTGACCAACGCCTCTGCAAAAGGCCTGCAGCCGGGATATCCACAGGCACCGCAATTGGCATGGGGAAGCATACCTTCCACCACATCTATCCTTGGATCTTCATAAACATACAGCTTCTTGTTGGCGATGGTCAGCATCAAAGCCAATAAAAGCGTCAGTCCTCCCAAGGTAAGCAAGGCGATTAGTATGGTCATTTTGGCTTATGCTTTAGTTTAATCAGTTTTCAGTTAGTTAATGTACCATGTACATAGAGGCAAGAGACAGGAGACAAGAATCAAGAAACAAGAATCAAGATTACACTCAGCATTTTTTCATCTTTCATCTCCTAAGTTCAACCCTTTCAGGGTTGATCGAACCTAGAAAGGTTGTGGTTTTCTTGATCCTGGGTTGCACCCAGGGCTACTGAAAAGTTTAACCACTTCGTGGTTATCAGTACATTTCAGGTTTCTTTTAGTCATATAAATCTTAATTGGTGCAATTTGCTCTTATTGATTCTTTGTCCTATTGTTTTGCATCTTGACTCTTTTCTCTTGTTTCTAGAATCTCGCTTCTAATAAATAACTTCGGCCCATTTTTTCCCGGCAATCAGTTCCGCTTTTCTGTTTTCCCATTTTTCTTTCGAGCCCATGATATTGATAAAAGCTTTATTGAGGTTTTCTTTTACTTTTTCATATCCTGCGATGTAGATATAGGTATTGGCAGAAGACAGCATCTCCAAAATTTCTTCCGCCCTGGATTCTATGGCCTTATCTAACAAAATTGGATCATTCCAGTGCGGACGGGGGCTTAGGGCATGGAAGGCTTCGAAAGTCGCCTTGTCATAATAATTGGTCAGGTCTCCGTCTTTATCATTCAGATAGAGCAGTTCCAATCCGCTTTTTGCACCATAAAAAAGCCTGATTTTGCCTTTCCATTCTTTCTCCTGACTGTAGATATGCTTGATAAAAGCCCGGAAAGGGGCAATACCAGTGCCCATACCGATTAGGATCATGTTGGCATTTTTGTCTTCGGGTACCTTGAAGGGCAATTCAAATGGACCTGTAATGGTTATTTCATCTCCCACCCTTCTGTCACATAGGTAATTGGAACTGACACCATGATACAACTCTCCACTGAATTCATCTACATAAGAGCAGCGTTTGACCAACATGGTAATTTTGGTGTGGCCATTTTCAGTAGCAGGTAAGTCGGCCACGCTGTATAAGCGATGGTGATATTCATTGCCAAAATCACTGCTGTGCTTTACCAAAACACCAAAGCTTTGGTCGACTTTGCACTTGAAGGAAGGATCTTCCACCTCCAGGATGATTTCCCTGATTTCTTCCTTATTGGTTGGGGTGAGGCGATGGGTTTGCTTCACCCTTGCCTTATATTGCTTCTTGGTGTTGAGTTCTGATAAATAAGACATAGCGATAATGTTTTATGTTGATGAATGTTTTACCGTGATTTTTCTTTTATGCAAACTTTGGTACAACCGCAATTGCCGCAACTCCTTCTTTCAGCCAAAACATCTTCATCTGAAATGTTTTCTGAAAAGGTATTCCTCCAAAGGGACTGTATCCCAACCCAGGCCAGCATCATGGTGACTATGGCCCCGATCCCAATTACATAGCTGAGTATATTTTCCATATTTTTTTTACCCTAATCCCGAAAATCCCATGAAAACCAATGACAAAATCCCTGCTACCAATAAGGTGAGGGCTGTTCCCTTTACCACATTGGGCACCTCAGCGAATTCCAGCTGTTCCCTGATTCCTGCCATCAGAATAAGTGCAAGGGTAAAACCGGTCCCTGCACCCAGGGCATAAATCAAACTTTGTGAAAGGCTGTAAGCTTTACTTGTCTGGAATAAAGCCAATCCCAGTATCGCGCAATTGGTAGTAATCAGTGGCAGGAAAATTCCCAAGGCCCTGAACAGGGCAGGGCTCATTTTTTTGATAAACATTTCCACCAATTGGACTGTGGAGGCAATGACCACAATGTAACTGATAAGTTGCAGGAAGGGAGCATTGATTGCTACCAATAAGGCATGAATTCCATAGGCACAAAGGGAGCTGATCAGCATCACAAAGGTTACTGCACCGCCCATTTTGGTGGCTGTTTCCATTTTGCCCGAAACACCGAGGAAAGGACAGATACCCAGGAAATAGGCAAGTACGAAGTTGTTGACCAGACTGGCATTGACAAATATGCTCCAATAAGATTCCGTATTCATGTTCCCGCTTTTTTAGATTTGAAGAAATTGAACAGTAATAGCCAAAGCGCCAGGGTGAAAAATCCACCGGCAGGCAAGATCATGATAATCCATTCCTGGAAGGATCCGGGGAAGATTTCAATGTTGAACAGGGTGCCATTGCCCAATAACTCACGTACAGCACCCAGACAAAACAAGGCGAAAACAAAGCCAAGGCCCATTCCAAGGGCATCCATGATTGATTTCCCAATGCTATTTTTGGATGCGAAGGCCTCAGCCCTGCTCAGGATCAGGCAATTGACAACAATCAGTGAAATAAATGCCCCCAGGTTTTTGTGTAGGTCCACGCTGATGGCCTGAATGGCATAATCCACAATGGTTACAAATGTGGCAATGATCAGGATGAAGGAAGCTATCCTTACTTGTTTGGGGATAAAATTCCGCAGGGATGCAACCAAGATATTGGACATCAGCAAGACAAATGCCGTTGCCAGCCCCATAGCAAGGGCATTTTGGGCAGTATTGGAAACTGCCAACACAGGACACATGCCCAATACCTGAACAAATACCGGATTTTCGCGCCAAAGCCCTTTGATGAATTCATCAGTGGAGCTTGGTGTATTTTTCAGTTCCGTATTTTTTGTTATCCCAGTACTCATTTCAATCCAGTTTAAATTTTTCCAACTGATTGTATATCAATGGAATTATTGTAGCAGAACTTTCTCCAATAATGTGTCCGATTGCCCTTGATGAAATGGTCGCTCCCGTGATTCCATCTACTTCCCAGGGATTTGTTTTACTGCCCTGCTTTACTGGAACGACCCTATTTTCAATCCTTGTCAAATCTTCTGAAAGGGCTACCGAGAGGGCCTTGAAATTGGACAGGAAATTTTCATCTTTTTCAATCTTATCTCCCAATCCGGGGGTTTCCTTGCTTTCCAGGACATACATTCCTACCACGGTTTGGGTGAAGGGATTGTATCCGTACAAAATCCGTATGACATCTGCATAGCCCTGTCCGCTTGCCTCGATGGCTATCCCTTTAAGAGTTCCATCGTCTCCAAACCCCGCATAAACCAGTTTTTTACTGCGGTCTTTCCCATCTGAAGGGATAAAGTTTCCATCATCTGTCAGCTCAAATATTTTGGTTTGGCTTATTCCCGGCAATACCCTGAATACCGCCTGTTCCAGGGCTTCGGCTTTGAGTCTTTCTATCCTTTCCTTTGTTCCTTCATAGGTCAACACGATCAGTAGGGCACAGAAAACACCGATACCTACCATCGCGGTCAGCATTTTTTTACTTCCCTGAGAGTTTTCTTGATGGGTCGGTATGGTCTTTTTTGTATCCATCTTGCTATCTTTTTGTACCATAAACCCTAGGCCTGATTATTTTGTCAATTTGTGGGGTAAGCGCATTGCCCAACAAAATGGCATACATCACACCTTCAGGAAGCCCGCCCCAAATCCGTATGACCACTATCAAAAGGCCTATAAAAACCCCATAGATCCATACGCCAAGAGGGGTGATGGGAGATCCGACCATGTCGGTTGCCATAAATACAGCACCCAACATCAAACCACCAGAGAAAAGCATAAAGAGTGGGGAGGGGTATACCTGATTGTCAAGGAGAAATAAGATCCCGCTCAAAAGGTAAACTGTGGCAAGTATGGCTACAGGTATTCTCCAGTTCATCATTTTCCTATAAATCAAATAAATTCCTCCCAGCACAATAATCCAGGAGCAGGTTTCTCCAATAGAGCCACTGATCAGTCCCAGGGCAAGGTCTGAGGTTTCAGCAGTTATTTTATCAAATTTGAACGCTGAAAGTGGGGTAGCACCCGAAATTCCATCTACTATTGGTTCAGCAAAGGGAAGGGCAAGAACAGATTTGGAAATATGGAAAAACCTGTCTTCCAAGAAAGATGGATGCCAGGTGGTAATGGCAACAGGGAAAGCAGCCTGTAGGAAAGCACGGCCCACGAGCGCAGGATTAAATGCATTATATCCCAATCCTCCGAAAACAAATTTTCCCAAACCTATGGCCAATACGGCTCCAAGAAAAGTCATCCAAAGGGGAAAAATCGGTGGTAAAGTAAGTCCCAAAAGAATTCCGGTTATCACTGCGGACCAATCAGAAATGGTACTTTCCCTATTGGACCACCTACAAAGCAGGTGTTCTGTCAACAAGCAACCAAAGACGGAAGTGGCAATGACCAGTAAGGCATTGATCCCAAAAGCATATATGGAAAACAAGACCACTGGCAAAAGGGCATAGACCACATTTTTCATAATGAGATCCGTGCTGACATCTTTTTTGATGTGGGGAGAGGAACTGATATGTAGGGTCTTGCTAAACATTGCTTTTTTGACTGTTGGCTTTCCTTTTTCGGATAATTCCCTTGGATAAGCGGAAATATTGTACCAAGGGGATATTGGAGGGACAAACGTAGGTGCATGACCCACATTCAAAGCAATCCATCAGGTTGTATTCCTCAACCATGGTTTCATAGGCTTCGGATTTTGCCAATATCCCAAGTTTGGAGGGGTTTAAGAAAAGGGGACAGGCATCTACACAAGCGCCACATTTGATGCAGGGATAGATTTTCTCTGTTTTTTTGGTGTCATTTTCCCCAAACACCACAATTCCTGAAGTTCCCTTGACTATAGATATATCCAGACTTGATGCTGAGACGCCCATCATGGGACCTCCCATAAATACTTCACATATGTCTTTACTTGCACCTACCTGTTCCAGTATATACCGGAGTGGGGTTCCAATAGGGATGAGGTAATTTCCCTTTTTACTGATGGCAGGACCGGTGATGGTAATAACCCTTTCCTGAATTCCCTGTCCATGTGGTAATAACCTCCCAATCTCGGCGGTGGTGGCTACATTGACGACAACGGTATTTACGTCGATAGGTAAGCCTCCTGAGGGAACTTCTTTTCCCAGGATTGAAGTAATCAGCATTTTCTCCGCTCCTTGAGGATATTTTACAGGAACAACCTGAACGCTTACAGGTAAATCTTTCGGTATTTTACCCGATAAATGTTCTGCCGCATCCAGTTTATTGGCCTCAATGCCAATGATTACTTCCTTGGCACCAGTGGCTTTCAATAAATACCTAATACCCATGAAAATATCATCTGCCTGCTCTAACATCACCCGGTGGTCGGTAGTGAGGTAAGGTTCACATTCAATTCCATTGATGAGAAGATGGTCACATTTTTTTCCTTCCGGAATTTTGAGCTTTACATGTGTTGGAAATGCTGCCCCTCCTAATCCAACTATACCGGCATCCTGAATTCCCTGTAAGATCTCCTCAGGACTGGCAGAAAGTGGAATAGGTTTGCCCTCCGATATTTCCTGGCCGGAAAAGGGGAATGGCTCCAGGTAGAGGCCCGGGACCATTTGACCTGAAATGACCGGGACATTGGCAATTTTCCTTATTTTTCCCGATACCGGGGAATGCAAAGGGACGGACATGTAGCCATTGGCTTTGGCCAGTAATTGACCCCTTGCCACTTCCTGTCCTTCCTTCACAATGATCTGTGAAGGCGTCCCTATATGCTGTTGCATAGGTAGGATGATCAGGGGAGCAAACGGGAATTGCCGGATGGGCAGTCGGTTTGTCTCCTCCTTGTTTTCAGGTGGATGAATTCCATGTGAAAAGGTATTTTTAGCCAGCAGGAACATGGGATCAATTGAATTTTTCGCCTCTCTTGATCCATTTTTCCATGTCCGGTCCGTTTTTGTCCGCAGGCAATCCGGGATGTATGACGCCGGCAGTACATTTTTCTGCAGCTTTTACCAGGTCAGAATACGGGCCTGCATTTGGATCTTTGATATAAGCTTTTTTATCGTTGTTATAGGCGAAAATATTGGGGTTGATTTTGATACATTCATCACAGGAGGTACAGAAATCTGTTTCCAACCATGGCGCAAGATATTCTCCATTGGGAGAAGGTGCTGGAATATTCGGATTTTCCTTTTTGCTTTCCTCTAAAGTCAAATCCATGATTCCCATCCCATTATCTCCTGCCAATTTCATCAGACCTTTGGCAATCCTGCCCACTACTTCTGTTCTTATTTTGTTTTCCAGATCTTCCACAGGAGTTGCTTTTTCAGCTTTTACCCCGGCTATTGCTTTCAGCATAACCCAAAAGTCACGGCGTTCTTCGCAGGAGTGTACCATAGTTTTGGAGACCAGGACCCTTGTCAGGTGTTGCTTTCGGTCTACTGCCCAGATGAAAGGGAATTCCCTTCTCTTTCAGCCTCTTCCATTTCCAGGAATTCTTCCAGTACCACCATGTTTTCATTCCAAGTGTCTCTTGGCGCATTTCT
Organism: Cecembia calidifontis; assembly: GCF_004216715.1. Taxonomy (NCBI): domain Bacteria; kingdom Pseudomonadati; phylum Bacteroidota; class Cytophagia; order Cytophagales; family Cyclobacteriaceae; genus Cecembia; species Cecembia calidifontis. The sequence goes on from NZ_SGXG01000001.1 coordinate 2,308,114, forward strand.
GAAATGTTTCCTGAACCGTGCCTCCGTCAAAGCAAAATCCGCAAAGGTCATTGCCACCTCCATGGTTTTCTGCCTGCCATTTTCAAGGTACTTGAGTTCATAGGTAGGCCATGTTTTTTCCAGGGCAGGGTTTCCTTCCAGGTCAAAGGCTTCCTGAGGTGTCACTCCCTTGTCAGGGTTATACCTGAACAACGGATAGGCCCGGGATTCAACTGCCAGTTTGGCCTGATGTGCTCCAAGGTCATCGGCTACGCCGTGCTCTGGCTGGCAAGTGGTGTACAAATTGAAAAGGGCAGGTCTTCTAGCCATCAAGCCATCGATAAATCCTTCGATCATGTGGCTGGTATTGGCCAAAGTGGACTGCATCACATAAGTGTTTCTATGGGCCATGGCGATCAGTCCGATTTCTTTTCTTGGTTCAGGTTTTCCTTTCCAAACTTTTCCAAACTGTGCCATATCAGATACCTGCCCGATAAATCCAGAAGTACAGGCTTGCCCACCGGTATTGGAATAGACCTGGGTGTCTACTACTACCACCTTGATAGGTTTGCCGGAAGCCATCATTCGGGAAAGGTTCTGGAAACCGATGTCATACATGGCACCATCTCCTCCCAAAGCGACTACTGGAGGACACAATTTCCATTCATCATCGCTAAACTGTTCCCAATTGAAATATGTAAAGAAATCTTTTTGATCTCTTGGATTATAATTCCCCTTCAGTTCCATTTCCGCTTTGCGGATGAGTTTGAAGCCATCTGCCATTTTGGCCATATGGCCTTCAAATATGCCCATTGCCAAAGAAGTGCTGTCCTGGAACAAATGGTTCGCCCATGGGAAAGGGTAAGGGTTATAGGGATAGGTGCTACCCCATACTGAAGTACATCCGGTAGCATTGGCCATACCCATGTTAGCACGTCCTTTGTTGGTCGTTCCCTGGGTGTATTTCCACAATAAATGTTTCAGTCCTGCCAATATCTGTGTAGTCTCACGTAACCAATCCTGATCGATAGGCTCAGTTCCCTTTTCTGACTCCAAACGGCTGGCTATGGAAGACATGGTAAGGTCACTTCCTTTCATCTCAGATACAATTCTCGACATCAGATCGGCATCCACCACATTCACGGTTTTCATGAGCCGTAATTGGATATGTTTTTCCAGATTTTCAATCAGTTCCTGGAGGTAAGCTACATGTTTCTCCACCCTTGGCATCATCAAAGATTCTACTGTGGCTATAAAAAGATGCACAACTGATTTTTCGGAACAGCCCAGGCAGGCCCCATCCCCGCTGGCAAAACTTTGGTAGGCATTTTTGTCCAGTAAAATGGTTTCCAAGGGGCCTATTTTTTCTTCAAGATTATCAATACGCTGGTATTTTTTAGGGGTATTGGGCAAATCAGACCAAACACTCCATTCTTCCCGGAGGCGTGCCACCGACTCATCGGTTTGTTTGACGATCCTGAGTGCATCATCATTACAGACGGCAACACATTCCATACAACCTTTACAGGTAGTTGGATTTACAGTGATACTGAACAATCCCCCGCTGCCCGGCTGTTTCTTTTCATTGAGGTCGTAGTAGGGCCTGGTCAATGCAAATTGAAAATCCCCTAATTCTTCCCTGAACCATTCCAGTTCGGTACTCAGCAGAGATTCTTTCTTCTCCTGGCCTTTCATTTCGTCAATGGCTTCATTGATCAGGTTATTGACCGTGGCCTCACCATGGGGCTCATTGAAAAGTGCCCTGACCCTTGGTTCCAATTGTTTGACGGCTTTGGGTAGAAATTCGAGTTTGTCGTGTTTTCTTTTCACCCTTTTCAAAATGGTGTCCAATACATCGGACAATTCACTTACCAATCCTGGGATGGCGGTGTCCGGACATACAGTATAACAGTTGCCGCACGCAGTACAATTATTGGCAATCCACTCTGGGTGTTCAAACCGAATTCCCGTCATGTCCCTGAAAAGAGATGAAGCAGCCGGCATCACGCTCAACCCGATAAAGGGATCAGTCAGGTTGTCGTTGCCTTGTCCGGTTTGATAGAAATAGCCTGTCTGCTCCCAAAAACGGTGGATATCGCTGAGTTTGGATGCAGAGACCGGACTGTCTTTGAGCATGGAGGGGATGGGAGGGGTGGCATGTCCATTGCTTTTTTCGGTTTGCGCACCCAAAACTTTATTTTTGATTTCGTAAACTTCATCAAATCCCCGTTTGACCACACGCATGTTGTCATCCACCACTCTTTGGCCTTTGCTGCCAAATTTGTGCTGCAACTGTTCTTCAATGGCTTTGAGCAATGCTTCGTCATTTAAGCCTGCCTTTTCCATTAGCGGTGAGGCAGCGAAAAATGCTCCCTGGAAGGCAATGCCCTGCATTCTGAGCTGAAGTTCGGGATCGGTAGCTTCTTCTCTGGCAATTTTGAATCCATCCACATAAAAGATGCGGATTTCATTTTCAATGATTATTTTCTGATAGTGTTTGGGGATATCGGCCCAAACTTCATCTGCTGTTTTCTTCTCACTCTGGATGATAAAGGTTCCGCCGTTTTTAAGCCCTGCAAGGGCATTGGTATGTTTGAATACATTTGGATCCGGTGACAGTACCACATCCACGAAGAAATATTCACAGTTGATCTTGATAGGTTCCGGAGCTGCTGCCAGATAGTAAGTAGTGGGCTGGCCTTTCTTTTCAGAACCGTATTTCGGATTTGCCTTGATGTCATAACCCAAAAGGTCAAACAAAGTCATAGCGAGGTTTTTGCCAGTCGTAATGGCTCCCCAGCCTCCAATGGAATGGAACCTGACGGTGATGGCTCCTTTGGGCATAAGGTTGGGATTTTCTGAGCCGTGGATTGCCAGATCCTTGATGAAGGGGTAGGCATCCTGAATGCTTTCCTGATGGACCCTTTGTTTTGGGGAAAAGGCATTTTCCCTGATGAAATCAATGGACAGGTAGAACTGTTTTTTATGTTTTCCATCCGGAAGCATGTTTTCAACTGCACCAATAATGCCCTCAGGTTGTAAATCCCTGCTGCCCATTCCAAAAGACCCCGAATAGAGGGGAGGCATATCGCTGGGGGAATATGATGCCAATTCCGGGTAAGGTTTATCCTTTTTATAATTACCGTTTTCCAGACATTTGGTGATGACAGCCCTTGTTTCCCGCATAATCGGTGCATCTTCTGCCAAAGGCTGATCCAATCTTTCCAAGATGGTGACTCCTTTTCTTCCTTTTAAAATATGGCCCAGGAGATCTGCCGGGAAAGGCCTGAACATCACCAGGTCTACGACTCCTACTTTTATTCCTCTTGTTTTTCTTAGATAATCCACCACGGCCTCCGCACTGGAAACCACACTTCCCTGACCCAGGATCAGGTAATCTGCATCTTCTGCTTTATAGGTCATTATCCTTCCATATTTTCTTCCGGTGAGTTGGTAATACTCTTCAAAAGCCTGGTCGGTAAGTTCCTTGATATGGTCAAAGAAGAAGGGTCTTTGAGCAGCTACACTCTGCATATAGGAGTCCTGGTTTTGTACAATTCCAGCCATCATGGGATTGTCCACATCCCATAATTCAGGAATTCTACGGCGCTTGTCTCCGTAGATGATCCTTTGGGCAGGAGTGGGCGTGTCAATGATATCATCCGGACGGCCCAGGTATTCCATGATAAGATCACGCTCAGGCAATAGGAGGGATTCGATCAGGTGGGTGGTCAGGAAGCCATCTTGGGCGACAACCCCAGGGTTTAAGGCCAATTCCGCTATTTTATGGGCAATGATATTCAAGTCTGCCACATGTTGGGCTTTTTTGGCGAAAAGTTGAAAAAATCCGGTATCGTCAATGGCATGGTAATCGTCATGGCCGGCATGGACATTCAGGGTGGATTTGGTGATAGCCCTTGCCCCAATATTCAGCACATAGGTCAGTCTTTTTCCCACCGCTGCATAAAGGGATTCATGCATATACGCAATGCCCTGGCCGGAAGAAAAATTGGTAGACCGCAGTCCTGTCATGGATAATCCCGCCGTAACTGCCGCAGCTGCATGCTCCCCTTCAGGTTCGATAAAAATCAAAGGCCGATCTGATATGTTCAGATGGCCTTTTGCCGCTTCTTCAGCCCAATATTCACCCATCTGTGTAGAAGGGGTGATCGGATAGGCGCCTGCAGCATCAGAGGATTCCCTTTCACACATGATAGCAACGGTATTTCCATCCATTGCAACTCTTACTCCAGGGTATTTGAATGTTTTATTTTTGTTTTCCATGACAGTTTTGGGTTGTCAGATTGAAGAAAAAAAAGAAAATAGCGCTGTTTTAAACATCAAAACAGCACAGGGATAGACATAGGAAATGCGCCATTTTGTAAAATGGACCAGTAGCCTGTTTCTCAAATCAGTTTAGGCCGACAAGTCCACGGGTTTGTTTGGCAGTTTTAATAAACTCTAAAGCTGTATGCAGATTGATCATCAGCTTATCTGCATGGTCTTCGTCCATCAGCGGATTCAGGTTCAGGTCATTGAATTTGGGGTCTATCTTTCGGCATTGGTTGAGCAGTTCCTTGATAGAAGTGGAATTTTGGATGTGGACCCCATGGTTGATCAGAAATCCTGTCAAGTATTTTTCAATGGCTTTGTAGGCATGTTTGCACACATTGTAGTGTACCACATCCTCTGCAGGTCTGCACAACTCTTCCTGAGCGATATTTAACATCTCTTCTGCTTCAGAAAGTGTGGAGTGTGATTTTAGGTCATTCATGGCTGGAAATATTTAAAGTGAGCAAAGAATCCTTCATTTTGGGTCAAGTTATCCAGATAAGTACTTAAAAATCATGACCTAAATCATTTTTTACCATGATTTACATCAAGAGGGTTTTGCGTGTGCCTAATTGAAAGCCGGTATTATGAAATTTAAAAATTAACCATGTTGAAAACAGGGCCATCTGACCTTGCAGAGGTCATCTCTTTTTGAGAAAAGGGAAATGAGCAAAAGTCAATGCAGATCAGGTCCAATACCTGGATCCAATAGCAGAAGTATTAAAAGCAGAAAAGTTTTTCTAACTTTTATTGCGGAAAAAATGCATTGGTATAAACTTTTGAGAACAAGGTAAAATGAATAAACTTAGCAGACGGGGATTTTTGGGATTTGTTTCCAGTGCTGGGGCACTTGGTTTTTTGCCTTCATCGGTTTTGAGGGCCTCAGAGCCTGTAAGACCCCTGATATTCAAAAAAGGGAAGCTTCAGTTTGAGCCATTTTTTCTTCCCAAAATAAAGGAGTTGGATCTCTCTCCGGCAGCTTGGATCTGGTATCCCGCAGAACGGATACTTCCCAATTCATTTTTTCATTTCAGGAGGGTTATTCAGATTAGCAAACCTGTCCAATCTGCCCATGGTTGGATTTTGGGAGAGAGAAGGTATTTGTTGTTTTTGAATGGGGAAAGAATACAATTTGGCCCGGCTCCTGCAGACCCAAGATATTCAGAAGCTGATCTGGTAGATTTTTCCAGGGATTTGAAGCTTGGGGAAAATGTGATAGGAGCCACTGTAGTTTATTTTGGGTTTGGTGATGGCGCCTGGCCTGCCGGCAAGGCAGGGTTTATTTTCAAACTCGAAATCCATTATGAAGATGGGGAGAAGGAAATAATAGTAAGTGACGGGAATTGGTCAGTGCAACAGGCAAAAAGTTGGCCGGCGGGAAAGTACAAGCGCTGGTACCTGAGGGCACTTCAGGAAGAATTCGATAACAGGCTTTATCCAATGGGTTGGAACGCTGCTGGTTTTCAGGAGGACCGCACTTGGAGGAAAGCCAAAGTTTTTTCAAGGGATGGCAATAAAACTGCCCTAAGTTCTTCAATTTCTGACTACCTGTATGACAGTGGGGGAAATCAGCAGACACAGTTGAGAAAGCGATCAGTTCCTATGCTTATAGAAAAGCAGGTCATGGATATCCGTCTGAAAGAAGCACATGTCCTTCAATGGCATACAGGTATTGAAGAATATTTTGATTTTAAGACCGAAAATTCCTTTGAAATTGCGGAGATCATCGGTGGATTTACTGAGCAAAGCGATACCTGGCATTTTGAAGCTCCAAAAGGAGAAAGTCAGGGCCTGGTGCTTTCATTCGAATTGGAGGAACAGGTAATTGGATGGCCTTATTTTTCCATGGATTGCAGTGAAGGTACGGTAGTAGAACTGATGGTACAGCAGGGGCATGAATTGTTGAAAAACGGTGGCCCAGCCCTGATCAATAACAATTTCAATTCCTGGACAAGATTTATCTGCAAAGAAGGTGAAAATAGCTTGATGACATTTGATTATGAGAGTGTCAAGTGGATACAATTGCATATTCACCATTCAGAAGGTCCAATAAAAATTACTGATGTCGGAATACTGCGAAGATTATATGATTTCCCTTTTCAGCCAATGGTACAATCTTCTCATGCTGGTTTCAATAAACTGCTGAGTGCCTCCATCAATACGGTTAGGAACAACAGCCATGAAACCATAGTGGATTGTGTAGGGAGGGAAAGGCAGCAATACAGCGGCGACATTGGGCATATAGTCCATGCCCTGCATTTTGGTTTTGGAGAAAGTCAGCTCCCTTCCCGTTTTGTTGATACCTATAGCCAAGGGATGACTTTAGAGGGTTTTTTTATGGACAGTTGGCCTGCCTATGACCGATTGAACCGGCTGGCCCAAAGGCAGTTGGAGCTGACCCCATGGGGCGTCTTGCTTGACCATAGTGTTGGTTTCTGTTTTGACTGTTGGCATCATTATCTGTATACGGGCAAAAAAGAAGGCCTGGAGGAGGCTTTCCCAAGGTTGTTGCGCTTTTATCAATTGATCAAAAATTCCATTGCAGAAGATGGCCTGCTTCCCGTGGATAACCTCGGCGTAAATGCCATTTGGATGGATACGGATTCTTACAAAGCGACAAGGGACAAGCAATGCGCTTATAATCTGTATGTGGCATCCATGCTTAAGCAGGCGCTTTCTTCTTTGGCAGGGGAATTTGGTATTCTTGATCTTGAAAAAGAAATGCTTGACCTGTCATATCTACTGGCTCAAAAAGTCGAAGAAAAATTCTTTCTGCCCAGTGAGAATCTTTTGATTATCAACTTGCCCTGGATGGGAGAAGATGGCGAAATGAGAACCTGTGAAAGGTCTTTGGCCCACTGGGTGTTGGGAGGTTTTGTGCCAGAAAGTGCAAAAACGAAAGTTTTAAAGGAATTGACATCCCGGCCAAGCAGATTGGGAAGGTGTTATCCGGCCAATGTTATTTGGCCTTATTGGACCTTGGCTGCTTTGGGGAATACAGAGGAGATAATCCAAGACTTTGATCAAAGGTGGTTGCCTATGCTTTCTGTGAGGGAAAACAATACCATCCAGGAACATTGGCATGCTGAAAAAGATACACAGAACCAATTGAGTCATGCGGGAATAGCACCGTTTTATGCCGCATACATGTGTTTTGCAGGGATTAAAGTGCTGCAACCGGGAGGCACTTTGGTACAGGTAAGACCCCAAATGGCAACATTGGAAAGGTTACAACTGACTTACCATACTTGCCAAGGTCCCTTGGAATTTGAGTGCAGGGGAAAAAAAGGAAAAAGGAAGTTAAGGTTAAAGCTTCCATTGGGAGTGCAGGTCCAACTGATTTTACCCCAAAAAGAAAAATTGCCAAAGGGAGCCAGAGAAATTGGTTCTCCGGATAAGGGTTTGGTTACTTTTTTGTTGGAAGGAGGAAGATTTTGGGAGATTGACTTAATGTTTGTGTGAATAATTTGAAGATTTTCAGAAGATTACTTAAATTGATGTGGTTCAAGTAAAATATTCTCCTTTTAAACCCGGTCTCATGAAAATTTTCATTTTTATCCAGCATCTTTACTCAACTGCGTTTTTAATTAAAATAACTGACTACCATCCGGACGCTTAAATATACCCGTCCAACACAACTTATAGTCCTCAACACAGGTGGTTCTTTAGGTTCAGGAGTAGGGGAATAAGATCAGCTTTTTTGTCCTCTGCGATGTATTTCAGGGCGATTAAAATTTTAGATTAAAAAATCTTAGTTTAACATTTAACACTATGGCCCATCAACTGCATAAAACCTTTCTTTTTCTTTTCCTTACCTGTTGGATTTATGTGCCATCCATCCTATTTGCCCAATCCATCTACGAGCAGGTCGGAAGGCTTCCGGTAACAGCTTATTCCACCGAGGAGTATGGCGGACATCCTGTGGTAGTTTCGGCAATCCAAAGTAAGGATGGGCTGATGTATTTTGGTACTAATCAGGGATTACATGAATATGATGGAGTCTCATGGCGCTCACTGTTTAAAAGCAAAGAAGTTTACGAAATCACAAGCTTTGCAAAAGATGCCAAAGGCCGCATATTCTATTCAGGCGGGGATTTCGGCTACTTGGAAGCTGACCCAAGCGGAGAAACTAGGGCCGTTTCCCTGCTTCATCTGATCCCGGAGGAGCTTCGTTCAAACTTTCCTGCTTGGGAAATTCATTATTTGAATGGATTTATCCTGCTTAGAACCAGGAATCATCAGCTCATCAGGTTGGAGCTGCATGAGGATTTGACACTGAAGTCATTGAAATCCTGGCAGGCAGAAACACGATTTGGTATGAGCTTCTTAGTGGAAAATCAATTGTATGTGCAGCAAGCTGAAAGGGGGCTTTACCGGTTGGAGGGAGAGGACATAAAGTTGATTCCAAATACGGAAATCTTTGGAAAGGTCCTTCTTTCAGTCATACTTCCTTATCTTGGCGATAAAGGCACATCTCTACTTTTGGGTGGAGCAATGGCTGGTTTTTATCTTTTAGAAGGAAGTGTTTTAACCAAGTTTCCAACCGAGGTGGATCAATTGATAAAAGAGAATCAGCTTAGATCTGCCATAACCTTTCAGGAAAACTATATCCTCACCTTCCATGGAGCGGGCATTGTGATAATGAACCCCAAAGGAGAAATCCTTAAAAGGATGGGATCTGACCAAAACCTACCTTCGAATGTAGTGATAAATGTTTACCTAGACCAAAATGAAGGCCTATGGGCCCTGACTGAAGATGGAATGGCAAGGATCGGGATCAATTCTCCTATACAAACCTTTGGAAAGGACTTGGGGATCAATTCAGCCGTCAGGTCTATCGAGAAACAGGGTGAAAAACTTTACTTGGGAACCAACACTGGGCTGCTGAAATTTGAGCCTTCAGATAAGCAATTCAAACAAGTCCCCCGAATTGGTAATTTTACTATTTCCGATTTATGGACCGATGGGGAAGATTTAATAGTTACGAATGGAGGTTCTTTGGAGGTAATCCGGAATGGGAAGGCCATTGGATTTTATACAGGTAAAGAAGGTAATTATGCACGTTCACTTTTTATTTCAAAAAACAACCCCAATCTCCTGTTAGTCACTGCGACAAATGGGGTTATGGTTTATCAGAGGGGGCTTTCAAAAGATTTTCCTTGGGAGTATAAGGGAAATGTTCCTGGTATTGAATCTTTTTCAAGCTACTTTTTTGAAGACAAGGATGGAACCATTTTTACTTTAAGTCTAGGAAAAATATATAGTTTAACTACAGGTGAAATCGGTCTTGAAAAAGGAGATCCGACGAAAATAAAAGTTGCTTCTTTTGAATCCAATATGTATGAAGATAGTTTTTCCTTGGTGGATGGGGAGTTTTATAAAACTTCTTCGGATGGCATGCAGAAATATTCTTCCAAGGAAGGGAAATTTGTGCCCACTGATGACTTTAGCTTAGTGGAAAAGGATTTGATTGATTTTTATCAACACAAATCCGGAGTAATCTGGTATGAATCATTTGACAAAAAGAAACATATCCTCAAGCGTAATGCAGAAGGGAAATTTCTCAAAGACGAAAAGCCCAATTCCCTAGCTCCCTATTTGTCCTTCGAGGACTATATTGACGAGGACAGTATTCTATGGTTTGGTACTCCCAAAGGACTGATACGCTACGATCCGAAAAAGGACAATCAGACAGATAAAGTATTCTTCACATTGATCCGAAGGATAGAAACCAAGACCGATACGATTCCCCTTCCTTTTTACGGTAGAAAAAAGGATGTGCCAGCTGTAGAACGAAAAGAGAATTCCTACCGCTTTGAGTTTGCGGCTCCCTATTTTGAAGAGGAGAAAAAAACCAAATACCAAACCTATCTGGAAGGCTTTGATCTGGATTGGGTAGATTGGAATGACAACCGCTTCAAGGAGTATACAAATCTCTCACCTGGGACTTACATCTTTCATGTAAGGGCAATGGCCCATACGGGAAGAATCAGTGAAGAAGCAACCTATTCTTTTGTGGTCTTGCCTCCATGGTATGCCACTTGGTGGGCTTATATTCTTTATGCCTTGCTCATTGGTGCTGCAATTACAGGCATCGTAAAATGGCGCTCTCGAAAGCTCAAAGCTGAAAACCTCCTTTTGGAGGAAAGGGTTAATGAACGAACTGCCGAACTGGAAAAATCACTTGAAGAGCTCAAATCCACCCAAGCCCAACTGATCCAATCCGAAAAAATGGCTTCTCTCGGTGAACTCACAGCAGGTATCGCTCATGAGATCCAGAACCCGCTGAATTTTGTCAATAATTTTTCTGAGTTGAACAAAGAATTGGTTTTGGAGGCCAAAGAAGAACTTGGAAAAGGAAATTTAGATGAGGCCAAAAATATATTGGGAGATATAGTGGAAAATTCTGAAAAGATCAACCATCATGGAAAGCGGGCCGAATCCATAGTCAAAGGCATGTTGCAGCACAGCCGGACTGGATCAGGGAAAAAGGAGCTTACAGACCTCAATGCCCTGGCAGATGAGTACCTAAGATTGTCTTATCATGGATTGAGAGCCAAGGACAAATCATTCCAATCGGACTTTAAAGTTGACCTAGATCCCAATGTGCCCAAGTTAGAAGTGATGCCACAGGATATCGGCCGGGTATTTTTGAACCTGATCAACAATGCCTTCTACACAGTAAACCAAAAACGGAAGAAATCGCAGGAGCATGGAGAAGGATCATTTAAACCTTTGGTAACCGTAAAGACCAAAAAATTAAAAGGTGCCATAGAAATTACAATTACGGACAATGGAGATGGAATACCGGAATCCATCAAATCCAAAATCTTCCAGCCTTTCTTCACCACCAAGCCTACAGGTCAGGGCACAGGATTGGGATTAAGTCTGAGTTATGATATCGTGAAGGCGCATGGAGGGGAGATTAGTGTTGAATCCCAAGAAGGACTAGGAACCATATTTAATATAAGCTTACCGATTTGAATTTTAAACAATGACTATGCATACCACCAAAACCATATTTTCGCTCTTTTGCATTTTCCTGTGGATCTTCTTGCCTAGATCCATCTTGGCCCAGTCCATCTATGAAAAGGTAGGAAGACTTCCTGTCACCACTTATACCACCGAGGAGTATGGGGGATTCCCTCAAGTCTGGGCTGCCATACAGAGCGAGGCTGGACTGATGTATTTTGGAACGACAGGTGGACTTTATGAATATGACGGGGTTTCCTGGCGGTCTATTTTTAACATTAGGAATTATGTAACCATTAGAAGTCTGGCAAAGGATAGCAAGGGAAGAATTTTTTATGCGGGCCTTGATTTTGGTTATCTAGAAGTTGACGAAAAAGGTGAAGCGAGGGCAGTTTCACTCCTTCACCTAATTCCTGAAGAACTTAAATCAGGCCAAGTAATCTTTGAAATATTCTTTTTGGAAGAATTTATACTACTTAGAAGTCCGAATTACATCATCAGGTTGGAATTGGGGGAAGATTTCGCTTTAAAATCCCTAAAATCTTGGCAGTCAGAAACACGTTTTCTTAAGAGTTTCCTCGTTGGAAATCAATTTTATGTCTGTCAAGTTGAACGAGGCTTATTTCTGTTGGAGGGTGATGAATTAAAGTTGATCCCGGGTACAGAATTTATTTTTGAAAAAGAAGCTGTACGTGTTATGGTTATTTATCCAGAAGAAGGCGGTAATGCTATACTTGTTGGAGGACCAAACACTGGGTTTTACTTTTTGGAAAAAGGAGTTTTCACAAAGTTTCCCACCGAAGTAGACCTACTGATCAAAGAAGGAAATCAACTTTACGATGCTATACCCCATAAGGGAAACTATGTCCTCAGCTTCTTAGGTGGGGGGGTAGTGATCATGAATCCCAAAGGGGAAATACTCAAAAGGATAGGATCTGACCAAGGCTTAAATTCGGATGTAGTAACAGGTGTTTACCTTGAAAAAAACAATGGGCTTTGGGTAACAATGGAGGACGGTATGGCCAGGATAGCTATAGATTCTCCGATTCTTAGTTTTGGAAAAGACTTGGGGATCAACTCAGCAGTTCGTTCCATCGAAAAAAAAGGGGATGAACTCTATTTAGGGACCAATACTGGTTTGATCAAATTTGATGCGATCGAAAGGGAATTCAAATCAGGCTTGCAAAATGAGAATAGAGAAATTGTTGAATTGTTGGGTGATGGGGAAGATTTGATTGTTCCTGGACTAAGTTTGCAGGTAATTCGGGATGGTAAAGCCATTCGTTTGGATTTTCCAAAAGACGGAATTCGCCCAATCTCTGCAATTATCCCAAAAGATTACCCCAGTATTCTTTTGATTGGAACCCACTCTGGAATACTACTCTACGAAAGGGGCCTTTCCAAACAATTTCCTTGGGAATTAAGGGGAAAAGTTCCGGGAATAGGCCCAATTTCAAACAATTTTACTGAAGGAAAAGATGGAAAAATCTTTACAAATGGTCAAGGAAAGCTATATGTACTGGAAATAGAGGCAAATGGGGTGGAATCCATAGGAAATCAGATCATCAAACCGACTGTTTTTGAGGTAGACCCTTCGGCTTCTTTTTCCATGATTGATGGAGAGTTTTATATGACTTCCCGTCAGGGCATGCAGAAGTATTCACCTGAGGATGGGAAATTTGAATACACAGAAGACTTTAGTTTATTGGAAAAGGATCTTTACGACTTCAACATGGTAAAATCAGGGATTCTTTGGTTTGAATCAACAGATAAAAAGAAGTTTATCCTCAAACGGAATACTGAAGGGAAATTTGTCAAAGATGAAAGACTCAATTCCATAGCCCCGTATTTATCGCAAGTAGATTTTATAGACGAGGACAGCATTATGTGGTTTGGATCGCCTAAAGGACTAATACGGTACGATCCCAAAAAGGACAATCAGACAGATAAAGAATTCTTCACATTGATCCGAAGGATTGAAACCAAGACCGACACGATTCCTTTGCCTTTTTATGGTAGAAACAAAGGTCTAGCCCCTGTTGAAAGAAAAGAAGACTCCTACCGCTTTGAGTTTGCGGCACCTTACTTCGAAGACGAAAAGAAAACCAAGTATCAGACCTACCTTGAAGGATTCGATCCGGATTGGGTAGACTGGAATGACAACCGATTCAAGGAGTACACTAACCTTTCTCCCGGCACGTACACCTTCCATGTACGGGCAATGGCCCACACGGGAAGAATCAGTGAAGAGGCCACCTATTCTTTTGTGGTCTTGCCTCCATGGTATGCCACTTGGTGGGCTTATATTCTTTATGCCTTGCTCATTGGTGCTGCAATTACAGGCATCGTAAAATGGCGCTCTCGAAAGCTCAAAGCTGAAAACCTCCTTTTGGAGGAAAGGGTTAATGAACGAACTGCCGAACTGGAAAAATCACTTGAAGAGCTCAAATCCACCCAGGCCCAGCTGATCCAATCCGAAAAAATGGCTTCTCTCGGAGAATTGACTGCGGGAATTGCCCATGAGATCCAAAATCCTTTGAATTTTGTGAATAATTTTTCGGAGGTCAGCGAAGAATTAATTGAAGAGATCCAAGAATTGAGACACAAGAATCAAGAGACAAGACTTAAGACTGAGGAAGATGAGATTTTGGAGGATATAAAGCAGAATTTAGAGAAAATAAAACATCATGGAAAACGGGCCGAATCCATTGTCAAAGGCATGCTGCAGCACAGTCGCACGGGATCAGGTAATAAAGAGCTTACCGACCTCAATGCCCTGGCAGATGAATACCTGCGCTTGTCCTACCATGGTCTAAGGGCTAAAGATAAATCCTTCCAGGCTGATTTTAAAGCTGAACTGGATCCTAAACTTCCCAAATTGGAAGTGATGCCTCAGGATATGGGCAGGGTGCTTTTGAATTTGATCAACAATGCATTTTATGCAGTCAACCAAAAACGGAAGAAATCGCAGGAGCAGGGAGAAGGATCATTTAAACCTTTGGTGACCGTAAAAACCAAGAAATTAAAAGATGCTATTGAAATCTCAGTTAGGGATAATGGAGATGGAATACCTGAATCCATCAAATCCAAAATCTTTCAGCCATTCTTCACCACTAAGCCTACCGGACAAGGAACAGGTTTGGGTTTGAGTTTGAGCTATGATATCGTGAAGGCACATGGAGGAACTTTGGAAGTAGAATCCATCCCAGGTCAGTTTGCCCAGTTTGTTATCATCCTTCCTTTGGATTGAATATTTTCTCAACCTTCTATGAAGAGTCTTTATGAAAACAAAGTCTACCTAGCCATGACAAGTAAATGGCTTGACTATAATAATAAAATAGGATACCGGATTGAAATCCTTATTGATATAGAGGGGATTATTCTTTAAGTTACAGAATTAATTAAACAGTAGAATCTTGGACCCAAACATTAACCACAACCCCCACAGCCGTGCCATCTTAGTCAAGCTATTAGGAGAACTTGATGATGAAGTATTGACCCAAATTCTGGAAAAAGGCAAAGCTATAGAGCTGGATACAGGAAGTTTTTTATTCCACCAAGGAGATCTTGACAATTCAATTTATATCGTTCTTTCAGGAAGATTTAGGGCTTTGGCCACACAGTCAGATGGACACCTGCATGCCTTAGGGGATATAGGAGAAGGCGAGCCTATTGGTGCATTTGCATTGTTTATGGGCGAACCAAGGTCTGCCAGTGTGGTGGCCATTCGTAAATCTGTCGTATTGGAACTGAAAGAAAACGAATACCTGGAGATAGTGGCCAAATTTCCTGCTTTTTCTACAAAACTGACCCGCTTTGTGGTAAACAGGCTCCGTAGGAATGTGCTTCAGCAGCACTTAGAGGCCCCTGCTAAAAACATTGCGGTTATAAATCTGCAATCAGAAAATGATATTGCTGGATATACCGATGCAATCAAAGTCCAGTTTGAATCTTTGAATGTCAGTATCCAGATTTTGGACCATGATTCCCATGCCGAAATGGAATTGCAGCAAGTATATGATGCATTGGAGCAACATGGGGGACTGAATTTTTTGATCTGTAACGATGAAGATCTTGACTGGTCACGCAGGTGTATTATTTATGCCGATTTGGTAGTTTTGGCTTCTGATTTTTATGCGGACAGTAAGATTCATGAGATAGAACGTCATCTGGACTTATATTCACAGAACATCCTCAATAAAAAAATCTATTTGCTCCTGCTTCACCCCGAGGAGGCTAAGTTTCCGGAGAATACACGGCGTTGGTTTGAAGACAGAAAGATTGACCTGCATATTCATTACCGAAAGAACCATGGGCCTGACATCAGGAGGTTTGCCAGGATTCTTTCCAATAAGGCTATTGGCCTTGTGCTTGGAGGGGGAGGAGCTAAGGGTTTTGCCCATTTTGGGGTGATTAAAGCCCTTTATGACAATGGGGTTGAAATTGACTTTTTAGGGGGAACCAGCGCTGGGGCTCTTTATGGACTTACGGCCTCTTTCTGTGACTTTGACCGGAAAATGATCGACTTTTACAGTCATGATTCGGCAAGTAGCAAGTTGACAAAAAATGATTACACTATACCCTTGATCTCTATCATGTCCGGTAGAAAAATGACAAACTACCTGAAAAAGATGATGGGGAATGCCCATTTGGAAGATTTTTGGGTGGGCAGTTATTGTGTTTCTACCAATTACTCCAACGCTTCTGCGAAGGTTCATGAAAGAGGTTTGGCATGGAAACAGATAGAAGCCAGTATCGCCATACCTGGGATTTATCCTCCTGTAGTCATTGATAAGCAGCTTCATGTGGACGGAGGAGTTGTAGATAATCTTCCAATAGAGACCATGTACAATTATCCTGTTCAGCATATCATTGCCATTTCTCTGACACAGCTCAGGTCACAACCTGTTGATTTTGACGAGACCCCTTCTGCATCTAAGCTCCTTTTAAGCAAGATAACAGGAAAGAAGAAATTCCGGATCCCTGGGATTTCCTCCATTTTGGTCAATTCGCTTACTTTAAACAGCAGGCAAAAGCAGGAAATGACTAAATCAGGGGTCGAATTATACCTGGAATTGGACTTAAAGGGAATTGGGATGCTGGATGATACCCGCTGGAAAGAAATTGTACAGAAGGGATATGATCAGATGAAAACTGCCTTGGAGAATTTTCCAGAAGAAAAGAGGTTTTGGTAACCAAAAGGCATTGTTTTCAGATAAAATCTTTGCTGGCTTTTAAAAAATTGAACAGAATATCTGTTTGGTTTCCATCATCTTTCATAATCTCCGTCTTTGAGTTATTCATCCTATTGATTACCTTGAAGCAGTGCTCGTAACTTCTTTCCCGATTCATTATCGTTATGAAAAAGTTTATACTCCCTGTTTTATTCCTTTTTTCCCAGATCATCCTAGCCCAAACACATCTGACTTTTGAAGAGCCTGTCAAACAACGGGTCTTTGTGCTTACTGATATCACCAATGAACCTGATGACCAACAGTCCCTGGTCCGTTTTCTTGTTTATTCCAATGAATACGATGTGGAAGGAATAGTAGCAACTACCTCCACGCACCTTAGGAATCAGACAAGGAAAGATAAAATCGAGGAATTGATCAGAAACTATGGCAAGATATATGCAAACCTGGAGGTACATGCAGAAGGGTTTCCTTCCATGGAATATTTGTTGAGCATTACCAAAGAACATTTGCCACTATACAGTATGGAAGGAGTAGGGGAAGGGAAGGATTCTCCGGGCTCAGAATTGTTGATCAAAGCAGTGGATAAGGCGGATGACAGGCCCCTTTGGATTTCTGTTTGGGGCGGGGCTAATTGTCTGGCCCAGGCATTATGGAAAGTCAAAAACACCAGATCTGAGGCGGATGTCAGGAAATTTGTAGATAAAATAAAGGTATACGCCATTTCCGATCAGGATTTTGCCGGCCCTTGGATCAGGCAGAATTTTCCGGGAATCTTTTATATCGTGGATGCCAGTGCAGGGGATAACTGGAGGGAATATTATAAGGCTACATGGACCGGAATAGCAGGGGATAAATGGTATAAAAATGGACCATTTTACTATTTTGAACTGGTAGATAATCCCTGGCTGATGGAAAACATAAGAGATAACCATGGACCTTTAGGTGCAAATTATTTGCCGTCCGAATACATCATGGAGGGGGATACCCCTTCCTTTATTGGTTTGATCCAAAATGGGCTTGCCTGGTACAAAAGTCCCGCTTGGGGAGGCTGGGCAGGTAGGTATGAGCATTACAAGTCCTTTGGAGAGGCAGATAAAATATGGACTTCTTCTGTGCATACCCAAGATGAAGTACTTTTACCTAATGGCAGAGTGGAGGCATCCAATCAGGCTACTATCTGGCGTTGGAGAAAGGCTTATCAACATGATTTTGCAGCCAGGATGGACTGGAACATAGCAGGTACATACAGAGAAGCCAACCACAATCCCATTATCCTGCTCAACGGCAATGAAGGGAAAGCATTGGCCACTGGCAAAGTAAAAGCGGGAGATTTTGTCAGGCTTTCTGCCAAAGGAACATTTGACCCTGATGGGGATCAATTGAGATTTAGGTGGTGGGTATACAAAGAGGCAGGTAATTTTAACGGAAACCTTGAATTCCATAATCCTTTTGGAGAGGAGCTTGTCTTTCAAATGCCCCAATTAGGTTCAGGGCAGGAGTTACATCTAATTTTGGAAGTAGAGGACAGCGGTACTCCCAGTCTATTCAGTTACAGAAGAATTATCTTGACCCATCCCTAACCGCCAATATGTCGAACCAATCACTTGAACCATCCCAACGTTTGGTCTCCCTGGATGCCTACCGGGGTCTGACCATGTTTTTATTAATTGCAGAAGCAGCTTGGGTCTATCAAACTTTATTGGATGCTTTTCCTTCCGATAGTTTTGCACATGCTGTTTTTACCCAGTTTACCCATCATCCATGGAATGGATTACGGTTTTGGGACCTTATTCAGCCATTTTTCATGTTTATTGTCGGGGTAGCCATGCCTTTTTCCCTTAACAAAAGACTGGCCATGGAGGGCAAAAGTTCTAAAGTAACTCAGCACATATTGAGACGTTGCCTGTTACTTTTCCTTTTTGGTACCGGACTCCATTGTGTCTATAGCCAGAAATTGGTTTTTGAATTATGGAACGTGTTGACCCAACTCTCATTTACGATTTTAGTGACTTATTTTTTGATGAGGTATTCTATCAAGGTCCAGCTTGGGATTTCCTTTGGTCTCTTGATTCTTACTGAGTTGCTTTACAGGGTTTATGCTCCGGCATCACCATTTGTCATGGGCGAAAATTTTGGATCCTATACCGATATGTTCTTGATGGGGAAAATTAATGGTGGCGGTTGGGTAGCCATCAACTGTATTCCTACCGCTGCCCATACTATCTGGGGTGCATTGTGCGGTAATTTGCTCCTTTCCAAAAGAAATGATGTTGAGAAAATTAAAATTTTGTCAATAGCTGGTATTATTGGTTTGATTTTAGGTTATGGACTCGATTATTTAGAAATAACCCCCATCATTAAAAGAATCAGTACCAGTTCATTTGTAATGGCATCAGGGGGATGGGCTTTGATTGCCTTGGCCTTTTTTTATTGGTTGGTGGATATGAAAAAGCAACAGTCTTGGGCTTGGGCTTTTGTGATTGTTGGGATGAATCCAATTTTTATCTATTTGTTTGCTGAGGTACTTGGTCACCGATGGTTATTTGGTTTTATTAAAATTTTCAGTTTTGGGTTTTTAAAGCCATTAGGGATTTCAGAACTGGTTTTGGCCATAGTTACGGCATTGCTGACCTTAGGGGCCATGTGGTATTTGTGCTATTTTCTCTATAAGAAAAAGATATTTTTCAAAATTTGAAAGGATTTTGAGTTGGCAAGAAAATAAGTGATTTGATGGAATTAAATTCTTTGAAAGGCTTTTGATTAAAAGTTTCTAGTCTATTTACCAATCACTTTAATCAATTCCCCTTTGTTCAAGTTGTCCGTGAGCAGCCATCCGTTTAAAATTGCCAGTTCATTAAACCTAGCTTTTGGCATTTTGAAATATTCAAATGCTTCCTGGACTGTCATTTGCTGAGGAACAGACTTGATGCGGATGACATCCGCAGTCCGGTTAAGTTTATCGACATCTTTCAGTTCCTTAAAACCCATGATTGACTCCAAAAAAATATTTTGTTTTCCCTGAAATTTTGAAGCCTCTGCTAAACCCATTAACTGGTATATCAAGCCATTATAATGGATGAAAGATGCCATTAACCGGACACTGCTTTTTTCCTGTTTTTGATCTGCAATGAGGGTAATTGCGGGAATGTTATTGATGGGGTTATTGGATTGCTCTTTGAGTTCCAATTTGTACTGTTCTATAAATGCTTTGGCTGCTTCTTCTAAAGTTTTTTGGGGGTTAAGTGTTAGGATTAAAATGGCATCCCCTTCTTTAGATGCTGATTGAACTTGTTGGGGTGTATTTTGAAAACTCCAATCTTTTGGCAAAGGGTAACTGAATTTTAATGTCGGGTGGTAAAAGATGCCATTTTCCACAAAACCCTGCTTGGGGTCTTCTCCATAAATTATTCCATCGATTCTTTTTAAATAAGATTCTCTATTGATGGCAGCATCAGACACCTGCAATTTTTCTTTCCATTGCTCTGCAAGCTTACTGACAGTGACTTCCCTTTCCTCAGGTGAAGGATGTGTGGACAAGAAATCTGGTATTTTTTCGGCCCCGGAACCTTCACTTTGCCTTTTGAGGGTTTCAAAAAAACCAGCCATTTCTGTCGCATCATATCCGATTTTGGTTGAATATTCAACTCCCAATTTGTCTGATTGCCTTTCTGCATCCCTTCCAAAACTCAATAAAGCAAGTTGCATTCCTTGTGATAATGGTTCGATAAACTGACCTAATTCGGGCACCAATACAATTCCTGCGACAATACCGATTTGGCCTAAGAGCATGTTGCGCTGCTGAATCACAGAATGTCGGGCAGTGATATGACCAATTTCGTGCCCCAGGACTCCTGCGAATTCCGCTTCATTGTTGAAATGGGCCATAATACCCCTTGTGAAGTAAACATATCCTCCCGGAAGTGCAAAAGCATTGAGAACGGGAGAATCTACAATTTTGAACTCATAGGCCAGGTTGGGACGATGGGATATGGCTGCCATTTCAAGTCCTTTTTCTGTGATGAATTGTTGGAGTTCGGGGTCATTATATAGGCCGAAGTAGGCGATAATTTCGGGATCGGCCTCTTTTCCCATGGCAATTTCCTGGGCTTCCGACATAAATACCATTTGCTTTTTGCCTGTGACCGGATTGACCGCACAGGAGTAGTTAAATGAAATAATGGCAATGAAGCAAATCAGAAGGAGTTTTTTGCTTGGATTCATACTTGAAACGCTAATTTTCTGGAAAGATTAAGGAAACTTAATACCCCTATTAATTTAAGAAATTTGCAATTGTTTTCCCTTGTTTTTTCAGAGATTTAATAGTTTGTATAGCCAGAAGCAAGATTTTTAAAGTTGGATGTGAATGGGAAGGCTTTTTTCGAATTAATACTCAGGATCAGATAAGGTAGGCTTGGAATGATTGGAATTTGATTTGGAAAACTTTATTTTGAGTCATGAAAAAACTCTTATTACTTTCTGTCCTAATCCACTTGTTTTGTCAGGGTTTTTCTCAGACCGAAATGGAACTTTATGCTAATTTAATTCTCCCTAACGCAAAGGAAACACCTAATGAAGAAAAATCAGAAATAGGTGATGATGGTATCTTGAGGATCAGTAAAGTTAGCAAACCGACACTGACAGTATATTTACCAGAAGAGGGAAAGGCTACAGGACAGGGAGTAATTATTTGCCCTGGAGGGGGCTATTGGATTTTGGCGGCCGGGCATGAAGGTTCTGATGTGGCCAAAGAATTTGCCAAAAGAGGCATTTCAGCCTTTGTACTAAAGTATCGCCTTCCAAGCGAAGATACCATGTTCGACAAAACTATCGGACCTTTGCAGGATGCCCAAAGGGCTATCCAAATGGTAAGAGAAAATGCCGATGAATGGAATGTCAATCCTGATCAGGTGGGGATTTTGGGGTTTTCAGCAGGAGGGCACCTGGCTTCTACAGCCGGCACCCACTTCAAGACAGCAAAAATCAACAATCCTAAAAATATAAACCTAAGGCCTGATTTTATGGTTTTGGTCTACCCTGTTGTCAGCTTCGATACGGCAATTGGGCATAGCGGGTCTTCTAAAAACCTATTGGGAGACAATTCTTCCCAAGAATTGCTGGATAAGTTTTCCAATGAAAAACATGTGGATCCCAATACCCCGCCTACCTACTTGGTCCATGCCAAGGATGATCGGGTCAGCATCCAAAATTCATATGTTTTCGAAAATGCCCTGAAGCAGAACAATGTTCCTGTGGAGACTACTTATTTTGAAACCGGTGGTCATGGCTTTGGAATGATCAATCCCCAATCAGATATTTTGTGGATGGATCGGGTAGAGGCCTGGATAAAAAGGATTTTTCATTAATGTCCTCGGTAAGCTTTTGGTCTTTGGGTTGGATAGGAGCTCTATTTTGACCAAATTAGCCAAAACAAGTCAAAATGGAATGAAAAGGTTTATTGCAGGATTTATAGCGGCAGCATTGATTTTTGTGGGCATTTGGTTGTTGCTGGACAAAAAGGAAAATAAGGAGGAGTTAAGGGAAAGTTCGGCATTGATCCAGCAGCAGATCCAACAGGTAGGTAAATTGATTGTCACCGAGGGCTACTTCTCCCAAGTGTTCACTTTCAAAAACTCCCAAAACCTTTTTCTTAATCTTTTGACTTCAGATAAAAAAGCATTGGTGGTAGCCAATGCCAAAGTCACCGTGGAATATGACCTCAGGGCTTTAGAAACGGAGTTGGATTTGGAGAATAAAACGGTCATATTAAAAAAGATCCCCGAACCGGTAATCAATATTTATCCGGATATCGAATATTATGATGTGACTCAGGATTATTTCAATAAGTTTGGGGCAGCTGATTACAATAAAATCAAAAACACTGTCAATGCCCGCATCCGGGAGAAGGTCTATCAGTCCAATCTCATGGACAACAGCAGGGAAAGATTGATGGCAGAGCTGGCAAATATCTTTGTGCTAACAAAATCTTTGGGCTGGACACTCCAATACAATGAAGTCATCATTGAAAGTGAGGATCAAATGAAGAATTTAAAAAGGTAGGAGGGAGGTAAGGATTTGAATTCAAGGGGTTTTTGTTTAATATTTAGACTTTTTTAGTAATTCTGCTTAATTTTTTATCAGTTTTATTTTGTTTTTGATAAAAAAACGTATTTTTATTTTTCTGATTGTTTTACAAAACAGACTACATGTCACAAACTTCGTCGCTACCTAGGATTTATTCCATAGACTTATTCAGAGCGATTACCATGCTTTTGATGATTTTTGTCAATGACCTATGGACTTTGAAAGGGATACCAAGGTGGCTTGGACATGTAGAAGCAGAAGTAGATGGGATGGGATTGGCGGATGTAGTTTTTCCGGCTTTTCTGGTGATTGTGGGATTGTCTATTCCTTTTGCCATTTCTAAAAGAATCCAAAAGGGAGAAAGTATTTCAGATACTTTAACACACATTTTTTTAAGGACTTTGGCACTATTGACAATGGGCATTTTTCATGTCAATCTGGAAAACTATAATTCTGCAGATTCATCATTATCCAAACCAATTTGGCAGATTTTGATGACAGTTGCATTTTTTATGATTTGGCTGGATAATTCAACCTATCTCAATAAAAAAAGGAACAATTTAATTCAGGTCACCGGGTTGCTGCTTTTAGGCTTACTTGCTTATTTATATGTAGGAGGAAGCCCTGAAAATCCTACCTGGATGAGATTTCATTGGTGGGGTATCCTGGGCCTGATTGGCTGGGCTTACCTCATTGCTTCAGTGGTTTATTTGGCTTTTAGGGAAAATATTGTGGTCTATTTCGTTTTTTTCCTTTTCTTTCTTTTTTTTAATTCGGCTGAAAAACTTGGTTGGCTAAATTTCCTTGAGCCTATTAAACCCTATCTCTGGATTTCAGGTAATGGATCAATCCCGGCATTTTCAATGGCGGGGGTGATTATTGGGGTTTATTACAAGAATTATCTGGCCAAGGGGAAAAATGACAATTACTGGCTGATTCTTGGATTATCGGCTTCTTTTCTGATTTTGTTTGGACTGTTGACAAGACCGCTTTGGGGAATTCATAAGATTGGTGCATCTCCATCTTGGGTAAGCATTTGCACAGGCTTGAGCTTTTTGTTTTTAGCTTTGTTGATTTGGTTAGCGGACAGAAAAGGAAAAGCTGTATGGTTTGATTTTATCAAGCCGGCAGGTACAAGTACCTTGACCTGTTATTTGATTCCCTATATTCACTATGCTTTGTACGCTATGATGGGTTTGGCATTGCCTGTTTTTCTGAGGACAGGGCTAGTTGGCATCCTAAAATCCCTTCTATACGCCTTCATTATTGTATGGGTTACAGGTTTATTGGAAAAGAAAAAAATACGACTCAAAATTTAACCATCAACTTGCAGATTATGAAAAAATTCATTCCCGCCCTTGCTTTCTTATCAATTTTTATTTGGCAAGGAAATGCTTCTTTAGCATTTGCTTCTGAACAATATGATGATCTTCCAGTCAAAGGTTTGGCTATTGCCGCCCCAAAATCCAGTGAACTGGATCGATTTGTCCGGTTTATGCACGAAGAATTAGGACCAAGAAAGATCAATACCTTGGTTTTGAGGGTAGATTATAATTATCAATTTGAAAGTCATCCGGAACTCAGGGATGAGGATGCGTTGAGCAAAAGGGATGTTAAAAAATTGGTGGCTGCTGCCCGGCAGCATGGGATAAAAATCATCCCTCAAATTAATCTTTTGGGGCATCAGTCTTGGGCCAATTCAACCGGAAATTTGTTGAAGGTATATCCTGAATTTGACGAAACTCCTCATGTCAAGATGCCTGATGTTTATCAGTTGCCTAATCCGGATGGATTATATTGCAAAAGTTACTGTCCTCTTCATCCTGATGTCCATAGGGTAGTATTCGCTTTAGTCGATGAAATTGTTGAGGTTTTTGAGACAGATGCATTCCATGCTGGCTTGGATGAAGTCTTTTACATAGGAGATGATAAATGTCCAAGGTGTCAGGGATTGGATAAGGCAGAGCTTTTTGCCGGGGAGGTGACCAAAATCAGAAACCACCTGGCTTTGAATGAAAGAAAGCTATGGATTTGGGGAGATCGTTTGATTGATGGCAAGACCACTGGAATAGGTTTATGGGAGGGTAGCTACAACAGTACGCACCGTGCTGTCGATTTGATACCAAAGGATGTAGTGATCAATGATTGGCATTATGAAAAACCCGTTGGTACCCCGGTTTATTTTGCGATGAAAGGCTTTAATGTGATCAGCTGTGCTTGGAGAAAGCCTGAGGTTGGGGTAAGTCATGTTGAGGATATGTTCCTTTTCAGAAGGAATAACACCGAGGTGATGAAAGATAGGTTTGCCGGAGTAATGCTGACTGTATGGTCAGGGGTAACTCCTTTTTTGGACGGGTTTTATGCCTATAAAAATAATCCAAACAAAGTATGGACTGAAGAGGAATTAAACAATCCCTGGGTGACATTTGTGAGAATGTTTGACCGTTTGGAGGAGATTATAAAGTCAGAAGAATAGCTTAGCTTTCTTGATGGCAAACATGATTTTATCCTTCTGGTTAAAGAATCAGTAATTTGATCTAATGAATCGGATACTGGGAAATTGAAAATCCAGTTGAAATCATTTGTACATACAATTTATTCTGATAGGTTTTTCCAAAGGATTCTTTTATTTCCAGAAAAATCAATGGCTTCAATTTTACCGTAATCGGGCTTAATGGAGATTCTTCTTGAGGATTGGGAAAGATACCCATTGTTATGAAAAACTTCATATTGCCTTTGGCTTCCATCTTTGAGGGTAATGATAAGCTTAAAATCCAATGGGTCCAGGGGGATAGTTAGTTGCTCTTTCTCAGGCTGGTTTTTGGTAAATACCTTCAATTTGCCATCATGCTGTACAGCAAGGATAAGTTTTTTGCCATCAAAATGCGTGAGTAGTGCTAGACCTCTTCCCTGTCCGGTTACCAGAAAGCCTGAACTTCTTAAGCTATTTGGTTTCAACCTACCCTTTTCAGAGGTGAAATGAACGCCTTTCAGGCCATTATATCTTCCGGTTATGGTTTCATTGCCAAAAAAATTACCCGTCATCAAAATTTCATTCCCATTTTGAAGGATACCATAGATAGGCCCGATTTGAGCTTCAATAGGAAGGGGGGTGATTTCAAATTTCCCTTCCCGGTTCTTTTTTAAAAAACCGGATGCGAATGTTTGGGCTTCTAAAGAAACCGCATTTTCCAGGTCGGTCTTGTTAAAAAAGTTTTCCAAGGAATAACCGGCATATGCAGAATAGATCAAAAATCGGTTTTTCCAAGAAGGAATCTGGGAAACCAAAGCATCTCTTCCGGGAACTGCATAGTAAGCATTCCCGAGGTATTGGAACATAATGGGATCAATACTCTGATTGTTGTCAAAGTCTTTGGCAATTAATTTTAATGGTTTGTCAGGGTTTGCGTTCCACCTGGCATTCAGTCCTAAATTGCCCAAGATGTATTCAGACTCCCCATCTCCATCCATATCAGTAGCATAAATACTGTTCCACCAACCTGATGACTGACCGGGGCCGAATTCTTCAGATACATCTTCGAAGGTGATTTTATCACCATTTACGTTTTGGCGAAAGAACTTGATAGGCATCCACTCCCCGGCAATAATTAGATCAACCTTGCCGTCTCTATCAAAATCTGTCCATATGGCATCCGTTACCATGCCGATTGTAGACAGTATTGGACAGACTTCTTGGGTGACATCAGTAAATTTCCCTCCTGCATTTTTTAAGATAAGTGATGGGGGAGTTTTTGGATATTGACCAGGAACTACCCGTCCTCCAATGAAAATATCAATAAGCCCATCACCGTCAAAATCTGCTGCTGTTACCACAGATCCACTGAAGTTAATCTGGGGTATAATTCCATCCCTGATTTCAAATTTTCCTTTTCCGTCATTGATATATACCCTGTCCTGATAATGGGGACTTCCTGCCTCGTAGCGGGTACCACCACTGACTACATATAAATCAAGATCTCCATCGTTATCAATATCCAGTAAAAGACAGCCCATATCATCGTAGGGATAATCTGAGTCCAATTCACTTTTGGAGAACTTGCCATTGGTGTTTTGAATGAAAAATGTACCCGGATTTCCTTTTGAACCACCTACAAAAAAGTCATCCAGGCCATCACCATTGATGTCTCCAACGGCTATTCCCGGCCCATTTTCGGAATGTTTGTGGGGCAAAAGCCTTTGTCTGTTGAAATCTTTGTATGAAGAATGAATGTGCCTGTAATCTATCCCTAATTCTTCGCTGATTTCTCTATAATAAGCGATGCCATCTGGTTCATAGGAAGCATTTTCTCTTTTCTTGGCATTTTCATAAAAAATCTCCACCGTTTGGTTGGGGGCAATTTCATGCAGGACTTGATATTTACCATCCGGCCATATAATTTCAATATTCTCTATTTTTTGGGATTCCCCAAGTCCAAAATGGGCATTGGGCTCAACAAAAGATTTGTATCCCCTTGTGGGATAATGCTCATAATAGAGTTTTTGTCCTTGTCCCGCCTGTTCAAAATCAATAAAAATCTTTGTTCCTAGTCCTTGAAGGTTGTTTTTTGGGCCCTGAAGTCTGATTTTGATAAAATTTGATTCCTGAGGTTTTTTCTCTCTGGTATTGTTTTTATAGACAAAAGCCTTGTCGTTCAGGTTGTTGATGACCAAATCCAAATCACCGTCGTTATCCAAATCCGCATACGCTACACCATTGGAGATAGAGGCCTGTACCAAACCCCAGGCACTGCTCTTATCTTCAAATCTCAGGTCTTTTTTATTCTGAAAAACATAATTGGGCAACTTTACCTCTTTTAATTTTGAAAGTCCTTCCAATTGAAGTTTTCTTCTGTCTTCTGGGCTGGTAAATGGACCTAAATTCTTGCTAAAATTGATGTAGTCCATGTCAGTTACATCTTTCCCATAACCATTGCTGATGAATAGGTCCCTCCATCCGTCATTGTCAAAATCTGCAAATAGGGGAGCCCAGCTCCAATCTGTCTGAAATATTCCCGCCAAATATCCGATTTCAGAAAACTGGTTATTTCCTCGATTAAGTTGAAGGGTGTTTCTCACATATTGGGGCTCATAGCCCAAAGCAAGATTTGCCTGATATAAATCGTAGTTTTCTGTTGGCGCAAACATGGTTTTTTGTCTGAGGTTGTCTGGAGGAAACATATCCAGGACGATAATATCCGAAAGTCTATCGTTGTTATAATCAGCAATATCTACCCCCATCGCATTGAAACTTTGATGATCAATCATTTCAGCGATTTTATTGGTAAATGTACCATCCCCATTGTTGATGTACAGAACATCATTGGTGAGGAAGTCATTGGCCACATAAATATCAGGAAGGCCATCTTGATTGATATCAGAAATGGCTAAGCCTAAACCGTAGCCCTCGATCAAAATTCCAGCTTCTTGGCTGACATTGGTAAAAGTGCCGTTTCCATTATTGCGAAAAAGTTTGTCGTTGCTTTTTCCCGTTCCGCTTTTGTCCCTTGGCCGGGACAGGTTTCTTTGAAAACTTTCCCGTGCATTTGACAAGATGTAGAGGTCCAGATCTCCATCGCCGTCATAGTCAAAAAATGCAGCTTGGGTATTGTATCCGCGGTCGTTTATTCCAAAAGAGGCCGCCATTTCTTCAAAAATCGGAGTTCCGTTTTGGTCATTTCCCCTGTTTACAAACAACAAATTGGGATTTGGGAAGCTGTCTTCCCTATTGGAAACGGATACATAAATATCCAAGAGTCCATCATTATTGATATCCACCAAGGTGACCCCCTCTGCCCATGTGTTAGTGGTTACCTTGGCTTTTTCGGTCACATCTTTGAATTTAAAGTTTCCTTGATTGAGGTAAAGTTTTGATGAAACCATGTTTCCCGTAAAAAAGATATCCTGTAATCCATCGCCATTAAAGTCACCAATAGCTACTCCACCACCATTGTAGATATAGTCAAAATCCAAAACATTAAAATCATCTGTGATGTCTATTTTGTTGTTGAATTCAATTCCCGTATGAGACGAGTACAGTAATTGGAATAAATAGTCCTTATCAGTTTTGGATGAACAGCTAAAAAAAACAGCTGTCAAAACCGTCAAAAATAGATTTGAATGTTTTCTCATGTTCCAGGGTTGTAATTCTCAATAATAATGAATTTGCCTTTCGTTTAAAAGCGCTCTTGGAGCTCTTGGTTTAAGATTCTTATTTTGATTTTTCGAATAATGCTAAAAAAAAGGGGCTGTCCGAAAAGGGCAGCTTTTTTTATGCCGCTATTTTTTGATTTTGAAAATCCAATGCCATTACCAGTGATCTTTGATTAGAATTTTCCTTTGGAACGTAAAATACCGGCCGACTATTGTAGGGTTTATAACCCAAAGATGATTTTTTAGATAGTTTTAGTCCAGAGTGCATACTTTTAGCCACCATTTTTCTCAGATTATGGCCAATTGCCATCAATAAGAACTCTAATTCCACTTTTTCTAAACCAGTGAGTGTAAATCTGTTGAATTTATTATTGCTTTTCAGCTGGCCAAACGCAGCTTCCGCCTCTATTGGTCTTTTGCTCCTGTGTTCAAGCCCCTTTTTATTCATTAGTTTTTCCTTGGCCTGCTGTTTTAAGAAGTTTAACCTATGGTTCACTTCGATTCTTCTGTTACCTGTCGCTTTGTGGCATTGTGCTCTTAAGGGGCATCCTTCACAGTTTTTTGCCTGATAATAAGTTACTTGAGATACATACCCATTGCTTGAAGTGCGCTTTCCTTGTCCAACATTCTCCATCCGCTGTCCCATGGGGCATACGTAAAAATCTTGCGCTGCATTGTAGAAAAGATTTTGGGGAAGAAAAGGATTGTTCTTTGTCTTCTTCTTTTGCTCCATGTGGAAGTAATTGTATTTCACATAGGCATCAACTCCCTTTTTTTCAAGCATTTCATAATTCTCCTCACTGCCGTATCCTGCATCAGCTACTATCTCTTTACTTTGTTTACTATACGATTTTTCAAAACTGTCCAAGTGGGATTTTAAAGTGGTGGTATCCCCTGCTGTTTGGTGGATAGTAGCATGGGTAATGAATTGATTTTCAGTTGATATCTGAGGATTGTAAGCGGGTTTTAGTTGTCCGTTTTTCATGTGGTCCTCTTTCATTCTCATGAATGTGGCATCATGATCTGTCTTACTGTACGAATTTCTATCCCCCAAAATCTCCAGGTCTTTTTCATACTTCTCCAGCTTGGGAAGATGTTCTTCCTGAAGTTTTTGAAGCTCCTTAGCAATCTTCTTTGAAGGCTCTTTTAGCTTTTTATTTATGGCTGAAAGCCGCTCCCTTAATTCTTCAGAATCAATTTTTTTAGGCAATTCTTCTTGATTAACTTCTTGATTATCTGATAGGATGCTTTCTTCGATATCTGATAAAACACTCTTGATCTTACCTTCTAACCTTTCTTTGTGCTTTTCAACTGTCTTACGCCAGACAAAAGTGTACTTATTGGATTTTGCTTCAATCTTGGTTCCGTCAATGTATTGTACATCAAGGCTTACATATCCCATCTCAACAAGCATTTTTACCACTTCGGCAAACAATGTCTTGATGGAGTCTTTTAAGATTTTACCGCGGAAATCGTTGATGGTTCTGAAATCGGGGGTTGAGTTTCCTGAGATAAACATGAAATGTATGTTCTCATTAAGTGCTTTGGCTATTTTCCTACATGAATACACATTGGATAAATAGCTGTAGAACAGCACTTTAATCATCATTCGTGGATGATAGGCTGATGTACCGCCTCCCTTGTACCTCTTTATAATATCACTGATATCCAAAGAGTTAACCACAGTGTCAACCAATCGAGCAGGGTGGTTATCAGGGATTTTATCAAAAATATTTGCCGGAAATAATTCTGGACAATTGCCAGTCTGATTTTTAAAAACTACCTTAGACATTGTTGTATTTTGTTCAACTCTAAAATAATAATTTTAGAGAAAATCAACAATAAAAAAAGGGTGTCTCGACTTTTCGGACACCCCCTTTTTTTAATTGAATTAAACCTTATCATTAATAACCTGGGTTCTGATCAGCATTTGACAATGCGGAATTGTTGTCGATTTCTTCCAATGGAAGGGGAAGCAGGACATACCTGGATTGCCAGTTAGGAATAGGTTCAGCCCCTAGCGTATTTTGCTTTCTCCATCTACGGATATCTCTGTTTCTTATCTGTTCCCCTGCCAATTCAACCCTTCTTTCGTGCTGGATTGCTGTTCTCATCTGTGCTTGGTTGGAAACAGGATACTTGGCGGTTGGATAGGGTGGCATATTGACATCTGCCCTCGCCCTTACCTGATTGATATATGGCAGTGCAGCTGCAGGGCCATTCAATTCATTTTCTACCTCTGCCATCATCAGAAGTACATCAGCATATCTGATTACTCTAAAGTTGATACCTGACTGTACATTTTCAGATTCCCTTTTGTAGATAGTCTGATATTTTCTCCAACTTGCTCTAGCTGTATTTCCCTGAACTTTATCTGCACTTAAAACAGAATTACCTCTGTTATAAAGGTCACCAATTTGATAAAAATTATACCCAATTCTGGGATCGTCTTTTTCCGCTCCATTAGATACCCTTTCATATTCATTGAATAAGGAAAGACTGGGGATTACGTTTCTCCATGCTGTAGGGCCATATTCTTGACCTCTGAAGGTTACTTCGGCAATTCCATTTCCATCAGCGTTCCAAGCGCCAGCTGCCCCAAATGCTTCAGAGAACTGTATTTCCCAAATAGATTCTGCATTGTTCTCGGTTTCTTCTTCGAAGTTGTCCAAATACCTGTCAACCAGTCTATATTGGCCCGAACTGATGATTTCCTGCAAGTAGGGTCTTGCTTGTGCAAACTCCCCTCTGAAAAGATGAACCTTTGCTGCCAAAGCCTGTGCCGCACCTTTACTTGCTCTTCCAACATCCGCACCGCTGTATGCACTTTTGTTGGGTAGTTTGCTAATGGCATCGGCCAGATCACTTAAAATAAGAGCATAAACTTCATTTTCAGGTACTCTTGGGTTTCCGTTAGGGGAAGTTGCTGAATTGGTCATCACCGGAACACCTCCCCAAAGTGTCACCAATTCATAGTATGCCAAAGCCCTCAAAAAACGGGCTTCGCCAATAACCCTGTTTCTTAAGGCATCGGTTATTTCCTGAGTTGGTCTGTCGGCATTTTCCAATACCAGATTGGCTCTGTGAATTACCCTAT
The DNA here is from genome assembly GCF_004216715.1 of Cecembia calidifontis. Classification (NCBI taxonomy): domain Bacteria; kingdom Pseudomonadati; phylum Bacteroidota; class Cytophagia; order Cytophagales; family Cyclobacteriaceae; genus Cecembia; species Cecembia calidifontis. Next base: position 2,339,920 of record NZ_SGXG01000001.1, read on the forward strand.
ACCAACCTCTCCAGTTGGCCGCTACCAGTGGGTTTGACGCGTCAAAAACGTGGTTCAGTATTTGTGCCCTTTGAGCTTCCAATTGTGGTCCACCTGTATCGCAATCATCAGACAGCAAGTCCTGAAGAAAGAAATATTCCCTATTGTATAGATTGTTTGCCTGTAAAGCAGCATAGACCGAGTTCACTGCAGCTACCAACTGGGGCCCGGTTCTGTAAAAGGTTTCAACCGAAAGCTGATTGGGGTTTATTGGATTTAATTTTTCCTCATCGCAGGCCACAACTCCGATCAATATCAATGCCGCGGTTAAGATTTTTTTGGTTTTCATATACTTTTATTTATGATATTGAGGTTTTTAGAATGTAAACTGAATTCCGCCGATAAAGGATCTGGCAGCAGGGAATTGGCCATAATCAATACCTGTTCCCAATGAAGCATTGATCCCTGTTCTTACAGCAATTTCAGGGTCATATCCTGAGTAATTGGTAAAAGTCAAAGGATTTTGTGTCAGGAAATACACCCTAACTTTGGATACATAACCATTGGTCCATGATGAGATGGCATTAGAAGGGATGGTATATCCTAGGATAATGTTTTTGACCCTCATGTAAGAACCATCTTCTACAAACCTGGAACTGGCCCTCGCATTTCTGTTAGGATCACCTGATACAGCTCTTGGTACATTGGTATTGGTATTGGTAGGAGTCCATCTGTCCAAAACTACGGTAGAGGCATTGAATAATCTGGTCATTCCTTCGGTATGGAATCTCAGGTTGTTAAAAATTTCATTTCCCTGCACCCCTTGTAGGAACATATTGAAATCAAAGTTTTTATAGTTGGCAGAGAAATTGAGACCGTAGGTAAAATCTGGCAAATAATGGCCAAGGAAGGTCCTGTCATTGGCATCGATTACACCATCTCCGTTGATGTCTCTAAACCGGATATCCCCAGGTCTGGAATTTGGCTGACCGGGAACTGTTTCTCCTTGTTGTATAATCCCATCTGCTATCCAGCCATAGAAGTAGGCAATTGGTCTTCCTTCTTCTGTAAAGGTCAATGGGTCTCCTTGGAAACCAGGTCCAAAAATGGTTCTGCCGGTTCCCAATGAAACCAGTTCGTTATTGACAAATCCAATGTTTCCATCAATAGAGAACTGGAAGTCTCCTGTATATTTTCTATATCCAAGTGTTAATTCTACCCCTCTGTTTTGAACAGTTCCCACATTGGCCACAGGGGCTCCGTCAAAACCCAAGGAAGGAGGGATCGGTACACCAAGAATCATTCCTTCGGTTCTGTTATCAAACCACTCAAAAGACACATTGAATTTGTCATTGAATAAGCCCAGGTCGACCCCTATGTTCTTCATTTTGGTAGTCTCCCATCTCAGGTCTGCGTTTGCCAATGCTGTGATAGTTCCTCCGCCCTGCAAACTGCCATCAAAGTTGTAGAACATATTGCTGTTGATGGTCCCTTGGTAAACATAATCACCGATTCTGTCATTACCGGTTTCGCCATAACTGGCCCTAAGTTTCAAATCGCTCACCGCGGTCAGTGATTTCATGAAACTTTCTTCACTCAATCTCCAACCCGCAGAAATGGAAGGGAAAGTTCCCCATTTGTAGTTTGGTCCAAATCTGGATCCACCATCCCGTCGAACTGATGCACTGAACAAATATTTTTGGTTGAAATCATAGTTGATCCTTCCAATGTAGGAGATCAGTGCATATTCGATCAAATTACTTGAAGTAGTCTGGTTTTGTACACCTTGAAGTACGCGAACTTCATTGGTTAGGCTGTTTTCACCGGCACCGGTTAAGCTTGTATTCTTAAATGTTTGCTGTTCAATTACCCCCAACACATCAAAGTTGTGTTTTCCAATGGTTCTTTGATATGAAAATTGGTTGCTAAAAAGAGGGGAAACAAAATTTGATTTTGTCTGCTGGATGGTCGCAAAAGGTTGGTTGTTGAAATCACCGGCAAAAAATCTCGGTGTATACTGATCATTGGTGCCTAAACCAATATCCATCCCCACCAAAAACCTGTATTTGAAGCCTTCAAAAGGTCTGACATCGAAATAGGCTGTACCTAAGATTTTGTAATCCTGCTGTCTATTGGTTCTTAATACCGCGTTGAGAACAGGGTTTTCCGGATCAGAACCATCCACACGGTCAGGAGACCTGAATCCTCCTAAGCGGCTTGGATCTCTTACCGGGATGTAAGGAACTTGTTTTACCATATGTTCCAACTGGCTTCTGCCACCTGTGAAGGGCTCATTGTTCCTGTCAGAATAGGATACAGTTAATGTCTGTCCAAAACTCACAAACTTATTAATTTTGAAGTCTGTGTTGGCCCTGAAAGAAACCCTTTCAAAATCAGTTCCCAACATGATCCCTTCTTGGGCAAAATAACCAAAACCAACATTGTACAAAGCATTTTCATTTCCTCCGCTTATGGTTAGGTTGTGGTCCTGGATCGGAGCTGTCCTGAACATTTCACTTTGCCAATCTGTTTCCACATTGGCAAGCTCACCCAAATTGTCAAATCTTTGCGGAACAGGTTGGTTTCCATTGGCCAGTAACTCCCTGCCAAAAGCAATGTACTGGTCCCTGTTTAATAGGTCTAATTTTCTCCAAGCTTGCTGGATTCCCACATAAGAATCAAGATTTACCTGCATTTTGCCTGCCTTACCTTTTTTGGTGGTGACAAGAATTACACCATTGGCCGCTCTGGAACCATAAATCGCTGCCGCAGAGGCATCTTTCAAAACCTCTATGGATTCAATATCGGCCGGGTTGATCTGGTTAAGTCCACCTGCAGGTACGCCATCGATTACAAACAAAGGGTCATTATTTCCAACAGTTCCAATACCCCTTACCCTAACTATAGGATCAGCACCTGGGGCACCTGCATTGGTGACCTGAACACCGGCAGCCCTTCCTTGAATGGCAGATGCAAGGTTTGGTACGGGTAGGGCTCTGATTTCCTGGGATCCAATGGAAGAAATTGCACCCGTCACTTTGGCCCTTTCCTGAGTACCATATCCTACTACTATCACCTCGGAAAGAGAGGAAAGGTCTTGCTCAAGCAGTACATTGATAGTAGATGAGTTGCCGACACGGATTTCTTGTTGCTTGTATCCAATAAAGGAAAAGACCAAAACTGCATTTTGATCCGGCACATTGATGGAATATCTTCCATCAATATCGGTCGCTGTTCCTAAGGTGGTTCCTTTCACCAGGATATTCACTCCAGGCATTGTTTCTGCACCATCAGATGAAGTAACTGTTCCAGTGACCCGAATTCCTTGAGCAAGCAAATTGCCCTGAATGAAAAAGATCAATAGAAGCAGGAAAATTAATCCCCTATTCGCAATTTTTTGAGATGGAGGATTGGCTTGTTTTAGGTAAATTGTTTTTGACATAGAAATTGGTTTCTTTATTGATTGGGTTAAACGAATTCAATCCATTCTTTAGGATTTGTCCCTTGATATAGAGTAAGGTTTCGGTTTCAAGTCTCTTAAAGATTCTTGTTTTACCGTTAAGATCCTAAGGAATAGGAAAAACATTTTTTAAAAACTTTAAAAAATAAAAATTCTGTAGGGGAAAAGTATCCTGTACTATCATGCATGGCTTAGGCTGATTCCAGACAATATTTGTAAAAAAAAAACAAAAAAGTATTTGGTATATTTAAAAACAACAAAGCCGTGCAGCTTCTTTGCTACAATTGATCCTTTTTTGGAATTACTTTCTTTTTTAATCGGCTGAAATTAACAGGTAGAACAGGTAAGTACGGGTAAGAATTTTAATTGGCGGTGTTTATCTTTGAAGAGAGTCATAAGCCCAGAGACCTATGCATAATCTTTTTTCAGTATTAAAATTGGCTATTTTATTAGGACTAATTCCTTTACTTTGTTCTTTTTCATCAGAAAAGCCAATTGCCAAACCTAATATCGTTTGGTTTGTCAGTGAGGATAACGCGCCTTATTTGGGAGTTTATGGTAATCCTTATGTCCATACCCCAAATTTGGACAAGTTTGCTGCCTCATCTGTTTTATACGAAAACGCATTTTCCAATGCGCCTGTTTGTGCCCCTTCAAGATCTGGGATCATTACCGGGGTATTGCCGGTAAGCATGGGGACACAGCATATGCGGTCTGAAGTTAAAATTGATGATCAGATTAGATTTTTTACGTCTTTGTTGCAGGAAAATGGGTATTATACTACGCTAAGAAGGAAAAGGGATTATAATATTGTCAGAGATGATTTATCCTGGGATGATGATGATTGGTGGGATAAGGAAGACGCTTTGAATGGAAGAAAAGAAAATCAGCCTTTTTTTCTTTTTTACAATACCTTCATGACGCATGAGGATAAACTTCACGGACCACAGAAGATTGAAGAGTATTTTCAGGCAACTTTTTCAAGATTAGGAAAAAGAGCAGTTGACAGTTTAAGACAAACTATTCACGTCATTGACCCTGATAAAATTTCTGTTCCCGAATATTTACCGGATATTCCTGAAGTAAGGAAAGACCTGGCGCATTATTACCAATGCATGGAAATGATGGACCTGGAATTCAAGTTGTTCCTTGATTATTTGAAGTCAATAGGTGAGCTTGAAAATACCATAGTCATTTATGCTTCAGACCATGGCGGAGTAATGGGCAGGAGCAAACGGTTTGCTTTTGAGACGGGGTTAAAAGTCCCTTTAATGATCAGGTTCCCAGAAAAATACCAACATATGGCGCCTTACCCTTCCGGAAGCAGGGTATCGGATTTGGTTACTTTTTTGGATCTTACGCCCAGTATATTGAGTATGGCTGGTGTGCCGGTTCCGGAATTTATGCAGGGAAGTCCGCTTTTTGTAAAAGAGAATCAGGAGCCAAATGAATTTGTGTTTGGGTTTAGGGACCGAATGGATGAAGCCTATGACCAAGTCAGGATTGTAAGAAATAAAAAGTACCGTTACATTCAAAGCTACATGCCCCAAAGGATCTATGGCCAGCATATTGACTATCTGTGGAAGGCTCCCCATGTCCCCGCATGGGAAAATTTAAATGCTGAGGGATTGACGGATAACATTACAGGACAGTTTTGGAAACCGAAGCCTTCAGAATCATTGTATGATGTAGAAAATGACCCTTTTGAGACAAAAAACCTGGCCTCAGACCCGAGATATGCTTCAGTTGTAGAGGAAATGCGTTACCTAACAATGGAGTATTTGAAAAGTATTGGAGATCTAGGCTTTGTTCCTGAAGGGATTTTGTGGGAGAATTACCAACAGAAAGGTTTGATTTACCAGAAACAATTTTCTAAAGAAATTTTAGACCGATTGATTGAAATGGCATTTCAAGCTGTCAATAACCCAAGTCAAGAACTTGCTAAGCAACTTTCTTTTGATGAAAATCCGGCTTTTCGTTTTTGGGGGGCCATGGCATACCTACAAAATGGAGAAATGACACCAGAAATCTATAAAGATTTGATGGAACTTTCTAAGGATGAAAGAGGAGATGTAAGGGTGATGGCAGCAGAAAGTCTTTACCTTTTGGGAAAGGAATCAGATGCTTCCGTAATTCTGGAGAAAGAGTTCTCTTCGGAAAATCCATTTGTAATTATCAGGGCGTTAGGTGTCCTCATTAGTTTAAATATGGACAGTAAGCGCTTTGGACAAAGATTGATAGCGCTAAGTGAAAGGAGGTTTGTTCAGGGAGAAGAGTACATTAGAAAACAAGTTGCTTATTTGATAAACAATAATATCAAGCATGTTGGAACCATTAGCTCATCTGAATAAAAGGGGAAAAACAAGGGGTTTTATTCTTTTTTCGCTAATTCTTATTTTTTCAGTATGGCCTGATTTGTTGATGTCTCAAGAAATTCATTGGATCAGACCAGAGGGGGGTGAGCGGAATGAGTATGTATTTTTCAGGAAGGTTTTCGATTTAAAAGATGAGGCCAAAAAAGCTCAACTTCACCTTTACGTAGATTCCAGATATGCTTTGTATGTGAATGGACATTATTTGGGATTCGGTCCGGTAAGGTCGTATCATGCCAATCCATACTTTGATACTCATGACATTAAACCTTTTTTAAAAATTGGTGTGAATGTAATAGCTGTGCTTGCAATGAATAATGGGATGGAAACCTTTCAACTCTTTGACAATAAAGGAGGTGTTGCTTTTTGGGGAGAAATCATTACAGGTTCTGAAAAAATTGATTTGGGTATCCGGTCATGGAAGGCAAAAAAGTCAGCAGGATTTGATCAAAGTACCCCGAGGTTTTCTTTTGCAAAAGGACCAATTGAGAGTTGGGATTTACGGGATGATTCTGGTTGGAATTTACCGGGAATTAATTTAGAGTCATGGATAACTCCCATTCCCGTGAATAACCAGTCCGATTGGGGGAAAATGCGTCCAAGACCAATTCCTTTTCTTACCAAAGACGAAATAAAAGCATTTAGGTTGATGGGAACTTACCCCCTCAAAAAGGAAGAAGATATTTTCACTTTTAGGGTATTGACACCTGATTTGGATATAGGACAGTATTCCATCGGCCGTCCTGCACTTGCTTATACCTATATTTATTCTCCCCAAAAGCAAAATGTAAATGCCGGGTTGTGGTGGGGAGAATATTTTTTGAATGGGATGAGAATAAATCCAAAACAAGTAGAAAAGACCTCTTATCACAGGCAAGAATTTGACCTTAACTTGAATCAGGGATGGAATGAGCTTTTGATAAAAAACAATATTATCTGGGGAACCTGGGACTTTTATCTTTCACTTCCTTCAAGCCTCGGGTTGTCGGTATCACCGTCTAAAAAAATAGATGACACAGAGTGGTTTCGGTCTTTTGTGCCGCTGGATCAAAAATTGGAACAACAAATAAGACAGTTTGATTTGGCTTTGGGATTGGATGCGGCGGTAAAGGCATTTCCAGATCGATGGAGATCACATAAAAAGGGTGAACCAACCAACCCTGCAAAAGATTTGGCATGGATGGAGCATGAAAGAAGCCTTCCACTCAGTTCCACAGGCGCTTTCAAAGAGCCTTTAAATTTTACAAAGGACCAATCAGAAGTTGTTCTGTTTTTTGATATGGGTGAAATACAGCTTGGGCAAATCTTTGTTGAAGGTAATTTTCCCGTAGGGACGATTATAGATATAGGTTTTTCGGAAGAGCTTAATAAAGATGGCCTGCCCTGGCTATACAAAAGGCATCAAATAGGGGCAGGTTTAAGATTCGTAACTGATGGTCTTCAAAAAAGATTTCAATCCTTCAAGCCCTATGGGGCCAGGTACCTAAAATTGATCATAAGGTCAGATGGCAGGTCTTTTTCTTTGGAAAATGTTGGGATGCTAAGACAAGTTTATCCTTTTCAAACTGTTGGATCATTTTCCTGTTCAGATCCTTTAATGGACCGAATATGGGAGGCCAGCTGGCGTACGCTTCAAATTTGTGCCGAGGATTCATACACAGATACGCCTTTTAGGGAAAGGGGGCTGTATGCCGGAGATATGATTCCACAAATAGCCATAACCCAAGCAGTGAGTGGAGATATGCGTTTGGCCAAACACTCCCTGAATCTCTTTCAGGATATGTACCGGTCTCAAATGTGGGAGGGGAAACCTATCCGGCATGAAGACTATATATTATCATCTTTGGTGGCTTTAGATGAATACGTAAAGCTAACCGGGGATTGGGATTTAGTAGGAGAACATTATAATAACTATAAATCACTTATCGGTCAATATCAATCCAGGTATGTCAATGGCTTAATAAAAATTGATGATGTTTTTATAGAATGGACTACGCTTTATAAAAGGGACGCTGCCATGACTGCCTATCAAGCCCTTTATTTTTATTCTTTGCAAAGATTGGCTGACTGGGCTGATCAGTTTGGATGGGAAGAGGATAAGAAAGCGTTCTTGGAAGAGGCTTCCAAAATCAAAAATAGCGTCTATTTAAATCTTTGGGATAAAGACAATCTTAATTATTTTGATGGTATAAAAGATGGTGAAATTTTAAAAGAAAAACACCTTACTTCAACCATTTGGCCGGTTTTGATGGGAGTGACAGATCCTCAATATCATCATTCCATAGTTTCTTGGCTAAAAGAAGAAATATTGGATATCGGTGAGGAAATCAGAAAGGAAAAAATTTCTCCTTACAGTGCCTTTTATCTTTTTTCCTTATTATATCGTTACGAAGAATCGTCGGCTGTGGAAAATTTTATCAGAAAGCATTGGGGGCCAATGGCACTTCATAATGACCGCCCTACAGTTTGGGAGAATTTTGATGTAGTCAAATCAGATATCGGTACTTCCAGCCACGCCTGGAGCGGACATCCTTTGTTTTTTATGGCCACCGAAACGCTCGGGGTTAATTTGGGATTTTTCAAAGATTTTGATCCAACAATTATTGAAATAAAACCTCAATCCGAAACATTGACATGGGCTAAAGGAATAGTAGTACATCCTCTTGGACATGTGGAAGTACATTGGAGAATAGAAGGGGATAACTTGTTTTTGAATTACAAAGCCCCCGAAGGGGCCAAAGTGATTGTAAACCCTAAGGGTAAACTAAGTAAACTCAACCTCATCATCAATCCGGAAAATTAAAGTTAAACATATGAAAAACAGTTTTCTATTTTGTGTGGTTTTGTTAATGATAGGTATTTTATCACTGATTTCTTGTCAGGGAAAAAAATCAGACGCAATTCCTAAAAAACAACCTAACATTGTATTCATATTAGCGGATGACCTGGGTTATGGAGATTTGGGATTTCTTGGTCAAAAGGTAATTGAAACCCCAAATCTTGACAGATTGGCGGCAGAAGGGATGTTTTTCTCGAATCATTATTCAGGAGCTACAGTTTGTGCTCCTTCACGCTCAGCGCTGATGACTGGACTACACACAGGGCATACTCCCATAAGGGGAAATTTTGAGATACAGCCGGAGGGACAGTACCCATTATCTGATACCTTGTTGACATTGCCCAAGCTTTTTCAGCGGGCAGGATATGCCACCGGGGCATTTGGAAAATGGGGTTTGGGATTTGTCGGAACAGAAGGCGATCCCAACAATCAAGGCTTTGACCAATTTTTCGGATATAATTGCCAGCGCATTGCCCATCGTTACTATCCCGAATACCTTTGGAAAAACAAAGAAAAGGTGTTTCTCCCCGGAAATGATTGGAAACAGAAAAGTACCTATGCACCTGATATTATTCATCAGGAATCTTTGAAATTTCTAGAAGAAAATTCCCACAAACCTTTTTTTATGTTTGTTCCCATGGTAATGCCCCATGCGGAATTAGCCATTCCAGAAGGGGATTTGTTGGATTATTATAGAAATAAAATAGGAGACGAGGAGCCACATCTGGCAAAGAAAGGATCTGACTACGGGGATGATCCTTTTGATATCCCGGGTTATCAATCCAATCCCTACCCCAGGGCGAGCTATGCAGCCATGGTAGCTTTATTGGACCGTCAGGTGGGGGAGATTATTAAAAAATTAGAGGATTTGGGTTTGATTGACAATACCATTATAATTTTTGCATCTGATAATGGCCCCCATGTCGAAGGCGGGAATGATCCTGATTATTTTGATAGCAATGGTATTTTCAGGGGATACAAAAGAGACCTTTACGAAGGGGGGATAAAAACACCTCTTATTGTCAAATGGCCTGGAATCATAAAAAAGGGAAGTACTTCTGAACATATTTCGGCTTTTTGGGATTTCTTGCCCACTTTTGCTGAAATTATTGGCCAAGAAGTCCCTCAAACTGTAGACGGTATTTCATTTCTGCCCACCCTAAAAGGCGAGTCCAACCAAAGAACCCATGAATACCTGTATTGGGAATTTCATGAACTCGGGGGGAGGCAGGCCATCAGAAAAGGTGATTGGAAAGCAGTGAAATATGGGGTAAAAAACAATCCGCAGGCAGCCATGGAATTGTATAATTTGAAGGAAGATCCTTCAGAATCCCAAAATATTGCGGATAGGTACCCGGATATCGCTCAGGAAATGACGGGCTTATTTAATCAAGCCCGTATTCCTAATCCTATTTTCAAGTTTTTCGAGTAGATTTTATTAAAAAAACATCTTTATGAAAAAGCTTTGGGGGATTTTCCCCCTTTTTCTTCTTTTGTCTTTTGTTGTCTCGGCACAAAGCTCCCAGGAAAAAAAACTACGGGAACTTGATTTGGCTTGGGAAAGAGCCCTACTGGAATCGGATGTGGCTTTTTTGGAAAATATCCTTGCTGAAGATTTTATTTGGGTACATAATCATGCCAGTTTGAAGGATGGAAAGACTGAGGTGGTGTCCAGAGCAAGAAGAATTCAACAGGGGCAAACGGACAATACCAAGGGAAGAACCTCAAAAGACCAAAAGGTCATCGTGATGGGGAAGACAGCGGTGGTGAGTGGACTTACCGTAGTGGACCGAGGACCAAGTCCTACTACTTATCATTTTATGAGGACTTATGTTCAGACAAGAAAAGGATATAAGCTTTTAGCCAATCATACCATGGCAATTCCTGATGAGGAGTTGTAGTCCTTAAAATTTTCTCGAAAGTTCTTCTTTCCACCAAAGTTTATTCTTTCAAGAAAAATACCCCCTTTTGTACTGAATTTTTAGCCCTTGGTCAAATTGTCATGCAGGGAAATCTTTTAGGATGCCCCATATTTCAAGTATATAGCCCTAATTAGGGTCTGCTGAAAAACTCATATCAACATTTTATTTAAAACCAGCCCAGATTTTATTCTGAGCTGGTTTTTCTGTTTTATATCATCTAAGATATTTTTAACACTATGTAATATTGCAGCTTTGAGGTCTTCCCATGCTGAAAAACCCAGCCAAAGGAGTGCCTCCCCGGCCAATTTGACCAGGTTGAGCACTAAGATGATGGAGGCTATCCACGATTGACTGGTATCTTTGAGCCTTGCCCTGACACGGTTCATTCCGTACCCGTTCTTTGCCTGACCGAATTTCCCTTCTATCGGGTTCCTCTCTCCGGGACTTACGTGGTTTTCCACTGCCTTGGCCGATGGCCTTCCCATTGGTTTGGCCGCCAGTTTTATCCCTTTTTCTTTCAGCCATTTCCTGTTCTCCCTGCTGCAGTACAGCTTGTCAGCAAGAACCTTTGCAGGGTAGAACCCAAACCTTTCCCGGTAATTTTCCACGTATTCTGTAAGCTGGGAACCCTCGTTGTAAGCATCCCATGATACCTTGTCCAGAAAGGAGTAACCGTCAACCATGCTCAAGTGGATCTTGGCCCCGAATTCCGTCTTTGCCCTGGCTTTTCCCCGCACGATTGGGCGGACATGGGGCTCGTGGATACTCACTATCCTGTCATCTACCTGATGGGTCTTGTCTTTATACATTCCGAGCTGCTGCATGTAAAGCGTCTGGATGATCCAGTATTGGCGCTGTAGCTTGTGTTCAAGGGGGAAGCTCTCGAAGCCATCGAGCTGCTTTTCTATCGTTTTGAAGTTTCTTCTGAGATATTCTAGCTGGGCCTTTATCCCCTTCCTGATGGTTTTCTTTGAAGGGTTCTTGTTCTGGGCTACTTTCAGGTAGGTTTTCCTCGCTTTCTCCCGGTAAGTCCTGGGCTTTTTGCCTACACGGTTTTTGTAATGGAGTTCATCTATGATTTCCTCTGATATTTCCCTGGCCTTGTTGAGCAGTCCTATATCGGTGGGATAAGCAATATCCTGCGGGCAGACAGTGGCATCGAAGATGACCTCACCCTTGTGGCTTACTCCTTCTCCTCCCGACGGGCCGTTGTCCTTTTTATCTTTGTCCGGGTTTGAAGCTGACCTTTCCATCGAAAAGCCGTGTATTTTTTCATTCATCTCCGCGATAAGCTCCTCACTCAGCCGCTTTCTGATATCCACAAACAGGGAAGGGTCAAAAGGGGCTTCTTTGGTGTAGGAACTGTAGCCAAGAAAATACTGTAAATACATATTCTCCGTAATCTGGGCAACTGTCTCTCTGTCATCAAGATTGAGAATATGCTTGATGATCACTGCCCCGATCAGTATGCGTGGATTCAGTGATGGACGGCCGGTCTGCCTCACAGGATTATGTTTGAGAAACAGTCCAACGAGTTCATCCCAGGGAATCTGATTGCTGAGAACAACCCAGCGATTGTCGGGATCAAGCTGGTTATAAAATGGAGTCTCAAAACCCACTAATGTTAGCTGACTGGGACTGATGTATTCACTGCGTGGTGCACGCCTTTTGGTGGTCTTTGCCATAATACCTTGCACTTGTACTCCCTGAAAATCAGAAAAAATCCCCGAAATTCCGAACTGTTGCAAGGTTTTATACTTTATCAGCAGACCCTAATTAGCCGGAAGTGAGGGTTATCTATAATTCCGATCAATTTTGGTGCTTTGCCTATCCATGGCCCAGAAGGGTGCGTGAACCTTTGCAGTATTACCTTTCAGGAGAATTTTTCAAGGAGTACATTTTATTTGAGAGGGGCCCTTTGATGGCCGCCTATTATACCTGGGGTGATGGCCGACAGATTGACAATGACCCTGAGCATGACCATGGCGATATGGAGGTCATGTCCAAATATAGAAGGAATCAATATGATTTTATCTCAGAAGGGGATTCTCCGGCTTATTTTTACTTATTGGACGTTGGATTAAGAAGTCATGAGGATCCAAGCTACGGAGGTTGGGGAGGAAGATTCATCCAATCTAATGAAAATCCCAAGCGATGGGAAGATGGGCAGCAGGTGACAGACTTTAATCCATACACCCAACAAGATGATCCCACTTTCCCGCAAACGCGATGGATCAAAGACTTTTTCGTAAAAAGCCATGGCTCTTTCCATATTAATGACCGGTATTTCGAACCAGCTTACAGTCACATGATTCTTCATCGTGAATTGGGTTTAGAGAATAAATTTAAGTAGATTCAGCAGGATAACCTGAATTAGACATTATTTAAATTCATGAAAGAAAATTTATTAAACAACAGAAGGGGATTTATCAAAACTGCATCCATAACTGCTTTAGGATTAAGTGTTTTAGGAGGTCAAAATCTGGCAATAGCTTCAAAGCAAAAGGGAAAAAGAGTCGGAATCATCGGATTGGACACGTCTCACAGTATTGCCTTTACCAAAGTCTTGAATGGACATCAGTTGTCAGGAGAATATTTGGGTTACCATGTGGTGGCAGCTTATCCCTATGGAAGTAGGGATATCCCTTCCAGTAGGGACCGGATTCCAGGATATACAGAAGAAATTCAGAAAATGGGTGTCAAAGTGGTAGGATCGATTGCAGATCTACTACAACAAGTGGATGTGGTTTTATTGGAAACCAATGATGGCAAACTACACCTGGAGCAGGCGATGGAGGTTTTTAAAGCAGGCAAAAGGATGTTTATTGACAAGCCTATCACCGCTTCTTACGCGGATGCGGTCAAGATATTTGAAGCCTCGGAGAAATTTGGGATTCCCGTATTTTCATCTTCCTCTTTACGTTATGTTAAAGGAATAGAAGGTATTGAAAAAAACAAAGTGCTGGGTGCGGATACGTTTAGCCCTGCGACCATTGAACCTTCCCACCCGGATCTATATTGGTATGGGATTCATGGGGTGGAAACATTATATACGGTCATGGGTACAGGCTGTGAATCCCTGGTGCGGATCAGTACAGAAAATACAGATGTGGTAGTTGGTACATGGAAGGATGGAAGGATAGGGACTTTTCGGGGAACCCGAACTGGGGTGCATGATTATGGAGGAACTGTATTCACTACCGAAAAAAATATTGTCTTAGGGCCTTATTCCGGCTATGAGCCTTTGTTACTGGAAATCGTGAAATACTTCGAAACAGGCAATGTTCCTGTTCAGCCTGAGGAAACACTCGAAATCCTGGCATTCATGGAGGCAACGGATGAAAGTAAAAAATCAGGAGGGAAAAGGGTGTTTTTGGATGAGGTAAAGAAGAGAAATTGGTCAAGGAATTAAACCTTCCTTGACCAATTTTCTTTCCATCTCTTGAATTCGGACAGAGAAACCCTGAACCGGGCGAAATTGCCCTCATTGAGTACAAGTAGGTCACCTTCCACCATTTCCCTGAATCTATCTCTGTCTTCTTTTGGAAGATGATTTGCTGTAGATAGAATCAGTTGACTGCCTTCATTTGGGTTTAAGTTTTCTGAAACAATCTTCATAATCAGCTTTTTAATATCATCCCGGTATTTGGTTCGGAAGGGATCAGGCTCACTGATTGTCTGTCTTATGGCCGCATAGCGGACAGCGGATTTTTCGTAAGCCCACATAAACACATCCTTCAACAAATCGACTTGATTCAATTCATATACCCCAAGAATCCCTTGAGTATAAATCGTGCTGGGAACTTCCACAAAGGAAATTGGGGAAAGGTTGCTTTTGATCAAGGGTATATTGGCCGCCAACCTTGAAGTCCTCTTATTGACATCATCAAATGGCTGCAAATAGGGTAAATGCACCATCATAAAGAATGCCTGTTCGAAAGGATTCCTGATTTCCATGACTTTTTTTAGGAGTAACTCAAATTGGGCCACTATCAATTGGGGTATGGAAAGTGGCGTATAAGCTGACTGGAAGATACCGACAGGCATTGACCTTAACCTTCCCAAAGATGCCTGTTCCTTCATGAGGTTTTCCGCAAGTAGTGCATGAATGTTCAACAAGATATAAGGCTTAAAGTCCAACTCCTCCCCTAAATCCACTAAAAACTCAATAGCATCTTTGTGGTTGATGATCATTTGCGCCTCTTCTAAGGACTTGCCCTCAGCAGATTCACCCAATTCAAGCAGCCTCTGAGTGTCCAACAAAGAATAGGTGTTACCTTCCAACCTGCTGGAGTTCCAAGAAAGGTCAATCAACAGTCGGTTAAGGATTTCTCTGGCATGCGTACCTGCAGGCTGATTCTGACTATTGGTATATCCCAGTAAAGTCAGCTTATGGATGTCTTCATCTGAAAGGTAAGCATCTATATTGGGTCTATAGGAATCTAAAAACTCCACATTGTAGCCAACTTTTTTCCTATCCGATAGGGGATTTGAAAGGTAAGAAATGATTTTTTCACTTTCTTTGGAAATAGAAAAACCTTCTCTTTTGGGCCGTATCAACTTTTCCTGTTCACTTTCTCTGACCAAATGATCTGAATAAGATAAATGGTATCTGGTGGATTTTGAGCCTCCGGTTGTGAAAATAATTCCTTCCTCTTTTAGTTTTTTAAGCCTACGCTGCAAGGTTCTCAATTCCAGATTAAGCCCACAGCCACTCATGATGTCCTCAATGGAGGCACCATATGTGTTTTTTGCGATCACATTTTTGATAGCAGGAAGCTCATCTTTTAAGGTGGGATTAACCATTGTCGTAAGTAATCTTAATTACGACAAATTTACATCATTATTTGTGTCAAAAAAAATTTTCACGACATTTTTTAAATTTCACGACAAAAAACAAAACCTCTTAAATGCCAAGAGGAACACTTATCTGTTTATTGAAATTTATCCCTCATGTTTGATGACCTTTTCACAATACCGTCCTAAATAAAATATGAGAGGTCTGGTTTTTTGCCCAAAATAGCTATTTTGGGTTTGCACCAAAAAACATAAACCTCCCATGAGTAATATTACATTGTTTTCTCAGATTATTAAAAAAATCGAGCGTTCAATTTTCAAGAAACTGGTTGAAGAGAAGCAAACGGACAAGGGCTGCAAAGGCTTTGACAGCTGGACGCATTTGGTTTCCATGCTTTTTTGCCATTTTGCCAAAAGTACTTCTGTAAGGGATATTTCAAACGGCCTGCGTTCGGCCACGGGGAACCTCAACCATCTGGGGATTGCCAAGGCACCATCCAAGTCCAGTATCAGTTATCAGAACAAGCGCAGGGACTCTGACCTGTTCAAGGAGCTGTATTACGGGCTTCTGAAGCATTTAGGACAGCAGGCGTCCCTGAGCAGGGTAAAACTACGGATCAAGGCTCCCGTCTATCTGCTCGACTCCACGGTGGTAAGTCTTTGCCTTTCGATGTTTGACTGGGCAACCTTCAGGACCAAAAAGGGTGCTGTAAAGATGCATACGCTTCTGGACTATGACGGGAAACTCCCTGTTTATGTGAATATTACAGAAGGAAGTATGGCAGACAATAAAGGCGCTTATGATATTCCTTTGGAGAAAGGATCCGTTATAGTGGCGGACCGCTATTACAATGACTTTCCGATGCTCAACATTTGGGACAGCAAGGGGGTCTTTTTCGTCATAAGGCACAAGGATAACCTTAAGTTCAGCACAATCAATGAACGTCGACTCCCTGAAAATACTGCACAGGAAGTACTGATAGACGAAGAAATTGAACTGGTAAACCCGCAGTCAAAAGTGAAGTACCCCGGAAAACTCAGAAGAGTGGCTGTATGGGACGAAAAAAACCGACAGACCGTCGAACTGATTACCAATAACTTCAAATGGTCAGCAAAGACAATCGGTGATCTTTACCGGTGCCGATGGGAGATTGAGATCTTCTTCAGGGACATCAAGCAGTTACTCCATATCAAAACCTTTATCGGAACATCGAAAAATGCCGTGATGATCCAGATATGGACCGCGCTGATCACCATTCTGCTCCTAAAAGTGATGAAGGCAACCGCTAAATTCGGATGGCATCTGTCCAATCTGGTTGCATTTATCAGACTGAACATATTCGTTAAAATAGAGCTGCAAAAGTGGCTGGACAAACCCTTTGAAGACCATGAAAAACCTCCTCAAAAAAGCCAACAGGGGGTTCTATTTCCGGATTACAGATAAAATCACAATAGAAATTGCAGAAACACAGCTAAACATCTGTCTTGTAAATTATTTAGGACAGCATTGACCTTTTCAACTTTGATGGATGTTCCATTTTCCACCCGAAATGTAATCCAGTCATTTTTTGACATCAAACCTGCAAAAGATAAAGGGATTTTGGATGCCATTTTCCAGGCTTCTGGGAGTTCAAGGATTTCTTCCTTTACCAAATATTCTACTCCTTCTATTAAACTCCTGGCGGCGCCTGCCAGAAGTCCTTTTCCATATTTCATGGCCAGACGGCCAGTTTCTTCCAAAATAATTTCTTCTCCAATTGGGCTTTGGTATATGCCAGGTTCCATGCCACAGAACTTGGTGCTGTCGCTGATCAAAAAGGCTTTCTCTCCTTTTACCTTTAGGACAACCTTCAAAAATGATGGATCCAGATGAAACCCATCGGCAATCAGACTGGCATACAATGCCTCATTGGCCAATTGATCCCATAGGATATTGGGATGTCTGGGAAGCATCAAAGGAACGGCATTGCCCAAATGGGTGGAGAGGGATGCCCCGGATTTTACGGCAAGCGCAATATCTCTGGAAGCAGCATTTGAATGTCCGATGGCAATGAGGATGTTTTCTTCAACGCATTTTTTGATCAAGACTTCCGCTCCTTCCAGCTCAGGAGCCAAGGTGATCAGTTTAATACGTCCACCACTTTCTTTTTGGAGTTTTTCCACCAATTCCCAAGAAGGTTTTTGTATGTATTTTTCAGGATGGGCGCCTTTGGCTCCTTCTAAGGAAGAGATAAAAGGGCCTTCCAGGTGAATGCCTAAAATACAGGAATTGACCAAGTCATCCTTTTGGCAGGCAAGATTGATTATTGACAGATTCTCTTCTAAAATTAGGGGATCATTGGTTATCAGGGTTGGAAAGAATCCCGTCACCCCTTTGGCCAATAAGGCATCCACTGCTTTTCGGATGTTTTCTTGATTAAGTCCGCTTTCATTGAAATCAATTCCCGCTACACCGTTGACCTGAAGGTCTATCAGCCCTGGTCCACAATAGGGAATAGGCAGCTTGCTATTTTCAGGAACATTAATGGCTGTAGGCCGGATGCCAGATAGATCATCCAAAATGCAAAGTTTTCCAGAGAGAACATCCCTTGCAAACATATCTTCCTGTGCTGTCCATGGCTGAACCTGGGGGAGGGCGTCTTTGTCGGTAAACAAATGGCAGTTCCAATGACCTCTCAAAATTGAAGCCGGGCAATGTTCTCCCAACGGCCCGTAAAGTGTTTGATGGACTGCCTCTTTTTTCTGTGGCCCGGGAACCACACAACAGATACAATCCGCATTCAATAAAGCAGGAACCGTCAATGTTATAGCATGGGTCGGGACAGCCGATAAGCTATCAAAACAAGCGTCATTTACCTGTTGCTGTCTGCAAACTTCATCCAGTTCCACCACCTTTACCCATTTGTCATCATTAAAATCTGCAACTGGGGGGTCGTTAAAAGCAATATGTCCGTTTTCACCAATGCCCATACAGACTATATCTATCCTTTTTTCCTGCAATAATGCGGCATACCTTTCACATTCTTCTTCAACGGTATTATTTCCGTCAATCAGATGCACCTTTTTCAGAGGAACATGGTCAAACAATGTTGCTTTCAAAAAATTAGAGAACAAAGCGGGATGAGAAGGTTCAAGTCCCAGGTATTCATCCATATGGAAGGCGACCACCCTTCCCCAGGGGATTTTTGAAGTGCTCCTGAGATAACTCAAAAACTCATTTTGCGAGGGTGCAGCGGCAAAAACTATCCGTATTTCATCTTTTTGTCCGGCGAGTTCGAGGATTTTCTTCTCAACCCAGCTTCCTGCAGCTTTTCCCATCTCTGCTCTGCTTTGAAATACTTGGACCTGCATGAATTTTTAATTTTGATACAATAGAGAAAACATCTGGCTTACTTTTTCCGGGATTTTTCTTTGTGAAAGAAGGCCTACTGTCACATAAGTGATGAAAGACATCATTAAAGGCAGGCTGACTTGCAGGGCAAGACTTCCAATTTCTACATTTTTTGTAAAGATAAATGCCATTAAGCCGGCAAGAATAGAAGTGATGGCTGCAGCAGGACCGCACTTCCGAAAAGTGGGAATCAAGCCCAATAGTAATGGTACGGCGATTGGGCCAACCAAGGCACCAAACCAGGAGATGATCAATCCTAAAACTCCTCCAAAATATTCATATTGCAAGGCCACCAAAATGGTCATCGACGTAAATATAAAGGTGACCGTTCTGGCGATTTTAAGAGAATCAGGATGGATTTTTCGCGAAATGTTGGGAAGAATGTCCCTGCTTATGACTGCCGCAATGGTATTGATGTCAGAAGAAGTCATGGACATGGTATTGGCAAATAGGGAAGCGATGACCAATCCTACCAAACCGGAAGGTAACAGGAGTAAAGTAAGTTCTCCATAAGATTGACTTGGGTCACTCAAGTCCGGTAAGAGTACCGGGGCAGCCCACATGGGCAAGAAAAGGATCAAAGGCCAGATCAGGTAAAGCCAACCTGATAATTTAGCGGCTTTTACCACTTGCTGTTCAGATGGGCTGGATATGTATCTGGTAGCCAAGTTCCATTGTCCCCCATTATAGGATAAGAAGTTGATAAATAGGAAAGCCAGTGCAAATCCAACCGTATAGGGTTCATGGAAAACTTGACTGTTGCCTTCAGGCAGTTTTTGCCAAAGGCTGCTGAGTGTTGACATGCCGTCAAGATGCATGAGGACTGCGATAAACATCACTCCTCCAGCCAACAGCTGCACGATAAATTGGGCAAAATCCGTTATGACTACAGCCCATAATCCTCCAAAAGTGATATAAAGCAATGAAATTCCCCCAGAAACCAAAATTCCCACAGGCAAGCTGATTCCGGTAAATACATTCAACAAAATGGCGATGGAGGCCCACTTGGCGCCTATATCGAATAATTTGAGCAAGACCCCTGACCAGGCCATCAATTGCTGTGTGAAAAGATTGTACCTGATTTTCAAAAATTCCAAGGGAGATTGGATATGGAAAACTTTCCGCAGTTTCATCCAAAGTACAGGGAATTTTTTGGCGCTCACCAGAATGCCAATACCTATGGTGAATGCCCACCAGAAATAGACTGAAATACCATGGGTGTACGCCAAAGCCGCATAGGCAACAAATACAGCTCCACTGTAACCAGAAACGTGGTGCGATATCCCTGAGACCCACCAGGGAAGGTTTCCCCCTGCCACAAAATAGTCTTCTGAATTCTTATTTCTGAAATAGGCATAGATCCCAATGGCCAGCATCAGGAGAAAAAAGAGACCAATGATAATCAGGTCTAGGTTGCTCAGCTTCATAAGGCAGTTAGGTCTCTAAACTTTGGGTTCCCAGCCAGGTGCATAATCTCTTGACCAATATTTTCTGGCTTCCGGGTTATGGAGGATATGGCCTGTTTTGGGATCTATATCCAAGGATTTACCGATTCTCTGGGCGATATTTCCCAGTTGGACCAAAAGGGTGCTGGTCTGTCCGCCATAGATATCTGCTGCAAGGGGTGTACCTTTTCGGATAGCATCAAATAGGTTTTGGATATGGATGCTGTCCAATTCATGGGTGGGGTCGGAAATGTTTCTGGGATCGACCGGTCTTTCATATTTCACTTCCTTGATTACTTTATTTTGACGGTCCAGAATGCTGTAATTATTCCCCCCGTCTATTTTGATAGCGCCTTCTTCACCGTAAAATATCACTCCAACACTGGAGCCTTCCACATTCAAGCCATTGCAGCTCCTCCCTTCCCAAGTGATGAGGCTGTTGTTTTCAAATTCCAGGTTGATAATCTGGGTGTCGGGTGTTTCCCAATCATCCTGATAGTGGTAGCGTCCTCCAGCTGAACTTACTTTTGTAGGGAAATCTACCTGCAAACCCCAACGAGCCAGATCTACCATATGGGTGCCATTGTTCAAGGCTTCTCCTGTGCCCCAGTTCCAGAACCAATGCCAGTTATAATGGATGATGTTGTCCCTGTAATCTTCTCTTGGAGCTGGTCCTTGCCATAAGTCATAATCCAGATGTTGCGGGACAGGTACTTTTTTGCCGATACCAATAGGGGCCCTGTTATTGCTGTACCAGGTTTTCGCCATGTAAGGTCTGCCAATGACTCCGGCATGAAGTTCTTTGATGGCTTCTGCTACATTTGGCCATGACCTTCTTTGGTTTCCCATTTGGATCACTCTTTTGTATTTTGTAGTTGCCTGCAATAGCAATTCCCCTTCATGGGGATTGTGGCTGGCAGGTTTTTCCAAATAAACATCTTTTCCTGCTCTACATGCCAAAATAGCCGCGGGAGCATGCCAATGGTCTGGGGCGGCCACGACCAGGACATCCAGGTCTTTATCCTCCAGACTTTTTCTGAAATCAGGTGTGTTTTTGGGTGTTTTTTTCTGGACTTCAGTTACAGCGGCAATGCATTTTTCTGCTGCCATTTTATCGACGTCACAAATATGAAGGACCTCTGCATTTGGCTGAGAGGCAAAATTCAAAGCCAAGGCCAATCCCCTGCTGTTTACGCCCATTACAGAAACTTTTATACGCTCATTGGCTCCTAAAATTTTCCTGTAACTTTTTGCACTGAATGCCGGAAGGACACCGCCTACTGTTAGGGCTGTGGTAGCGGCAAGGGATTTTTTGATGAATTCTCTTCTCGAGTCTTTGCGATTTTTCATTTTGCCGGTGAAATATTGTTCTGGAAGTCGGAAGTTGTTGGTCATGCCAAGAACTTCTTCCAATATATCAACAAATCCAAGTTAGTTGATAAAAATTTTGTTAAACGGAATCATCTTAATTTAAAAATTTGGTCTTTGAATTATTTGCCCAAATTTAACCTTTGATGTAATTCGGTTTGGGTTTTTCTGTTCTAAATCCTATTTTTCTATAAGTTAAATTGATAATCATGCAGGCAGTAGCTATTATTCCGGGCATCGTTTTGCTGATTGCTTAATTGCACTCTTATGAATGAAAGAAGAAACTTCCTCAAATCGACAGGTACGGTCATTGTTGGGGCCGCTACCCTGCCTTTGTCATTTTCTATTCAGCCTGCTATAGCTTCCCTGGATCGGGTTATTAAAGTTGGGTTGATTGGTTGTGGGGGAAGGGGTACGGGTGCGGCAGCACAAGCTTTAAAGGCAGACCCTGATGCTGTACTGACTTGCATGGCAGATATTTTTCCGGATTATCTGGAAGAATCCTACAACAACCTCATGATGGTCAATCCAAATCAGGTGAAAGTGGAAAAAGTCCATCAGTTTATTGGATTTGATGCGTACAAGAAAGTATTGGACTCAGATGTGGATGTTGTTATTTTGACCACCCCGCCAGCATTTCGTCCCCTTCATTTTGCTGAAGCGGTGGCTGCAGGGAAGCATGTGTTTTGTGAAAAGCCGGTAGCCGTGGATGCTCCCGGTGTTCGAGTGGTATTAGAGTCTGCCAAAAAGGCCAAGGAAAAGGGCTTGTCAGTGGTCTCGGGCTTTACCTATCGATATGATTTTCCCAAAAGGGCTCTTTTTGAGAAAATCAGACAGGGTGAAATTGGAGAAGTTCGGTCCATACTTACTGTCAGAAACGGTGGAGGGCTTTGGTATAAAGATAGAAAGCCAAACTGGACAGAGATGGAATACCAATTGAGAAATTGGTATTACTATGATTGGCTGTCGGGAGATTATATCGTAGAAATGATGGTGCACAGCCTGGATTTGATGTCCTGGGCACTTGGAGGACAATTGCCGGTGAGGGTTACCGGTACAGGTGGCAGGCAGGCGAGGACAGATGCAAAGTGGGGAAATATCTACGACCATTTTGCCATAGAATACGAATATCCTAATGGGGTCAAAGGGGTACATTTTAGTAGACAGCAGCAAGGTAGTTCCAATACCAACCGTGCAGAGATTGTCGGAAGAGAAGGGGATGCAATTATTGATATAGGAAGGCAAACCCATGCTATCAGCGGTAGAAATTCCTGGAGTTATGATGGTGAAAAAAATAATCCCTATGAAACCCAGCATGAGGAATTGTTTGCCGCAATCCGTGCTGGAAAACCGATCAATGAAGGTGATCTGATGGCCAATAGTACCATGTTGGCCATCATTGGAAGAATGGCTGCTTACAGTGGACAGACCATTTCCTGGGAGGATGCCATGAAGTCAAATATTAGTCTTGGGCCCAAGATGGAAGATTATGACTGGAATTTGGTTTGGCCTGTTCCTCCTGTGGCGGTGCCTGGTGTCACAAAGGTTTTGTAATGTTCGTTTTGTTTCAATTTGGCCGAGATGAGAAAGGTTTTTTTGTTGTGCGCATTGATTGCATTAGTTCCCAAGAGCAATGCACAGGATTATTTATTTGACTTTGGTACAGTGAGGGCTTGGGATGCCTTGGTGGGTTCGGGACCAGTAGAAGAAACTCCCATCAAGTGGTTTGACGTGAATACCGGAATAGAATCCTGGTATTTCGAAGGAGATGAACTTGTTTGTAAAGGTTTGCCTATCGGTGTCATCCGTTCTGAAAAGCAATACCAAAATTTCATCATGCACATCGAATGGAAGCATATGGAAGCGGGTGGGAATTCCGGAACATTTATTTGGAGCAGTGCTGTACCCGGTGAAAACAGGTTGCCAGATGGGGTTGAGGTGCAAATGTTGGAATTGGACTGGGTCAATCAGAATAAAAAGGACGGTGTATTGCCACCCCTTGCGTATGTGCATGGCGAACTCTTTGGGGTAGGAGGGGTGGAAACATTACCGGACAACCCCAGGGGAAACCGAAGCAAATCCATAGAAAACCGCTGTCTGGGAAAGGGGGAGTGGAATACTTATGTAGTAATCTGTGTAGATGGAGTGATCAAACTTTCTGTCAATGGCAAATTTGTCAATGGTATCAATCAGTCCACCCAGAGAAAAGGGTACATATGTTTGGAATCCGAGGGAGCACCCATTCATTTCAGGAATCTTCGGATTACGGAATTGCCTCCAGGAGTGATCTCTGAAGACCAAATTGCACCCTTAATCAAATAGCGAAATAGGGGGATTAAACCCGGGTAAGTTTAATAGGATAAGTCTTATTGGCATTCCACTGGCATACATAAATGTTCTCATCTTGATCTATGCAAACATCATGGCAGTGCTTAAAGAGGGTTTCCTGCTGTACCATAAGCTGTAATTCCCCGTCGATGTATTTTGGAACGGTCCCACCAGGGTTAGAAACCACCTTATCATATTCATTGAGGATGGTAACAAAACCAGAATTGTCCATTTGCTCGAGGTATTTTTTTCTTGACCAGCAAACCCCGGCATAAAGGTTATTTCCATGAATCACCGGTCGGCAGACAAAGGCACCGGGAAGAAAAATTGTCTCTAAATATTGTCCACCCATGGTAAATCTTTTAAAGGAATTATGTCCTCTTGATGTGCAAAGCAGGGTGGGTTCTCCTGGTTTTCTAAGATCTACCGCGATTCCATGGACAGTTTTGAATTGATGGTCTTCATGGCCATTGCCTCCAAACATCCTGATGAATTTTCCATTGTAATCATACTGAAGTACAAATTGGGATCCATATCCATCGGTAATATAGAGGTCCCCGTTAGGGGCTACAGCCGTTTCTGTGGGCGTATAACGCATACCTTCAGCATATATTCCTTGGCTGAGTGGACTTGGGATTTCGGTGATTATTTTTCCATTTAGGCCAGTTTTGATGACCCTGCCACCATTGTCCACAATCCAGAGAAATTCTTCTCCGCCTTCATTCACTAAAGAAAGCCCGTGGGCTGCGCTGAGGTTCAAGGTCCAAGCATCGAGTATTTTACCCGATTGGTTATAAATCAAGATATTGTTTTTGGGTTCATCAGTGACCATGAGGAGCCGTCCTTTTTTATCCATGACCATTTCATGGCAATTATTGACTGGGAATTTTCCCGGATCCAATGTGCCCCATTTCAGATCCACTTTGTACTTGAAATCACCATGGCCTATAATGGTGTCTTTGTTTAAATGAAAGGCTGAAAAGGGAAAAGTGCTCATAGCTAAACCCGATAGGGCAGTTTGTTTAAGGAAATCTCTTCGAGTGATGGTGATCATAGTGTTTTTGGGTAATTCAAAACAAAATATCTTAAAATTTCAGCAGAGTATAATACCATTTGTAAAAAATTAAGGTTGATGGTAGATCTATTTTGATTAAATTCAGGATCAAACCCAATAGACACCTATGAAAAGAATCAAGAAAATTTTGAGCTTAGGCTTAATGATGTTTTTATCATGCCCCTTGTTTGCCCAGGAGATTGCCCTGCAGTTATATTCACTAAGGAATGAGATGCGGGAAGATATGAAAGGATCCCATCAATTGGTGGCTGACTGGGGGATCAAATACCTGGAAGGTGGAGGTACCTATGGAATGGACCTGGAGGATTATAAACGATTTATTTCAGGGCTGGGGCTTTCCGTGATAGGAGTCGGAGCAGATTTCAAGCAGTTGCAGGAAAATCCTCAAGCGATCATCGACAATGCAAAAGCCTATGGAGCCAAATATGCCACTTGCTTTTGGATTCCCCATGAAAATGGTAAATTCAGCATCAAAGAAACAATGGAAGCGATCAAGGTTTTCAATGAAGCAGGAAAGATATTAAAAGATGCAGGAATCACTTTGTGTTACCACCCGCACGGCTATGAATTTAAGCCCCATGGTAAAGGAGTACTGTTCGATGAGCTTTTGAAGAATGCGAAAAATTATGCCTTCAATATGGATGTGTATTGGGTTCAGATGGGTGGAGGAGATCCTTTGGCCATTATGAAAAAATATCCCAAAAAGTTCCCTTTACTACATTTAAAGGATAGGGCCTACGGTACTCCCGGGAGCAGTGATGGCAGGGGAGATGTTGAAACGAACGTGGTGTTAGGAACTGGGGATGTAGATATTAGGGGACTGATTAAGCAGGCGAAAAAAGTGGGAACGGAGTACTTGATCATTGAAGATGAATCTTCTAGATCAGTACAGCAAATTCCCAAAAGTGTGGCATACATTAAACAGGTCTTATCTGAAAAATAAAAAATGGATCACTGATTTGGAAACCCTCAGGCATGGGGGTTTTTTTATTGGATTTTTTTGCTGCAACTTTTTGTTCTAACTTTGCAGTCCAAAAAAAAGCGGTTCAATCACCCGCTTCAACAAAAATTGAGATGGATAAGACACAAAAAATCAGAGAGGGTTTGATGCTTCCCCTCATGGAAGCTTTTTATACGGTTCAGGGGGAAGGTATACATACCGGTGTTCCTGCCTATTTTATCAGATTGGGTGGGTGTGATGTAGGATGTGTGTGGTGTGATGTCAAGGAATCATGGGACGCCGGGAAGTGGCCTGTCCTGGATATTGAAGAAATCGTTGATCAAGCTCTTGTTTATCCAGGAAGAACGGTGGTGATAACAGGAGGTGAGCCATTGATGTACAATCTTGGTCCACTTACCGCTTTGCTGAAAGAAAAGGGTTTCTCCACTCATATAGAGACCTCAGGGGCACATCCGTTTTCAGGTAATTTTGATTGGGTCTGTTTTTCACCTAAAAAATTCAAGGCCCCTCATCCTTCAATTTACGCTCATGCAGATGAACTGAAAGTGGTCATCTATAACAAGTCTGATTTTGATTTTGCTGAAAAACATGCGGAACTCGTGAAGCAGACCTGCAAGAAATTAATCCAGCCAGAATGGAGTAAGTCTGGCCAACTGATGGAAAGTATTGTAGCATTCGTAAAAAACCATCCAAATTGGAAAATTTCCCTACAAACCCATAAATTTATGGACATACCATAAATGTATGAGAGTCGCCCTAATTGTGTTTGTTTTTTTTATAGGCCTCCAAAGGCTTGAGGCACAGACCTATTCTATCATAGATAGCAGGGCAATAAAGCTTCATGAGCAGGGGGATGACCTTGTCAAGAGCCGTATGTATGATGAGGCGATTGAAAAGTATAAAGCATCTATTCAGCGTGAGGCAAACTTTTTAGAGTCCTATATCAAATGGGGTAGACTTCTTTTGACCAAAGGAAACCATGAGGAGGCTCTAGCTGTAGTCAATAGGGGAGAAGCAAGGGCCTCTAAAGCTTCAGGAAAGATTAAAGCAGATTTTTCCTGGTTGAAATTGAATATCTATTTGGGTCAGGGAGAATTTGAAAAGGCAGTAGCCGAATTTGAAACTGCCAGGCAGTTGCTGGATGAAGGATTTAAAAAATCCATTGATTACAATCAGATAAAAGACCAAATTGAGTTTGTATCCAAAAATATTGAAAATAAGCTTTTTATCTATAAAGAAAAACTGCCTGACCCCATCAATTCTTACACGCTTCAGTATTTCCCTGTGCTTACAGCTGACAGTAAAAAATTGCTCTTTACAAAAAGAGATGGGATTGAAAACCATCAAACAGAAGATATTTTTGTTTCCTTTTATGATGAGGAGACAGGCTGGTCCAAGCCCGCTGGAATATCAGATAGGATAAACACTTTTTACAATGAGGGTACTTGTACGATTTCAGCTGACGGCAACATTTTGATTTACACTTCCTGTGATGCACCTGATTCATTTGGAAGCTGTGATTTATATGTGGCTTATAAAGTCAATGGGCAATGGCAAAAATCCCAAAATATGGGGAAAAATGTAAACTCCAGATCTTGGGATTCACAGCCTTCTCTTTCCGCAGATGGAAGGATCTTGTTTTTTTCATCGAACAGGCGGGGAGGTTATGGAGGAAATGATATCTGGTATTCTTTGAGGATGCCTGATGGTTCTTGGGCCGAGGCAAAAAACCTGGGTTCGGTTATCAATACCGAAAAAGATGAAGTATCTCCTTTTATCTATTTCAATAATGAGATCCTCTTTTTTGCTTCCAATGGACACCAAGGTTTTGGAGGAATGGACCTATTTGTTTCCCGTGTTGAAAAAGGGGAATTTACAAAGCCGGAAAATTTAGGTTATCCCATCAATGACCATAAAGACCAATTTTCCCTCTTTATTACTGCACAAAGGGATTATGCTTATTACACTGAAAGCAATTATAATCAAGGAAAGGTGGAGAGATCCTTTCTATACCGTTTTAAGTTCCCGGAGGAAATTGCTTTGGGCGAGAAGTTAGTGGTATCCCAGGGCAAGGTTTTGAACGGCAAAACAGGTCAGCCCATTGATGCCAAATTGTCTTTGGTGAGTCTGAGCAATGACAGTACGATGTATCAGTTCAGATCTGACGGAAAAACAGGGGAGTTCATGATGATTTATCCCGACCGTTCATTCTCCGGACTTTACGTCGAAAAGAAAGGTTATCTGCCAAAGATTTATAACGTAGAAAGGGACAATTTGAAAAATCAGGAAAATCTTGAAATATCACTGACCCCGATTGCTTCGGGTGAGGAGTTTGTTTTTGAAAATATCTTTTTTGATTTCGATAAGGATGAGCTTAAACCAGAATCTAAAAGTTCACTGTTGAGGCTCTTAGAATTCTTGAAAGAAAATCCATCCGTCAGGATACAGATTACTGGACATACTGACAATGTGGGGACACAAACATATAATCAAAGCCTAAGCCAAAGAAGGGCAGAAAGTGTTAAAAATTTCCTCTTGTCCAAAGGAATTCCAGAGACAAGACTTAAGGCTGAAGGAAGGGGTGACGCGGAACCCATCCGTCCGAATGATACCCCTGAAAACAGGGCTTTGAATCGTAGAATTACCATTTCAATCTTGTAAAAGTTAAAAAAAATGAAAAAAAACTAACCGATGTTAATTTTTTGTTAAGTGAATTAAAATTTGAGTTTTATTTTGTGAAGTTACTTTTTATCAGTTAAAAATTTCTTTAGGGATTTTTTTTCTAAAATTTTCGACGTTAGTGGAGTTTTCATCTTTAAACTGAATATTTCGTTTCATTTTGGAAATGATTGGCTTTGTTTCTATTATTCGTCGGTTAATTACTAGTTAAAATCAATTATAATGAAGAAAGTTTTATTAGTTGTCGCGTTGATGACGATGACTGTGGTGTCATTGTTTGCGCAAAGTAGGACGATCTCGGGAAAGGTGACTTCTCCGGAAGAACCTGAGGGAATCCCTGGGGTAAACGTCGTTGTAAAGGGTACCACTTTGGGTACGGTGACTGACTTCAACGGAAATTACAGCCTTTCTGTACCTGAGGACAGAAATGTGTTGGTTTTTTCCTTTGTCGGTTTCTTGTCTAGAGAGATGACTATCGGTAACAATACTGTTATCAATGTGGTCATGCAACCTGATTTAAAAACTCTTGGCGAAGTGGTTGTTGTGGGTTATGGTTCCCAGGAGAGAAGGGATATCACTGGTTCGGTAGCATCTATCAGCAATAGATCTATTGAGAACTTGGTAACACCTTCCTTTGAATCCCAATTGGCAGGTCGTGCTCCAGGAGTTCAAATTACAACACCAAGCGGTACTTTGGGAGCTGCACCAGTGATTAGGATCAGGGGTGTTAACTCCATTTCGGGTAGTGCCAGTCCTTTGATCGTAATTGACGGAGTTCCTGTAGTGGATGCTGATAGGTCTGCAGTGATCGGTTCCAACCCTTTAGCAAACATCAACCCAGCTGATATTGAGTCTTTTGAGGTTTTGAAAGACGGTTCGGCTACGGCTATTTTTGGTTCAAGGGCTGCGAATGGGGTAATCCTTATCACTACTAAAAGAGGCTCAACAGGCAAAGCTCAGGTAAATTACAACACTGCTTTCGGTTTCAACGAAGCCCAAAACCGTTTTGATCTTTTGAATGGTGATGATTTTGTTACCATTGCCAATGAAAGAAGGGCAAATGCCAACCAGTCACCTTTGGCTAATCCAGGTGTAAATACTGATTGGCAGGATTTGATTTTAAGAAGAGGTTTTACCCAGCAGCATAACCTTTCGATTTCAGGAGGATCTGAGGCTACCAAATATTTCTTCTCTTTAGGTTTTACAGATCAGGAATCTGCAATTGATGTAAATGATATGAGGAGATACTCCTTTAGAGGTAATGTTGACCATAGCATCTCCAAAATATTCAGAATTGGAACCTCTTTGAACTACTCATTTACTGAGATCAATGGTTTGAACGAAGGTGCCAACTCTTTGTCAGGGGTAATGCTTAATGCTACAAGGGCATTGCCAAATGTTTCTCCGTTTGATCCTGCAAATACCAGATTTGATGGTTTCAATGTAACTGCTGATGGTAGAACCACAGGGTTTGGTAACAACCTTGCCGGCCCTGACAACAACCTTCCAAATATTGGTTTTGTACTTGCAAACAACGTATTTAGAAACCGTGTACATAGACTATTGGGAAATGTATACGGTGAAGTGGACATTGTTAAGGGGCTTACTGCTAGATCCATGGTTGGTGTGGATTTGACTTTGGCAGAGGACTTCCAGTCTTTGGATCCAAGACATGGGGATGGACAAGGTGTCAACGGAAATGTCTTTATGGCGTTCAATCCAGCCCAGAGATGGAACTGGCAGAATACTTTGAACTATCAGACTATACTTGCCGAAGACCATATTATCAATGTTACTTTAGGTGCAGAATATCAGTATGATCAATTCTATAATTTCTCAGCTCAGGGAACAGATTTTTCAGATGATTTCTTTAGAAGAGACAACTTAATTACAGGTTCTTACAATAACCAGTTTTCCGGAGGTGGTTTTGCAGACCGAGGATTTGATTCCTATTTCAGCAGAATCAACTACGGCTACAGAGGGAAATACTTACTTTCTTTTACTGTAAGAAATGACGGTATTTCTGACCTGGCAAGAGAAAACCAAAGAGGTACTTTCTTCGGTGGTTCAATTGGATGGAGAATTTCAGATGAAAACTTCTTTAACTCCAATCTTATCTCTGACTTTAAAGTAAGGGCTTCTTATGCAGAAGTAGGAAATACAGAAATCGGAACATTCGCAGCATTTGGTGGCTTTAACCCTGTTTTAGGAGGAGCCGGTGCTGGTTTAGGGTACAACAGAATTGCAAACAGAGGATTGCTTTGGGAGACTTCCAAGAAATTGAATGCAGGAATCGATATGACCATTGGAAAAGTCACTTTGGCAGCTGATGTCTTCCGTAACAACATCGATGGCTTGATTTTAAGTGCACCTACCATCCCTTCTTTGGGGGTACCTGGCAACTCTATCAACCAGAACGTTGGCGCTATGTTCAATGAAGGTATTGAACTCCGAGTAATTACCAATGTAATCAACAGGGGTAAATTCTCTTGGAATACAGACTTTAACTATACCTTCCTTAGAAATGAGGTGACTAACTTGGTTCAGCCTATCGTAGGTACTTATAACAGAACAGTGGAAGGTGGTCCTATTGCCCAACTTTATGGATTTAGATGGGCAGGTGTTAACCCTGCTAACGGTAACCCAATGTATTTCAGTGGTGATGACATAGTTCAGTATAATCTGCAGCCAGGTAATTTGGGTTGGAGGGCATTTGACCCGGCAAATCCAGGTAATATTTCTACTCCAGCCGGACTTCCTACTCAGGATTTCTTGGGTAACACTTTACCAAGATGGCAGGGAGGTTGGATCAACAACTTCACTTTTGGAAACTGGGATGCTGAAATCTTCTTGAGATACTCTGGTGGTAACTACATCATGAATGAGACCCTAAGAGGTCAGTTGGGTCAAGGTTTCTCTAACAACAATGCCGCTGTTCTTAACAGATGGACAGAATCAGGACAAGTAACTGACATCCCGAAACAGTATTCCGGACAGGATGCCAATATGTGGTTGACTGCTGCTTCCAACTCAAGATTCGTGGAGAGAGGTGATTTCCTAAGAGTACAGAATATTGTGGTTGGTTATACCGTGCCTGCAGAAAAACTTCAGACTGCATTTAATGGTGCCATTTCCACTGCAAGATTCTTTGCGCAGGCTCAGAATCCTTTCATCTTTACAAGATACAGTGGTTTGGATCCAGAGGCCAATACATTCCCTTCAGGAGCTCTTACCCAGCAGTTGCAGTTTGGAGTTGATTGGAATGTTACTCCAATCTTTAGGACATTCTCCGTGGGTCTTAGCGTAGGGTTTTAATTCTCATCAAAAATTTAAATCAAGATGAAAAAAATTAGTTTAAAAAATATAAAACTGGCAGTTTCCGCTTTATTATTAGTGGGCTTCACTAGTTCCTGTGATGTAACGGATCTTAGTCCTGCCAACCTGATTCCGGATTCCGAAGCATTTGCTACAGCAGCAAGGGTGGAGTCGGTAGTATTGGGTGTATATGAGTCTGCACAGCAAGGTTTTTATTTAGGTTCTGCTGGTCAAGCAGGTAGGGGTTATCCTTTCGGAGCTGCCAATACCCAGCAGGGAGATATGCGCGGGGAAGACATGTACAATGACCAGTTGTTTTATGAAATTACCTACATCGGGGCACATACTCCATTTAGTGCAAACAATAACGGGATGTGGATTTCCATCTACAGAATGGTCAACAGGGCCAATATTGTATTGGAAAATATTGAAACGGCATTGGCAAATGGAATTATCACTCAGGAGCAAAGAGATATTTACAGAGGTGAAATGTTGTTTTTGAGGGCCTTGGGCCATCATGAGTTGTTGATTCATTTCGCCAGACCTTATATGGACAATCCTGCTGCTCCTGGAGTACCTTACAGGAAAGTTGCTATCAATGATGTGCCTTTGGTAGCTGCTAATGAAGGTTTGGGAAGAACCACTGTAGGAGAAGATTATACCCAGTTGTTGGCCGATTTGAATGAAGCAGAAGGACTTTTGCCTTTGACACGTAATTTCAACAGGGTTAGAAGAGGTGCAGTTATTGGTCTAAAATCCCGTATTAAATTGCACATGGGTGATTGGCAGGGGGTATTAGATGAATATAACAAGCTTGTTGGCACTTATGCTTTGACTGAAAGTCCTGTTACTCCTTTCAGAACGGTCAACAGCATAGAAAATATTTTCTCCTTTGTACACACTCCTGAATCAAATGCCGGTATCAATGGTGCTTTGCCTTCTATGTACGGTAATCCTGCAAGAGGCGCAAGAGGCCTGGTTAAGATCAGTCCATTGATTTGGAGGTCTAACTTCTGGCATCCGGAAGACCTAAGAAGGTCTGAATTGACCGACAGAAATGCAGGTGGTATTTACACATTTAAATATCCGGATGCATTGACCAGAACAGATCCCAATCCTATCCTGAGGTTTGCTGAAGTAGTATTGAATGCAGCAGAAGCCCATGCACGTCTTGGAAATAATGCAGATGCGATCCAATTGTTGAATTCAATCAGGGACAGGGCATTGCCTGCTTCTGTGCCTTCTTTCACTTCTGCGGATTTTGCGAACACAGATGCTTTGTTAACTGCAATTTTCAATGAAAGAAGAATTGAGTTCCTGGCTGAAGGAAGAAGATGGGCAGATATCCACAGACTTTCCGGTGAAGGAAAGATGACCGGTATCCCTGCTAAAGCAACTTCCAGGTCTATTACCAACTTGGACTTCTACACTACTGATAGGGCAATTCCAACGGATCATTCTTTGCCTTATTCAAGTAATTTGTTTATTTGGCCGATTCCAATAGACGAAATATTGAATAACAGTGGTACGCCAATTCCTCAAAATCCTGGTTATTAATTATCTTTTCTAATAAATGGGCTTCCTGTTAAAAATGGAGGCCCATTTTTTTTAATTCCATTAAAAGAAATTTTTCTCGCCTACTTAAAAGTTTTTTAAGGTTGTAAAATGAAAAACTGTATGTGAAATTTAAAAAAGTTTGTTTGAAATATAATTCCGTTTTATGTATCAAGACTATAATTCGATTTGGTGAATTAGTGTTTTTGACAAAAAATTTTGAATAATATTTTATTTTAATATTTTTTTATAATTTTACCCCGGGCATGATGTACTGCAATGCGTTTTGCCTGTTAGCTACAGAAAAATTTTTATTCGATCTTAGGTAAAAGATCAATTGAATTGCATTTGTTACACCAAATAGACCTGACATGAAGATATTTTTATCTTTATTAACCTGTTTATTGTTGCTCTCTACTGTTCCGCTATTTGCCCAGAGTAGAATTGTAAGAGGCCAGGTATTTTCCAAAAAGGACAACCAACCCATTTCGGGGGCTTCTATCATTTTGAAAGGGACTACAGTGGGTACGGCTTCTGATCTCAATGGAAGATATGTGTTACAGGTAAACCAGGAAGAGTTTACATTGGTATACAGTTATATCGGTCATCAGTCTGAGGAAGTGTTTTTTGGGGTAGATAATAATATGGATGTTTACCTTACTCCGCTTCAGGAAGCACTCGAGGAAGAGGTTAAAATAGACAAGGTTCCTGAAGAGGAAGATGATGATCCAAAAATAATCCCTCAAAAAGATGGTGCACGGTCAAAAAGCCCAGGTGATTTAATAGAAAATATTCCTTATCAGTCTTTTGACAGGACTTTGCAGGGAAGGGTGCCCGGACTATTGGTAAAAGCAGCTTCCGGTATTCCCGGAGGAGCTATCAATGCCAGAATAAGAGGTGTAGGGTCTATATACGCGGGAAATGAGCCTTTGTATGTAGTTGATGGGGTCCTGATCAATAACGTTTCTTATTCACTTTTTACCCAGGCCAATCCTTTGGCATTTCTAAATCCCAATGAGATTGAGTCAATTGAAGTTTTAAAAGATGCTGCATCGACAGCTATTTATGGTAATCAGGGAGCTAATGGAGTTATTTTAGTGACAACCAGAAAAGGAAAGCAGGGAAAAGCAAGGATAGAATTGAATGCCTATGCGGGTGAAACCATGCCCATCAAATTTTTGGATCTTTTGGATGGACCGGAATGGTACGCCATGAGAAGAGATGCTTTCAAAAATTCCGATGCTACCAACCCTGAAGCAAGGGCCTTATCCAATATGGGTGTTTTGCCGGATAACTGGAACCAGTTAACCCCAGCCCAATTGGATGAACTTGGCCTTAACCTGCCAAGTTTTGATTGGCAGAGGCAAATGATGCGGAAAAGCATGATGTATAATTATGAACTCAGTGCGTCTGGCGGAGGCAAAAGCACGCTATATTACATTTCCGGATCTTATCATTACAGTGGTTCCTCATTTCCCCCAGTAGATTTTGAAAGGGGAACCATCAGGGCTTCTTTAAGCCAATCTATAAAGGACAGAGTACGTTTGGAAGCAAATGTAAATTTGGCATCCATAAACCAAACTGTTCCTTTTTCAACAGAGGGTTCTTTTATTGGAAGTCCGGCATTCGCCGCTTCCACGATTTTAAGACATAATCCGATTTTCAACGAGGATGGTTCTTTTAACACCCAAATAGGAGGGCTTGCAGGACAAAATATAGCCTTGGTCAATGAATTTAATTCAGGACAGACAAGTACCCGATCAGGGGTGGGTAATTTTATTGTCCACGGGAAGATTGCATCCAATCTCAATTACCGAGGTTTGGCCGGTGTAGATTACCGTGACTTGGAGGAATTTAGATTCAGGGATCCGCGTACCCCTGATGGGCAAGAAGTGAACGGGAGGAATGCATTGGGAAATTATTCTGTAAAGCGTTACATGACCAACCATACCCTTGACTGGACCAAGAAATTTGAAAAGAACCTGCTTTCTGTTTATTTGGGTTATGAATATCTGACAGAAGAAAGAGAAGGTTTATCTTCGGAAGCTACAGGAATTACTACTCCGAGTTTCAATAATTTGCTGCCAGGTTCAACATTGGTTTCTTCTGATACGGTATGGGCAGGGTATAACAGGCAGGGTGCATTTATAGGTTTCAACTATCAATTGGCCGAAAAATATATTTTTCATGTAGGTTCAAGGGTGGACGGTTCTTCCCGTTTTGGATCAAACTTCCGGTACGGTATTTTCCCATTTGTTAAACTGGGATGGAACTTGGCCAAAGAGGATTTTATTAGTGCTTCAGGAAAGATTTCTGACTTAAGATTAAGGGCTTCCTGGGGACAGGCAGGCAATGATCAGATTGGGGATTTCAGGGCGATCGGAATGTTTGGTCCGGGAAATACCTATGCTGGGGGAACCGGTATTCGTCCTGTTTCTTTTGATAACCCCAACCTCAGATGGGAAACTAATGAAACCATTAACCTGGGGCTGGATTTTGGATTTCTTGGTGGGAAAATTTCTGGCTGTGTTGATGTTTTTCAGCGAAAAACAAAAGACCTTCTCTTAAATATTCCTGTACTTTGGATCAACAGGGCAGATCAATTCCTAAAGAATGTTGGTGGTCTTGAAAACCGAGGAATTGAATTTGAAATCAATACAGTTAATGTAGAACGGGGGATTTTTGCTTGGTATTCTTCCTTTAATTTTAGCTACATACAAAATCAGGTCACGTCTTTATATGATGGGTTGCAGGCCGATCCGGATAATCCTAGATGGGCAGTAGGTCAGCCTGTAGGTAACCCAGCTTTTCCAGGCCAGTTGGCTCCGGGTTCTTGGTTTGTCGCTGAGTATGCCGGGGTAAACCCAGCTACAGGAAGGCCGATGTGGTATGATGCCAATAAGAATCTTACTTACCTTCCTGCCGATGCAGATAGGGTTTATTTTGGGTCCAATTTTCCGCCTTACTTTGGAGGGTTCAATAACGTCTTCAAAATCAAAGGTTTTGAGCTGACTACATTTTTTACTTATGAATATGGGGCAATCGTATCCGATGGGCAATATAATTTCCTCCGTGAAAATGGAACAAGATTTACCTTCAATGCTTTGCGTGATGTGAATGAACGCTCTTGGAGAGAACCGGGAGATTTGACAGATATTCCAAGGAATTTTGCGCTTAACAGTGGCAATGCAGCCAGAAATCAGAACAGGAACTTTGGTTCTGCGTCATTGCTGAAAGCAGATTTTATCCGTTTGGCACAAATAAAGATTGCTTACAGTTTCAATCCTGAATTGCTTCAGAACATTGGTCTGACTCAGGCGAGAATTTATGCCCAGGGGATCAATCTTTGGACATATTCGGATTATCCGGGATATGACCCTGAATTTATGGGAGTGGGTACAGGTCAGATTCCTATACATAAAAGTTATAATGTCGGTATTCAGTTAAGTTTTTAACAGCGATGAAGAGTTTCAATATATTTCATTTTCTTTTTTTGTTTGGAATAGGATTTATCTTTCTTTCCTGTGATCTAGAGGTAGATCCCCGTCAGAACATCCGGACTTCTGAAGCTTTAAATAGCCCGCAAAATTTGGAATCGGCCTTGAATTCAGTCTATGGTAGACTTAGGTCAGTGAATCATTATGGAAGGGATATGATTGCGCTTTCCGATGCATTGGCAGATGTGGGGAGGGCTACCAACAATTCAGGGAGATTGGTGCCAGAGAACAATAATGCGGTAAATGCTCATTTTACGCCCGGGTTTTGGCAAAATGCCTATGCAGCTATTACTGAGCTCAATTTGATTATTGATCAATTGCAAAAAGGAGTAAACGGGGCCACTGACAATCAGTTGGCCGCCTGGGAAGGGGAAGCTAAATTCCTTAGGGCTTTGTTTCTTTTTGACTTGGTTAAGGTCTATGCCTACATTCCAACAGCAATCTACCAAGAAGGCATAGTGGATCAGGGTGGCATTCCCATGCCAATAACTGCGGTATTCAACGCGGAAATTGCCCAGCTGAACCAATTGCCAAGATCAACAATTTCCCAAAATTATGAACAGATAATCAGTGACCTGACGGATGCTATAAGTCTATTACAGAATAGTCAAAGGCCTGGTCCGCAATTCGCTAATACAGGTGCGGCAGTAGCATTGCTTTCAAGGGTTTCTTTATACAACGGAAATTGGGAAATAGCCTTAAATACGGCCAATGCAGCGTTAAATGCCCCCATAGGTCAAGTACTTTCCGGTCAGGATTATATCAATGGTTGGAGCTCTTCTGTTCATCCAGAATCCATGTTTGAGGTGAGGGTTCAAGTTCCCGGGGAATCCTTAGGGGCAAATACCTCCCTTCAGGCCACATTTTCTACCTTGCTTCAGGTTTCCAATAAAAATATCAGAGGCGGATGGGGAGATTTAATCCCCTCGCCGATAATTTTGAATTTTTTTGGTTTATCAGCCTTTCAGTTAGGTAATCCTGCAACAGATAACAATAATTGGGATGTAAGGAGGAACCAAGATATCCGGTCAAGACTTTATACTACTGGGAATGACCAAAGATTTTCCAGAAGGCAGATTGAATGTATCAAATTCTTGGGAAAAAACGGATTCGATTATGGGGACAATATACCAGTAATCCGCAAATCCGAAATGTTGCTGAATAAGGCAGAGGCCTTGTATCAATTGGGTAGGGAAACTGAGGCCTTGTCTGAATTGAATGATTTTAAATCTTTAAGGGGATTAGAGCCAGTCAATTTGACCAGGCAACAGTTATTGGATGAGATTTTGCTGGAAAGGTTCAAGGAATTTGCCTTTGAAGGTCAGCGGTTTTTTGATTTAAAGCGTTATAGAAAAAATATAGATAAAAGATCCTATTTGGGGCCTAACGCATTGGTAGCTTTCGAGGATTTTAGACTATTGGCACCAATACCCCAGAGGGAAGTTAATTTGAACAGGAATTTAAATCAAAACAGAGGTTATTAAGCTTTAGCGATCATTAAAATCTTTTTGCGTATTTTTGCGCTTCAATTCAAGAATCGATGATATACGTTTGCAGAAAGGAGCATTTTAATGCTGCGCATAAACTTTGGAATCCCAACTGGACGGAAGAAAAAAACAAAGAGGTATTTGGACCATGTGCCAATATCAACTGGCATGGACATAACTTCGAACTTATCGTAACGGTAAAAGGGCTTCCCGATCCTGAAACAGGTTTTGTGGTCGATTTAAAAGAGTTGAGCAACCTTATCAAGAAATTGGTTATCGATCAAGTAGATCATAGGAATCTCAATCTTGATGTTCCTTTTATGGAAGGAAAAATGGCAAGTTGTGAAAATTTGGTGATGGAATTTTGGAAAATCCTGGAACCGGCTGTCAATGAGATAGTTCCTCATGGGAAGCTGCACAAATTAACGCTTTATGAAACTCCGAGAAATTTTGTGGAGTATCTAGGAGAATAAATTAAAAAAAGGGACCATAAAGATTAACGTTCGGTATTTTTTTGGCCTTTTTATTTTGGCGAAAACTGGACAGCATTTTAAAAGTTAAATCAGGGATGAGGTATTATTTAATTAGTGGAGAGAGAAGTGGAGATTTACATGCTTCCAATTTGATCAAGGCGCTTAAGTCTTTAGATGCCTCAGGTTCATTTAGAGGGATGGGAGGAGGGTATTCCCAGGAAGTAGGAATGGAATTGGCCTTACCCTATGAGGAAGTTGCTGTAATGGGTTTTTGGGAGGTTGTTCTTGGCTTTAGAAAAATCCTTAAATATCTCAATTGGATAAAAAATGATATTCTCCAATTTCGACCTGATGTTTTGATTTTGATTGATTTTGGAGGATTCAATATGAAAATTGCTTCCTGGGCTAAAGAACAGGGGATCCCTGTACACTATTATATCCCACCAAAAGTCTGGGCTTGGAATCAAAAAAGGGTTTTTAAAATTAAGAGGTTTACAGACCAAGTGTATTGTATTCTTCCTTTTGAACAGGATTTTTTTAATCAATTTGGTGTCAAAGCAGTTTATGTGGGCAATCCGCTTTTGGATGAGATTGCAGGATTTGAACCCCATCCATTTTTTCACCAGAAGAATGACCTGAATTACCAACCGATTATAGCATTGCTGCCTGGAAGCCGGAAACAGGAAGTTACCCTGATGTTGCAAATTATGATAAAAGTAGTCAGGATGTTTCCAAATGCCCAGTTTGTAGTGGCAGGGGTGTCAAATTTAGATAAAGTTTTTTATCAGCCGGCCATAGAATCCGGGATCAAAGTTATTTTTGATCAAACATATGACCTGCTTCATCATGCTACAGCTGCTATTGTAACTTCAGGGACAGCTACTTTAGAAGCTGCTTTATTCAGAGTCCCTCAGCTTGTGGTCTATAAAACAAGTCCTTTGAGTTATGCCATAGGCAAAAAACTTATTAAAGTGAACTTTATTTCATTGGTCAATTTGATTGCTGGGAAAGAGGTAGTCAAGGAATTGATTCAGAAGGATTATAATGTGGCTGAAGTGACCCATCAATTGAATTTGATATTGTCAAACGTGTTCCATAAAGCAAATATTTTAAATGGTTATGATGAGGTTAAGATCAAGTTAGGGAAAGAATCAGCTTCGATGAAGGTAGCACGGTATATTTTCGAATCTTTGCAGCGTCCAACAAACTAGGGAAATTGGTGTGTATACATATTTTTTTAAAATCTTAATATGCTTTATGGAAATTTTTTAATTTTTGCAAAAAAGATAAAATATTCTGAAATAATGTAAAATATGAAATATTAGTATTTTTAATTAAAATTTCAAGACCATTAAAAAAGGTAACTAAAAATTTGAAAATTTATATTTATTCCATTTTAAGTAAAAATAGATTAATATTTATTTGAATCAGTCAATGTGAAAACTAAACGGTTAAAAAGTATTTAGTGTTTTTATATACGGGAATTTGTTAACAAAAGTTAAAAAAAAATTTTATTTCAAATTAATAAAAAATTAATTCTCATTTTTTTATATTAAATAAAAATTGTCAGAAAATAGATATTTTATTTTGTTTTTTTTATGAAAACAGAATTTTGTAAAAATAAATACAATTACATCTAAATAGAAATTTTTTAAACGGTTTTGCATTATATCATGTTAATGGATAAAATTGGGCAATCGTTAAACCAAATAAATTAATTATGAGGAAAGTTTTACTTCTAGGACTCGCATTCCTATTTGCTTCGGCTTCGGCTTTTGCGCAGGGACGCGTAGTAACTGGAAAGGTAACATCCGGTGAGGATGGATTGCCTATTCCAGGTGCATCAGTCATAGTGAAAGGTACCACCATTGGTACAGCTACCGACTTAGACGGTAATTTTTCACTGAATGTGCCACAGGACAATAACGTCTTGGTTATTTCCTTTGTGGGTTCTGTGACCCAGGAGGTCAATGTTGGCAACCGTTCACAGATAAATGTGGTATTGCAACCCGATACCAGAAGCTTGGAAGAAGTAATAGTAACAGGTTATGGAACCCAGCCAAAAAGAGAAGTTACCGGTGCGGTATCATCTGTAAAAGGTGAGACCATCAAAAACCTTCCTATGCAGTCTTTTGATCGTGCATTGCAAGGTAGAGCTGCTGGTGTTCAGGTGCGTTCTGCTAATGGTCTTCCTGGTGGTGCGGTTAACATCCGTATCCGTGGTGTAGGTTCCGTAACAGCAGGTAACGAACCTTTATTTATCGTGGACGGTGTTCAATTGAACAACCAAGGTAATGCAAGTTTTACTCAAGCCAACCCATTGGCCTTTTTGAACCCTAACGACATTGAGTCTATGGAGATCTTAAAAGATGCTGCCTCTGCGGCTATCTATGGTTCTCAGGCTGCTAACGGTGTTGTTATCATTACAACCAAAAGAGGTAAGCAAGGAAAAGCAAGATTTGAATTCAACGCCTTTGGTGGTGAAACTCAACCAATGAAATTCCTTGATGTTTTGAGTGGGCCGGAGTGGTATGCCATGAGAAGAGATGGTTTGAGAAATACTGGAAACACTTTGCCTGAGGCCAATGCACTGAATGCGATGGGAGCTCTTCCAGGTAATTGGCAGACTCTGACTGCAGCACAGTTGGACGAAATTGGCCTAGGACTTCCTACATATGATTGGCAAAGGGAAGTGATGGGAAGAGGTAGATTGCAGAATTATGAACTGAACGTTTCAGGAGGTGATGACAAAACTACCTTCTTCGTGTCCGGTTCTTATGACTATCAGGAATCTTCTTTTAGACCTGTAGACTTTGAGAGAGGTACCTTCAGAACTAATTTGTCTCATAAAGCCAATGATAGATTAACTTTAGAGACCAGTATTAATTTGGCTACCGTGACACAGAATACACCTTTTGCTGTTTCTGGTTCCTTCTTAGGTAGCCCCGCTTTCTCAGCCTCTACTATATTGCCTCATAATGCTATCCGTAACGAGGATGGGACTTTCAATACAGCCATTGCAGGTGTATTGAACCAAAACATTGCTTTGGTAAATGAGTTCAATTCAGGTAAGACCACAACAAATTCTCTTGTGGGTAACGGTGTAGCAACTTATAAAATCCTGGATAACCTTACTTACAGAGGTTTAGTGGGTATTGATTACAGATTGATTACTGAAAACAGATACAGAGATCCAAGAACTCCTGATGGTGCCGGTGTAAGAGGTAGAGCTACTGCCGCTAATGACTGGAGAACCAGATTCATTACTACCCATACGGTTAACTGGAACAAATCTTTCAACAACGTTCATAACCTTACTGCATTGGCAGGATTTGAATTCGTTTCCGAAACAAGAGAAGGTCTGAACGGTGAGGCTATAGGATTCCCAACCTTCCAGTTCCGTTACATTGATTCAGGTGCTACTCCTGAGTTTGTGGGTGGTTTCTGGACAGGTTACAGAAGACAAGGTGCTTTCGTCAACGCAAACTATAACTACAAAGAGAAATACTTATTTACTGCTACTGCTCGTTATGACGGTTCTTCCCGTTTCGGTGCCAACACCCAATATGGTATCTTCCCATCTGTAAGAGCAGGTTGGAACATTGCAATGGAAGATTTCCTGAAGGATTCTGAAACTGTAAGTGACTTGAAATTGAGAGCATCTTGGGGTAGAGCAGGTAACGACCAAATCGGTAACTTCGCTGCAAGAGGTCTCTATGGAGCGCCCACTGCTGGTAACTATGCAGGTAACGCAG
The DNA here is from genome assembly GCF_004216715.1 of Cecembia calidifontis. NCBI lineage: Bacteria > Pseudomonadati > Bacteroidota > Cytophagia > Cytophagales > Cyclobacteriaceae > Cecembia > Cecembia calidifontis. The sequence goes on from NZ_SGXG01000001.1 coordinate 2,382,617, forward strand.
GTATCAGACCAACTTCTTTGGCTAACCTTAATCTAGGATGGGAAACCAACGAAACTGTAAACATTGGTTTGGATTATGGTTTCTTTGGCAACAGAGTGACCGGTTCTGTGGATTTGTTTGATCAGAGAACAAAAGACCTTTTGTTAGACCAGCCAATTCTATGGACAAACGGTTTCAGCTCTATTTCCAATAATGTCGGTGAATTGATGAACAGAGGTATTGAATTGGAAATCAACACTGTTAACATCGACAGAGGTGGATTCCAGTGGAGAACAGCTTTCAACTTTACTTATATCAGAAATGAAATTGTGAGATTGTATGATGGTTTGGAATTCCTTCCTGCTAACCCAGGTATTGCAGTAGGTCAGCCAGTAGGTAACCCTCCATTCCCAGGTCAGCAAGCTCCAGGTTCATGGTTTGTAGCTGAGTATGCTGGTGTTAACCCAGCAACAGGTCGTCCAATGTGGTATGACATCAACCGTAACTTGACTTATTTGCCACTTGCTGCAGACAGGATTTACTTCGGTTCTAACCTAGCTCCTTATTTTGGTGGTTTCAACAATACGTTCAGCTATAAAGGCTTCGAATTGACGACCTTCTTTACTTATGAATATGGTGCAATAGTATCTGATGGTCAGTACAACTTCTTAAGAGAAGCAGGAACCCGTTTGGCTTTGAATACATTAAGGGAAGTAGTTGATAGACAGTGGACCAATCCTGGTGATATGACCGATATCCCGAGAAACGTAGGTAACTTTAACGGTGGTAATGAATTAAGAAGTTCAGGGAGAAACTTTGGTTCGGCCGCTTTGTTAAAAGCTGATTTTATCAGATTGGCACAAGTACAACTGGGTTACACATTGAATCCTGCAACAATCAGAAGCCTTGGTCTTACCAGAGCGAGGGTTTACGCTCAAGGTGTGAATTTGTGGACTTATTCCGATTATCCTGGGTATGACCCTGAATTTACTGGTGCGGGTACAGGTCAGCTTCCAATCGTGAAAAGTTATCAGATCGGTGTTCAGTTAGGATTCTAAAATTTGAAAACCATGAAAATGAAAAAATATATTGTAAAATATGCTTTAGGGCTTCTTGTCGGATTCGGGATGGTGGTATCCTCTTGTGATCTGAATGTAGATCCTAGGCAATCAATTGATGCTTCCCAAGCGCTATCCTCACCGGATGGGGTTGAGGCTGCTGTTAATTCTGTGTATGCAAGGTTGAGACAGACTACCAATTATGGCAGAAATTTGTTGGCTTTGTCAGATGCCTTGGCTGATGTCGGTAGGACAACTTCCAACTCCGGTAGATTGATTCAGGAAAACAACAACCAGCCAAACGCTCATTTCAATTCCCTTCCAGGTTCTGGGCTAAGCTTTTGGCAAAATTCATATTTCGCAATCAATGAAGCGAATTTGATCCTTGATGCAATTCGTTCAGGCGTTCCAGGTGCCTCCGCAGCTCAATTAGCCAGATGGGAAGGAGAGGTAAAATTCTTGAGAGCGCTGTATTATTTTGATCTTGTGAAGGTTTATTCATATATACCAACGGCAATTTATCAGCCAGGTGTGGTGGATGAAGGAGGTGTTCCAATGCCTTTGGAAGGATCTATTACCTCTGATATAGCATTTACCAGAAATTCACCAAGATCTACGATTCAGGAAAATTATGCTCAGATTGTTGCTGATTTGAATGATGCTATCCGTTTGTTGGGTACTTCAAGCCGTGCAGGTGTTCAGTTTGCTTCCGTAGGAGCTGCTCAAGGTCTGCTTGCTAGGGTATACCTTTACATGGGGCAATGGCAAGATGCGGTAACCGCTTCTACAGCTGCTTTAGCTTCAAATGCTGGTACAGTTTTAGGTGGACAAGCTTATATCGATGGTTGGAGAGCTACAATACATCCAGAAGCAATGTTTGAAGTTAGATTCCAGATTGCCGGTGAATCAATCGGTGTAAACGAATCTTTGCAGTCCTCTTACACGGTTTTGTTGAACCTGACCAATAAGAATGCACAAGGTGGTTGGGGTGATTTTGTTCCGAACCAGACTATTCTTAACTTCTTTGGCCTTGCCCCTCTTCAGATTCGAGAACCTGCAAGCGATAACAATAATTGGGATGTTACAAGAAATAATGATGTTAGAGCTCACCTTTACACTACAGGTAGTACTGTAAGGGGAGCAAGAAATATAGAATGTATTAAATTCATCTCCAAGGCGGGGTTTGCTTATGGTGACAATGTGCCAGTAATCCGTAAGTCTGAAATGCACCTCATAAGAGCTGAAGCCAATTATCAATTGGGTAATACAGGTGATGCACTGACTGAGCTGAATGCCTTCAAGGAATTGAGAGGTTTAGAACCAGTTTCCTTGTCTGGTGCGGCTATTTTAGAAGAGATTTTATTGGAAAGGTTTAAAGAATTTGCCTTTGAAGGCCATAGGTTCTTTGATCTAAAGAGATATGGAAGAGATATCGATAAGAGGTATCTTTCAGGAGGTACTATTATTACCTTTGATGACTTCAGAATTCTTCCTCCACTTCCTCAAAGAGAAGTTGATGGTAACGTTAACCTTAACCAAAACAGAGGATACTAAAATTGAAAAAACATATGAAAAAGATAATATCCCTATTTTCTCTTGTAATGGTGTTTTTGCTGGGTTCTTGTATCGAGCAGAACTATCCAATTTGGGAGGGAGCGGTTGTTGAATTTCAAACAGCCGTAACCACAGCCCCTGTTGCTGGTCAAAATTACCCTAGAGTGACCGTTGCCAATAATGTTCAAGGAGGTGTAGTCAACCTTCAGGTGAATTTGGTGGCAAGACAGCGTCCCAATGATGAAACCATTACTTATAGAGTGGTTCCAGAAGGTACAACTGCTGTTCAAGGCACTGATTACAATGTGTCAGGTTCGCTTGTCATTCCAGCAAACTCTTCATTCGGCAATTTGACTGTTCAGATCATCGATACAGGAGCCATTGGAGGTTTTGTAGATTTGTTGTTGGAATTGGAGGGTAACGCCAATATTCCTGCAAGTGAGAACTATAAAAGAGTTCAGGTCAGAATTACAAGACCTAACCCTCCTTCTGCTGGATGATTAGTCTTTAATTCTTGAAACAAAAGGCCGGATTATTCCGGTCTTTTTTTAAATTTACCTTATGAGAAAGTTTAGTTTAAGTTTACTGGTTGTTTTGTTGTTATTTGGAGTGGCAAATGAATCGATTGCTCAATTGCAGCTGCTTAGGGATCAGGTTTCCGGTAATCCAGTTATGGCCAATCCTAACCCAGATGTTAGCGGAACTCCTTATTGGAGTGAATTTGAAAGTGGTAAAATCATTTTTTCTGAAAAGGATACGGTTGACAACCTCATGATTGCATTTAATGCCTTCAACCATACCTTGGTTTACCAGGTAGAGCAGGAACTGCTGGCCTATACTCCGGGAAAAATCTCAGGATTTATTCTTCAATCCAAGTCAAATCCCCAACTTTACCGGTCTGGATATATGATACCCAATATAGGATCCAACCGCTTTGTCGAGATTTTGGTTGATGGAAAATACACTTTAGTGAGTCATAAATTCAAAAGAATCACAGATGATCCAGGTGCCGTTTATGGTTCGCAAAGAGCTAAAGCTTTTGTCAGTGCAGAGGATTTGTATGTTTATAAAGATGGTCAGCCCTTTTTATGGCGTGCCAGAAAAAAGAATTTAGTGGGATTTTTTGGTGAAGAAGTTTATCAAAAAATCAATAAGTTCTCCAGTGATTATAATCTTGATCTTAAAGCAAAGAATGATATCAGGAGATTGATCAATTTTCTCAATCAGGAAAATTAACTGATCACCATTTTGGTAAACGAAAAACGCATCAATTATTGATGCGTTTTTCGTTTAATTCCAGGTTTATTCCTTTTTTCAAGCAACCTGTAATTTTTTGAATTTGGACTTGTCAAATTGTTCTTTCGCGTATTTAGCGTCAATTACGAGTTCCTTCACGCTATCATCAGAAGGTAATTCATACATGGCATCGGTAATAATGGCTTCACAGATAGACCTTAGTCCTCTGGCACCCAGATTGTATTCGACTGCTTTTTCCACAATATAGTCAATACCACTTTCTTCAAAAATCAGTTTGACACCTTCCATAGCCATCAGTTTGATGTACTGTTTGGTTAAAGCATTCTTAGGTTCTGTAAGTATACTTTTTAGCGCTTCCTTATCTAGAGGATCTAAGTGAGTTACTACAGGTAGCCTTCCTATCAACTCAGGAATTAATCCAAATGACTTCAAGTCCTGAGCAGTTACATATTGAAGGAGGTTTTGTCTGTCAACTTGTGGGCCTTCTTTGGATTTGTTGAATCCTAATGGCTGTGTATTCAGCCTTTTGGCAATGTGCCTTCCAATGCCATCAAATGCCCCACCGCAGATAAAAAGAATATTTTCTGTATTTACTGCGATCATTTTCTGGTCAGGATGCTTTCTTCCACCTTGAGGGGGTACATTGACCACAGTACCTTCCAGAAGTTTCAGAAGTGCTTGTTGAACACCTTCTCCACTTACATCTCTTGTAATGGAAGGATTATCTGATTTCCTGGCTATTTTATCGATTTCGTCTATATACACTATACCCCGCTCTGCAGCTTCCACATTGTAATCAGCAGCCTGGAGCAATCTGGTTAAGATACTTTCCACATCTTCTCCTACGTAACCCGCTTCTGTCAAAACGGTAGCGTCAGCAATACAAAAAGGAACTTCTAAAACTCTAGCCAAGGTTTTGGCCAGATAGGTTTTTCCAGTACCCGTGTCACCTACCATTATGATGTTCGATTTTTCAATCTTAACGTCATCATCGTCTGCGCCTTTTTGTAAAAGACGCTTGTAATGGTTATAAACCGCTACTGTCAAAACTTTTTTCGCATCATATTGCCCAATGACATACTGATTGAGGTAATCAGTAAGTTCTTTTGGTTTTTTAAGTTTGAATTTAGGGCTCTTGGTTGATTTTTTGTTCTTTTCTTCTTCCCCTAAAATCTGATACGCTTGATCAATGCAGAAATTGCAAATATGTGCCGAGATACCCGACACCATCAGGTCTACATCTTTTTTGTTTCTACCGCAAAATGAGCAGGTAACTTGTGCCATTATTTATTTTTTTGGTATCAATACTTCATCAATAAGACCATATTCTTTGGCCTCAGGTGCTTTCATCCAGTAATCCCTGTCTGAATCCCTTTCTATTTCTTCAAAAGTTTTTCCGGAATGTTCAGCTAAGATCTGATACAATTCCTCTTTCATTGAAAGTATGAGTTTTAAGGATATCTCCATGTCTTTTGACTGTCCCTGCATTCCACCTGATGGTTGATGGATCATTACCCTGGAATGTTGAAGGGCAGATCTTTTTTCCTTTGCTCCACCAGCCAACAATACTGCCCCCATTGATGCTGCAATACCAGTACAGATTGTAGCTACATCTGGTTGGATATACTGCATGGTGTCATAGATACCTAAGCCTGCAGTCACTGATCCTCCAGGGCTGTTGATGTATAACAATACATCTTTTTTGGGATCCGTAGACTCTAAGAACAGCAATTGTGCCGTGATGATATTGGCTATAAAGTCATCTACCTGAGTTCCCAAGAAAATAATCCTGTCCATGATCAGTCTGGAAAACACATCAATTTCACGGAAATTGGTAGGTCTTTCCTCAATTACTGAACGGGTCATGTTTTCCACGAAAGTGGAATACTGGTCAAATGCGTTTCCGCTAATGCCTCTGTTATGTACGGCGTATTTTCTGAATTCGTCTCTATTGATCATGATTTTTTTTTTTTGTCTAGTACAAAAATAAAAAAAGCCCTTACTATTAAGGACTTTTTTACAACGATTTAATCGGATAATTAGTTTGCCAGTAAGTCCTGGAATTTATCCACAGAAATTTTTTCTTCTTTAACCTTTGCTTTCTCTTTTACAAAAGACAAAACTTTGTCGTTTTGTACTGAGGTAAGCATCTGCATGTAATTTTGTCCCTCATTACCTTTTAGGTAATTGTCCACAAACATATCCATGTTGGCTTCAAGCTGTGCAGCTAGACCGGAAGACGCCAACTGCTCTCTGATCATTTCTTTTGTCTTCTCGATTACATCCTCGTGTTCTGCCTGGATTTCATTTTTCTTGGCTAATTCATTGGAGATAATCGTCCAGGCCAACTGCTTGGCATAAATAGGATATTCTTTTTCTACCTGCTCAGCTGTAACCTTTCCTTCGTTAGCTTTCAACAACCATTCTTTCAGGAATTCCTCAGGAAGATCAAGGTTGGTTTTTGCAACAATTTGTTCCTTGATTTTCTCTTCGCTGAACACCTTCAAGTCTTTGTTGTAGTTTTCAGCCATGATTTCTCTTACTTTGTTTTTCAGGGATTCTTCAGAATCAACCTGTCCTTCACCAAAAAGCTTGTCGAAGAACTCCTGATTCAATTCTGCCAATTCTGTTCTGTTGATGTTCTGGACAGTGAAGGTAACTTTGCCGTTCAGCTTTTCAAGTTCTTCTTCGGAAACTCCGATTACAGAAGCAGGGTTTTCTTTGATGGTTTTCTTGATTTCAAATTCAACGGTGTCCCCTTTTTTCAGGCCAATAAATTTTTTCAAAGACTTACTGTCTATCTTAGATAGAGGAAGGGAAAAAGTTTTTTCAAATGAACCATCCTCTGACTTTAGGTCACCATAAAGGAAATCATTCTCTTGGCTGGTCTCAGGGTTGGTCATTTTACCATATTGACTTCTGAGATTGTTTATGGTGTTCTCCACCTCTTTTTCATCAATATCAATGCTGTAAACGGTAGCATCGATGCTGTCATCCAATTTTACATCAACATTTTCAACAAAACCGATTTTGTACTGGAATTCAAACTCTTTTTGTGTATTCCAATCAATTTTGTCTGTGTCTTCCATAACAGGAAGCGGATCACCTAATATTCTGAAAGTTTGGTTTTTTAGATACTCATTCAGGGATGTTGAAAGAATGTTGGTGATCTCGTCTACCAACAAGGAGGTGCCGTACATTCTTTTTACCATTGAAACAGGAGCCTTGCCAGGTCTAAAGCCTTTGATATTGGCTTTTTTTGCGTAATCCTTAAGTTTCGCATCAACCTTAGGTTGATAATCTGCTTCAATTAGCTTAATTTTAACTGAAGCTTGATTTGCTGAATGTTTGTCTAATGTGATTTCCAAGGCAGTCTGATTTTGTTTTGATCTTAATTAAAAACCCTCAATCTCTTTTCTCGTCCCTTGAGCCGCGGCATCATGGAAAACAGAAATGTGATTGAGGGCTGGAAAGCGTGCGGATGGAGGGACTCGAACCCCCATGCCTCGCGGCGCTAGATCCTAAGTCTAGTGCGTCTACCAATTTCGCCACATCCGCTTAATTGTGGGCACAAAGGTAGTAATGAAAATCAAACTTGCAAAAGTTGGTCAAAAAAAATCCTGTAATTTTGGATAAATATTTCTCGAAGAAGCTATTAATTTTGATTTGGAATTTGGTTGTCCCAACAATATATGATTCAAATAGACTTAGAGGAAGAGCGAAAAGAAATACTCAAGAGGTACAGAAAATTACTCCGTACTGCTAAACCAGTACTAAAGCCTGGGGATGCCAAGATTATAAAAAAGGCATTCAATGTGGCCAGTGAGGCGCACAAAGAAATGCGCCGAAAATCTGGTGAACCTTATATCTACCATCCCCTGGAAGTAGCCTTGATCTGTGTAGAAGAAATAGGTCTGGGTACGACCAGTATTGTGTCTGCTTTACTTCATGATGTGGTAGAAGATACCGATCTTGAATTGGAGGATATTGAAAGGGAATTCGGTCCTAAAGTAGCGCAGATCATTGATGGGCTTACCAAAATTTCCGGTGTGTTCGAATATGGTTCCTCCCAACAAGCAGAAAATTTCAGAAAGATGCTTTTGACACTTTCAGATGATGTGAGGGTGATTTTGATCAAACTGGCAGACCGTTTGAATAACATGCGGACTTTGGAAAGCATGCCCAGGCATAAGCAATTAAAAATTGCCTCGGAAACCATGTACCTATATGCACCTTTGGCCCATAGATTAGGTTTGTATACCATCAAATCAGAACTTGAAGATCTCTATTTAAAGTATACTGATTCCGAAACATACAATTATATTATCCACAAAATAAGCGAAACGAGGGTTTCCAGGAACAAATTCATCAAATCCTTTATCCAGCCTATTGAAGAAGAACTTCGTGCCCAAGGTTTTGATTTTACCATTAAAGGTAGGCCTAAGTCTGTTTATTCCATCTATAATAAGATGAAAAAGCAGAACATTCCTTTTGAGGAGGTTTATGACCTTTTTGCAGTGAGGATCATAATCAACAGTAAGTTGGAAGAGGAGAAGGCGGATTGTTGGCAGGTTTATTCTATAGTGACGGATTTTTACCGTCCTAATCCTGACCGCCTGAGGGATTGGATCAGTACACCCAGGGCAAATGGTTACGAATCCCTGCATACTACAGTGATGAGTAATACGGGGCAGTGGGTGGAGGTGCAGATCCGAACCGTTAGGATGGATGATATAGCAGAGCGAGGATATGCAGCCCATTGGAAATACAAAGAAATTGAGGCTGCAAATTCCAGAAATAGTTCCGGACTTGATGAGTGGATTACACAAGTAAGGTCTTTGTTGGAATCCAATGATGGCTCAGCTATTGAGTTTATGGAGGATTTCAGGGGGAATCTTTTCCATGATGAAGTGTTTGTTTTTACCCCTAAGGGAGAACTGAAGGTATTGCCATTTGGAGCCACTGCCTTGGATTTTGCATTTGAAATCCATACGGAAGTGGGGGCGAAGTGTATAGGAGCAAAAGTCAATCAGCGCTTGGTACCTATCAACCACAAGTTGAAAAATGGTGACCAAGTAGAGATTCTGACTTCTAATAAACAAAAGCCTACAGAAGATTGGTTGAATATTGTCGTTACTTCCCGGGCTAAGGCCAAAATAAAAGATGCCCTCAAAGAGGAAAAGAAGTCCACCATTATGGACGGAAAAGAAATCGTCCAGCGCAAACTGCGTCAGATGAAAATGGACTTCAATTCTGAGATCGTGGAGCAATTGAGGGCATATTTTGAGACAAAAACTCCCAACGAATTTTATTATAAGGTAGGAAAGGGGATTATTGATCCAACTTCAATCAAAAGTTTCAAGGATTTCAAGGAGCAGAAAAAGCAAAGGGGTAAGATCACCAACGACAAGGTCAAAGATGAATCTAGCTTTACCAAAGAAATCAAAAGTTTGAAGGGGCCTGACCATGATCAGTTGTTGATTGGAGAAGATATGGATGTGGTTGATTATATCCTTGCTAAATGCTGTAACCCCATTCCAGGTGATGATGTATTCGGATTTGTGACTGTCAATGAAGGTATCAAAATCCACAGGACTTCCTGTCCAAATGCACTTGAACTGCTTTCGAATCATGGTAACCGCGTGATCAAAGCCCGTTGGACCAGTCAGCAGGAAATTGCATTTCTGGCAGGATTGAGGATCGTGGGGACAGATAGAGTGGGTTTGATCAATGATGTGACCAAAGTGATTTCCAATGAACTCAAAGTAAACATGCGGTCCATTACCGTGGATTCCGACAGTGGGATCTTTGAAGGCACGATCAAACTTTATGTACACAGCACCCAGCATTTGGAAAAACTGATGTCCAATTTATCCAAGGTAGAGGGCGTAATCAAAGTAACACGATTTGATTAGCCAGTAAGATAAGATCCTTCCAATCGGAAAAGCTGGCAAAGAAATATTCCTTTAGTGGCAGCTTATAAACAGCTTATTTGAATCATTTCTAAATAACATCCGTTATATTTGCAAAAAATCAGCAAATCATGACCTTAAATGAAAGCCTTTTTGAGGAGGTTAAAAAGATATTCACTGCGTATTTAGAAAACAAAAAGTTGCGGAAAACACCTGAGAGGTATGCGATTTTGGAAGAGATATATGGAAGGACAGGACACTTTGATGTGGAGTCCCTCTATATTTCTATGAAAAATAAAAACTATCGGGTGAGCAGGGCAACCGTTTATAATACCCTTGATTTATTGGTGGAATGCGACCTCGTCACCAAGCATCAGTTTGGACAAAATTTGGCCCAATTCGAAAAATCTTACGGTTACAAACAACACGATCACCTGATTTGCGTAGACTGCAATCAAGTGCTGGAATTTTGTGATCCTAGGATTCAGAACATTCAAAATACAGTTGGGGATATTTTGAATTTTCAGGTATTGCACCATTCCCTGATACTTTACGGTAATTGTAAAAAAGAAAATTGCGAAAACAGAGCATTGGTATGAAATTGACCTATAACCTCGAAAAAGAAGAGAAAGCATATTTTTTACATGTCAAAGGTGATCTGATAGGAGATGAAATTGGACCAAAATTGGTTGAGTTTGTTTCTGATGCTGTGAATGAAAACGTAAAGTTTTTTGTCATAGACCTAAGTCAAGTCAGGTACATCAGTTCAAGTGGGATTGGCCTGCTGATTACCATGCTGACCAAAATGAGAAATTCCGGTGGTGAAGTATTCCTGACTTCTCCTTCTGAGCATGTCAAAAAGCTGTTGATTATTACCAAACTGAACAATATATTTACTGTATTTGACTCCATCGGAGAGGCCAAAAGTAAAATTGGATAGTGAGGAAAAATTGGATTATTGCAGTGATTTCTATTGCATTGACCATAGCTTTGATCTCCTGTTCTTCAGATAAACTGTTTGAAGGACAGGAGATTTTTGTTGGTATTGATTTTTGAAGGGGGTTCGGCACCTTTTATCTGTGCTAAATTAGAATTCATAATAAATAAGCGCTTTTCCTTGCAATTATTTAACCTTATTCCAAATTTCACGCTTTAAATTTCAGTAGATACGAAATCAACACAAATAATGAAAATGGATATACTTTTGGGCCTGCAGTGGGGAGACGAAGGAAAAGGTAAGGTAGTGGATGTTTTAGCCCCCCAATATGATGTGGTAGCCCGATTCCAGGGAGGCCCTAATGCGGGACATACGCTCGAATTTGATGGAATCAAACATGTTTTGCACCAGATTCCCTCCGGGATTTTTAGAGAGAATATTCTGAACATCATTGGAAACGGGGTGGTTTTGGATCCTGTAATCCTCAAGAAGGAGATCGAAGGCTTGCATAAATTCAACATTGCTTTTAAGAAAAACCTGTATATCTCCAAGAAGGCCACCATCATTATCCCAACCCATAAATTACTCGATGCGGCTTATGAAAAGTCTAAAGGTGACAAGAAAATCGGATCCACGCTAAAAGGAATAGGGCCTACTTATCAGGATAAGATTGGCAGAGTGGCGCTAAGGGTAGGGGATATTTTGGCAGAAGATTTTAAGGAAAAATACCAAGCTTTGGTTGAAAAGCATAAGACCATTCTTTCTTTCTACGAATTTGATCTGGTGCAATTGCCTGAATTGGAACAGTCCTTCTTTGAAGCTGTTGAATTCTTCAAAACCCTGAATTTGGTAGATAGTGAATATGAGGTCAATGATCATTTAAATGCAGGTAGAAAAGTCTTGGCTGAAGGTGCACAAGGATCCTTATTGGATATTGATTTTGGCAGTTATCCTTTTGTCACCTCTTCCAATACCATGGCGGCGGGCGCCTGCACCGGCCTGGGTGTAGCTCCATCCAAAATCGGAGAGGTATACGGGATATTCAAGGCCTACTGCACCAGGGTTGGAAGCGGTCCTTTTCCTACGGAATTATTTGATGGGACAGGAGAAGCAATGAGAAAAGAGGGGAATGAATTCGGTTCTACCACAGGCAGGCCAAGAAGATGTGGTTGGATTGATCTTCCTGCTTTGAAATATTCTATCATGATCAACGGAGTGACTCAGTTGTTTATGATGAAGGCGGATGTTTTGAACATTTTTGAAGAAATCAAAATCTGCACGCAATATGAGTTGCCTGATGGAAGCAGGGTTGACAGACTGACTTACGAACTCAATACCGATGATGTAAAGCCAGTTTATAAAACTGTACCCGGTTGGCATACTTCATTGTCAGAAGTGACTAGCTATGAACAGTTCCCTAAGGAATTGAAGGATTATGTGAAGTTGCTGGAAGACGAGTTAGGTGTTCCAATAAAGATGGTTTCTGTGGGGCCTGATCGGAAACAGACCATCATGAGATAAAATTCGAATAGAGGCTTACCAAGGCGGTAAGCCTTTTTATTTTTTGGGATAATCTGTAATTTCAGACTTTACGGATTTTCTTAACCGATGAAAGCAAAGTTGGAATTATTGGCTAAAGGCAAATTATTTTTCAGATGTTGTCTGCTTTTCTGGTTATCAGTACTTCCATTTTATGTCAATGCGCAGTTAGGATTTCCATATTGTGAAACATTTGATGGGGGCAGTGTCCAAAGTAATACGGTTTTTGGCGGAACAGCCAGACTTTTGGATGGTGTAATCAGGTTGACAGATGCAGGAGTGGATCAGAATGGATATGTCTATATAGATATCCCATTTCCATCAGCCTATGGTCTTAAGGCTTCGTTTGAATATTACATTTATGGAGGCAGTGGGGCAGATGGATTGTCGTTTTTCTTATTCGATGCCGCGACCCCGAATTTTTCGCCCGGAGGTTTTGGAGGATCATTGGGGTATGCCCAGCGGAATAATCAGCCCGGCCTTTCCCGGGGCTATTTGGGCATTGGTTTTGATTCATTTGGGAATTTTGGTAATTCTTCGGAAGGAAAGATCGGTGGTTTCTTTGGGGTAGGTACGGCCTTGGTTCCTAATACTGTGGTGGTCAGAGGCCCAGGCAACGGATTGACAGGTTATCCCTTTGTGGTTGGAAGAAGGACCATGGAAACCGGTAATGATGGTATGCGGCCGGACAACCAATTTACCATCAGTTCAGGAGGCTTTAATACAAATAGAATAACCGATCCCAATATACCCGGTTATAGGAAAGTCTTTATAGAATTACAGCCCAATCCTTTTGAAGGCGGATTTTTTTTGACAGTCAGGATGCTGGTTACCATTAGCCCAGGGCGACCTGAAATCATTACTATTTTTGACAGGCCCTATTTTTTTACTTCCCCAGGCAGTCTGAAGGTGGGCTTTGCCGCTTCCACAGGCGGTTTTACCAATATTCATGAAATCGATAACCTTACGGTGGAAGTTTTTGATCTGGATGGTTTAGAAGATCCCTTGGCGAAAAATATCGATGATAAAGCTTCCTGTGCAGCGCAGGAAAATACTTTTGAGATTACCCTGAATGAAGTCGAATTGTTCAATGAAAATTCCGAGATAGCCTGCCTGCAGTTTTATCCTTCTTTAGAGGCTATTGAGGAAGAGGATAGCAATGTTTGTTCAAGAGCAAAATGTAGACCTGAAAACAGGGTTTTGGTATTGCCTCAGGGGATTTTCAAGGCTGCGGATGTGGGAGGAAAATTTACGTTTTTCCCCAATCCTGAATTCATCGATGATACGGTGAAAGTTTACTATACAGTGACAGATAACTATGGAAAAACATCCAAGGGAAAATATATAAGCCTCCTGATCCAAGAATCCCCTGACCCAGTAAGCTTAGTGGCGGATGGAATCCCTTCCAATACGGATCAGGCCAGGAAATGTGAAGGGGAAGGAGTCCTTTTGAAGGCAAGAGGGGCGGATGATTATTTTGCTTATGAATGGTAATTAAATGACCAGCTTATTCCCAATTCAAATGTTCCTGAATGGATGGGAGTTGCGCCTGGAAGGTACCAGGTAATTGCTTATAATTCGAAAAACTGTCCGGCGGCTTCGGAGTATTTTGAAATCATAAATCCTCCTTTTCCTGTCATTGATATGGAGGATAGGATTGTTGGATGTGAGGTTGGTGTTGGTTTGGATATTCGGGATTATATTCCAAATTACGATCCTTCCGTTTATGATTATCAATTGGAATCGCCTTTGGGGATATATCTCGAAAATAAGGAAATGGCAGATGTCCAGATTTCAGGCAATTATTTTTTAAGAGTAAAACACAAAGATTTGCCATGCTGGTCTCCTACTGTTCCATTCGAATTGATCATCAATACCATTCCTTTGATTCCGAATTTCGATTATGGAGTCGATGGTACAGGTGTCAAAAGTGAAGAAGAAGGTGGGATATTCATCGATGATCCGATAAGATTTCAGGATTTATCTTCAGGAAATGCAGTTTCTTGGGAATGGGATTTTGGAGATGGGGCTAGGAGTACACTGCAGCATCCAATCCATACTTTTGGAAAAATGGGTGTGTTTCAAGTCCAATTGGCCATTACCAACGACTTGGGATGCAAAAAATCCATTACTATTGAGTTGCCATTGACTTTGTCCTATAGGGTGATGATTCCCACTGGTTTTACGCCAACTTTATCGGATAATAATTTTTTTAGGCCAAAAACCAAGGGTATTGTTGCCATGGAAATGTACATTTTCAATCTATGGGGGAATTTGGTGTTTAAATCAGATGGTATGGACACTTTGGGTTGGGATGGAAAAATCAATGGAGAATTGGCTCCTGCTGGAAACTATGCCTATAGGATAAAAATGAGGACTGTGGATGGGGAGACTATTGAAGAAGGAGGCAGGTTAACGTTGATAAGGTGATAAGATTATTTGCTGCCATATTGATTATGATTTTTACTAAGGCTGTGAATGGTCAAGATATCCAGTTTTCACAGTTTTATGCTTCTCCACTTTTTTTGAATCCAGCTTTTGCCGGAAGTGCGGAGGTTAGCAGATTTGGCGTTAATTTCAGAAATCAGTGGCCAAGTTTAGATCAGACGTTTATAGCCTACTCAGCATATTTCGATCATTTTGTAGCT
>NZ_SGXG01000001.1:4535000-4590000 GCF_004216715.1 Cecembia calidifontis
TAACAAGCATTGAAAGCTTATCGTTCCCTGGTACTTTCAAATTTTTCTTGAAAGCAGGATGAATGGACAACATTTTTTTTGAATTGAATGGTGTCAACCGAAGTACATTACCAAAATAGTTTTGGTCAATGAATTCGAACGCTCTTAAACCATATTTCGGGTGACAGAACCCTGCCGGTGCAGGATTTTTAAAAGGTTACCTCGTCAGGATTCAAATACCGATTCTCGGTACAGGCTCTGAAACCCCCTGAGCCGTAATCAGATTTGAAGAAAACAAATCCCGCCGGTGCAGGATTTTTAAAAGGTTACCTCGTCAGGATTCAAATACCGATTCTCGGTACAGGCTCTGAAACCCCCTGAGCCGTAATCAGATTTGAAGAAAACAAATCCCGCCGGTGCAGGATTTTTAAGAAGTGACCTCGTCAGGATTCAAATACCGATTCTCGGTACAGGCTCTGAAACCCCCTGAGCCGTAATCAGATTTGAAGAAAACAAATCCCGCCGGTGCAGGATTTTTAAGAAGTGACCTCGTCAGGATTCAAACCTGAAACCTCCTGAGCCGTAATCAGGTGCTCTATTCAGTTGAGCTACGAGGCCAATTGGGATTGCAAAAGTAGTGAGCTTTTTTAAATATCCAAAAGCCCTCAGAGGTCTTTTTGTCTATTATTTTCATTTGCCTGTTTTTCAATTAAGAATAATTAAGAGAAAAAGGACAGCAAATCGGATGGGATTTTATAATTTAGCCGAAATTTTAAAACAAAAAGCGCTTTCATGAAAAGAATCTTTATTGTCGTCTTATTAACCAACCTAATCGCTTCAGATTTTCTATTTGCACAGGAAAGAGAAAGAACTCCAATAGGAGGAAGACCGGATATCAAAGGCGATCTTTTTTTGGATTTTGGTTTCAATACCTTAAATAATAAACCAGATGAACTGAGAACCAATTTTTTACCTTCCAGGACATTCAATATTTATTATCAGACAGAAATCAAAATTGGAGAAGCAACAGGTTTCACTTTTAATCCGGGAATTGGTGTAGGTACCGACAAAATGGCCTTTAGAAATGACAGGACGCTTTTCAACAACCCAACCATAGGACCTGAATCCAGCAGACTTTTAGCCATTCGGGATGTCTATGGAGACAATATTTCTATATCTACAAACAATGTTTCTTTGAATTACCTGGACATCCCTCTAGAATTCCGATACCACTTTAGAAAGAGCAATTACAATAAAAGTATGCGGATAGCACTTGGCGGAAAGGTGGGATATTTAATGAATGCCCAAACCAAAATCGAATTTACAGATGAGAACGGGCTGACCAGAAAAATAAAGGACAGACAATCCTACGGAGTAAATCCATTGAGATATGGCGTCTATACCAGAATGGGATTCCCGGGATTTAATATTTGGGGCTACTATGGTTTAAATACTGTTTTCCAAAATAACAGGGGACCTTTTAATACCGAGGCAACACAATTAAGTTTTGGGGTTTCTTTCGCACTGTTTTAAGCAAAATTTCAAAACATGAAAACAAAAAAAGTCGGGGATTCCCGACTTTTTTTTGTTTTGCAAATACCCGAATGACCAAAAGAACTTTTTGGCCTTCCATAAAATCTAATATCCCAATTTACAGCAGCCAATAGAATGCACTGAAACAAATTGAAAATCCCAAGATGAATCCTCCAAATATTTCCCCTGGCGTGTGGGCATTTAAATATAGTCGGGAAGAACCCACTAGTCCGGCAGCCAGAATACTTCCAATTACCAACGCTAAATAATCATAGGAAGGATATTTGAGCGCTATGGCAAATATGATCGCTACTAAGCCCGAGATTCCAGTCATGTGAGCACTGATCTTCCAAAAAAATGTCACACTGGTAAGTATAATTACGCTAATTGTGATTACCACCAAAGCAAGTAATAACGCAGGATCTATGCGGAATTTTAAATAGAAAAGGTAGGTAGTGATCATGTAAAAAAGACTGATCATCGAAAACGGAAATACCCTTTCCTCCTTGGAATGCATATGAAACGAACCAATATTTTTGGTCAACCGCATCATCACCACACTGAGCAAAGGAATGATAAAAGTGGTCAGGAAAACCATGGCCACCAAAAAACGGTTGTCAAAATAGGACACTTTCACCAAATGTGTAGCCCCATAAATCAAATACAAAAATACCAGCGTTGGTATTAACAATGGTTGAAACAGGTAAGAAATAAAAAGGGCTAGCTTTCGGTACACTTATAGTTCTTTTCTAAGTCTGGCGACAGGAATCTGCAACTGCTCCCTATATTTGGCGACTGTCCTTCTGGCAATATTATACCCTTTGTCATTAAGCATTTTAACCAATTTATCATCAGATAAAGGCTTTTTCTTATTTTCCTGATCCACCATAGACTGTAACACACTTTTGACCTCTTTGTTGCTGACGTCCTCACCTGATTCAGTAGTAATACCCTCTGAAAAGAAGTATTTCAAGGGAAATATCCCAAACTCGGTCTGGATTGATTTACTATTGGCCACCCTGGAAACCGTTGAAATATCCATATCAATTTTTTCTGCAATATCTTTGAGGATCATTGGTTTAAGCTTGGTTTCGTCTCCTTCCAAAAAAAACTCATATTGGTAATCCAAAATGGCCTGCATGGTTTTCAACAAAGTCTGCTGTCTTTGCTTGATGGCATCAATAAACCACTTGGCAGCATCCAGTTTCTGCTTAACAAAAGTGACCGTTTCTTTGAGTTTTTTGTCTTTTTTGTCACTTTTTTCATATGCGTCAAACATTTCCGAGTAAGACCTGCTCACCCTTAATTCCGGGGCATTTTTGGAATTGAGGGTGATTTCCAGTTTCCCATCTGTATTAGTCAGAATAAAATCCGGTATAATGTATTGGGTTTTAACCAATCCGTCTGAAATACCTCCCGGCTTAGGGTTTAACCTGGTAATTAAATTGACAGCTTCTTTGATCTCCTCATCTCCTATATCCAGCTTTTTTTGGATTTTGGGATAATGTTTTTTCGTGAATTCATCGAAACACTCATTGATAATCCGAATGGCATTCTGCACAGTCGGATCATCCGGATGCTCCTTTCTCTCCAATTGGATCAATAAACATTCCTGAAGATTTCTGGCAGCTATGCCGCTGGGGTCAAAACTCTGGATTTTTCTTAAAATCTCTTCGACCTCATCGATATCAGTTTCAATATTCTGGCTGAAAGCAAGATCATTGATAATGGCTTCCAGATCCCTACGGATATACCCGTCACTTTCAATGCTACCAATGAGCTGTCGGCCGATTATCTTTTGTCTTTCATCAAGTTTCAAAAAACCGAGCTGGGTAAGGAGCTGGTCCTGTAAAGAAACCCCGCTTGAAATGGGTATTTCCCTGTCTTCCTCATCAGGCGAATAATTACCATCTCCCTGCATTTTATACCCACCGTAATCATCGTTCAGATAATCATCTAAATTGATGTCTTTATCGTCATATCCTAAATCATCCTCATAACTATCCTCATAATCCATTTCATCACTCTCAGCCTTTTCCTCTTCCCTGCCTTCTTCAAGAGCCGGATTAATCTCCAACTCCTCCTCTACCCTTGCTTCCAGTTCTGCCGTAGGCACCTGAAGGAGCTTGATAAACTGAATTTGTTGGGGAGACAGTTTTTGGGATAATACCTGACTTAAATTTAGTTTCTGCATATCGGCCTAGCAATTATTATAAAGCGACAACTTTAGAACATTAACGATGTTCTTGCATTCCAAATTTAGGAAATTAGAACAATTTTTTGATAAAAAGCTTATTATATCGTTTTTTTGCATTCCCTTTGGAAAGCCAATGTAATGAGGCTCTTTAACTTTCAAATATTCAAAAAAAATATGGCCTTCAACAAAAGAATTAAAATAAAAGAACTCCTGGAAAAGGATTACACCGGCCAAAAGGTTACGGTTATGGGTTGGGTGCGCACCAAAAGAAACAACAAAAATGTGGCTTTCATTTCGCTCAACGATGGTTCATCCATCACTAACTATCAAATTGTAGCTGACCCTAATGAAATAGCTGAAGAAATTTTAAAAAGAGCCACAACAGGTGCATGCCTTAAAATACATGGAACTATTGTAGCCTCTCAAGGTTCAGGTCAGCAAACTGAATTGAATGCCCAGCAAATAGAAATCTTGGGAGATGCCGATCCTGAGAAATACCCTCTTCAGCCTAAGAAGCATTCCCTTGAGTTCCTTAGGGAAATCGCACACCTTAGAATCCGTACCAATACCTTTGGCGCAGTTTTCAGGGTTAGACATGCTTTGGCTTATGCTGTGCACAAATACTTTAATGATAAAGGATTCTTTTATATCCACACACCTATCATTACAGCCTCCGATGCAGAAGGAGCTGGAGAGACCTTTAAGGTAACCACTTTGGACCTGAAAAATCCTCCTCTTACCGAGGAAGGAAAAATTGACTTCAAGCAGGATTTCTTCGAAAGAGAAACCAATCTCACTGTTTCCGGTCAGTTGGAAGGGGAATTGGCTGCCATGGGTTTAGCTGAAATTTATACTTTCGGTCCCACATTCAGGGCGGAGAATTCTAACACCACCAGGCACTTGGCAGAATTCTGGATGATAGAACCCGAAATGGCCTTTTATGATGCAGAAGACAACCAAAACCTAGCCGAGGATTTCCTCAAATATGTAATTTCCTATGCCTTGGAAAACTGCAAGGAAGACCTGGAGTTCTTAGATAAAAGAGCTGCAGAAGAAGATAATGCAAAAAAGGCCGACCAAAGAAGTGAAATGGGGCTGTTGGAAAGGTTGAAATTTGTGGTCGAAAACGAATTCCAAAGATTGACCTATACAGAAGCTATTGACATCCTTAGGAACTCAAATCACAACAAAAAGAAGAAGTTCCAGTATTTGGTCGAAAACTGGGGAGTTGATCTTCAGTCAGAACATGAAAGGTATCTGGTAGAGAAACACTTCAAAAAACCGGTAATCCTAACAGATTATCCGAAAGAGATCAAAGCCTTCTACATGAGGCAGAACGAAGACGGCAAAACCGTTGCGGCCATGGATATTTTATTCCCTGGCATTGGAGAAATCGTGGGAGGATCTCAAAGAGAAGAAAGGCTGGAGTTATTAACTACAAGAATGGAGGAGATGGGCATCCCTACAGAAGAAATGTGGTGGTATCTGGATACCAGAAGATTCGGAAGCACGCCACATGCAGGATTTGGACTTGGATTTGAAAGAATGGTACAGTTCGTGACCGGTATGGGCAACATCAGAGATGTAATTGCTTTCCCAAGGACTCCTGGACATGCGGAGTTTTAAATGTAGGAAAAAATTATTTTTTTTTATAAAGCCTGCCCTTCAATTTAAAGGTAGGCTTTTTTTATTTAGAATCTAATTGAGTTTATATTTACTCAAAAACACAAATGACCGTTTATTCTAATTTTTGACCGTATATCAAAAAAAAAAAAAAAAAAAAAAATTACTTAAACTCAGCTGAATCCCATGTGATATTTTTTAGTTTGCCATGTTCAAGTCATAAATGCAACGCCTAATTTTTTCATTAGACATTCGATAGGACTAAGATAATTAAACTTTCTTATTGGCCTGTTATTGATTTTGGTTTCTATATTTTGGATCTGTTCCCGAGAGATTTGATTGAGGTCAGTACCCTTTGGCAGGAAAGCCCTGATAAGTCCGATTCTGTTTTCCACTGTTCCTTTATCCTGTGAAGTGTATGGTCTTGTAAAGAATGTTGGGATATTGAATTTATCTCTGATTTTATAATGGTTTGCGAATGCCATATCATTATCGAAAGTGATTGATTTGAAGAACGAAGCACCAATTCTCTGTATTCTCTTTGCTATTTTCTGTTCAATGATATCTGCATTTTTACCATCAAGTTTCTCTATGGTAGTAACCAAGGTTGCCCTGTCCACCAGTACCAAAAGAGCTGATTTGTGGTTTTTCCCCATCATAAGGTCTACTTCAATATCTCCTATCCTTTGTCTTTTTTCAACTACAGGAGGCCTTTGGTCAATTGGAACTCTCTCCCTGATAATTCCTCTGGTATGCCTGTAATTACCTCTCTTACGCTTTCTTTTACCATGCCGGAGATTCTTGTAAAGCTCCCTGTCCCTTCGGTATCTCCAATGGCTACTTTTTTTGGCAGTAAATATCCAGTTGTAGAGTGTCTCATGACAAACCCCTTCTTTACCTTGTTTCTTCCAGGTGACCGATATTAGCTCTGGGCTCAATTTGTCAACAACAAGGAATTTGCGGGCCTCTTCTTTAAGGGACTCGGTAAATTTGATTCGCTTTCTCTTGAGTCTATGTCTTTCGTCTGTACGGTTCTGGGCAACTGCAGCCTTATATTCACCGCTATAACGGCCCCTCTTGCCGGTATTTCTTTGAAGTTCTCTGGATACAGTACTTTTGTTGACACCGATAATCGCAGCGATTTTGGTCTGGGAAGTTCCGTTTCTAAATAAAGCCTCTATTTGGTACCTTTGTTCCTGGCTGAGATGTTTAAATTTATTCATGACAACACTAAATTAATATTTTCAGCCTAAGGGAAGGAACCTAGGTTCCTTCCCTTAAACCCTTAGTGTTGCATTTATGACTTGAATATAGGTTTTAAGTAAAATAAATCTTTAACCTAAACTTTATTATCATGAAAAAATTCAATTTGGTTTTGATGATGTTACTATTTTTAACATCTATTGGTTCAATAGATACTTTAAGTGCTAAACAAGTTTGGTGTGGGTGGGATAATGACTTACAAGCTTGTTGGGCAGGAGGGCTTCATGGATATTGCGCTTATTGTGGTCCTGATTGCACTACAACTATACCCACAGTTAGACCCTGATTTTCTATTGATTTATTAATTGTATTTAAATCAGGTCTATTTTTAATATAGACCTGATTTTCTCCAATATTATTAAAAAATATGACTAAATTACTCTTAGTTTTTTTAATTTATTCTTTCTTCTCTTGTTCTAGAACATTAGACAATTCTCTAGAGTTATCAAAATTCCTAGTTGAGACGATAGCTATTCCAATAGACCTTAAAACAGAAACTTATACAAGAAGCTTACAATATTTAGATGGAGATCTTTATTGGTGGAACGCTGACCGGGAAACTTTGAGTGTATTTGACCTTTCTGATAAAAAAATTAAACGATTTATAAATATGGAAAGAGAGGGCCCAAATGGTTTAGGGAATCCAATTGGTTTTTTTGTTCTAAATAATGATAGTATCTATGTCCCTACTATGAGCTTTGAACTTCGATTGATTGATAAGGAAGGAAAGTTAGTAAATGTCTACAACTATTTGAATTATTCTAAATTGGGAGTGCCAATACCTTCTATGACAAGGTATTCAAATATGTTTCACACCAATCATTCAGGGTTAATATACCTTGGTTTGAGGGATCTTGGGAATGTACCACCTTCCAATCTAAATAATCAGGCGTTACTCGAATATCCTCCAATACTATGTTTCAATAAATCATTAGGAACTTTTAATTATTTAGACTTTAAACTACCCACATCTTTTCTTACATACAATAATTTTATTACCCTTAGTCAAACTTCTAAATCAAACTCTTTACTTCTTCTACATAGACAAAGTAATACATTTGTAGAGGTTGGTTTTAATGGGGTTGAGATCAAAGAGCAACAACTGCAGACAAAATTACTAAATTCATTCTCAAATGAATATTATCTTTCCCCGCGGATGTCCCGTTCAATTGAAGAAAATATGCAGCTGTTACATAAAAGCTCAGAAAATCTAGGACTTGTATTTGACCCCTATAAAAATTTAATATACCGGTTTGGCTGGCCTGGAGATGATATTTCGGCGGATAAAAACGCAATGAAATTTGGGTATACTCCCCGGTATTTTACAATAAGTATTTACAATGGAGATGATTATTCGTTAAAACACGAAATTACTCTTCCTAAAAACACCTATCTAGCCCATCATTATTTTGTCTCAGAAAAAGGATTAAACCTTTTCCCTATGCACCCCGATAATCCAGAATTTGATGAAAATTATATGGTAATTCATACTTTTGACTTCAGTAATTTGAATAAATACCTAAAATCCGCAGGATTTTAGTTTGGAGATTTGAATCTGCTTGTTTGTGTTCATTTTTGGTCTAGTTCGGGAATTTCTTCCCTTTGATTGAAGAGTGTTCATAGTTTTGAGACAATGGATTTTAGGTTTGAGGATAAAATGGACGGTTTTTTTTCCTCAATTTTAATGGAAAAGGCATACCTCTTCCCTGTAAATCTTTATTTTTTGAGCTCCTGAGGGGTTTTTATCTGAATTTAGTTCAAAATCGGCTTGTAATCCTTACTCGTGAACAGTTTGAGCACTTCTCTTCTTCCCGTTCTTATCCACTTGGCTGAAACAGTGATAAATCTGAAGATAAACTTCTTGAGCCTGTCGGTAGGCTTAAGCCAATCAACTTTTCTGGAATACTCTCCAATGATATAGGTGTAAAAATTGGCATACATAGCCGTCATAAGCATAAAGGAGGTATTCTCTGCAAGGAACGAACAGGGCAACTTAGACCAGCCAAAGTCATTGTTGAGTACATCAAACAAGCGTTCGCTTGCACCCCGGGCGTTATAAAACCTTACAACAGCTTCATTGGACGATGTATGTTCATTGGTCAGAATAGCCCTGTAAGTAAATGCATCTCCACTAAACACATCTGCCTGCCCGTCTTTACGCCTGATTCTGGTAATGACCAGCCTGTAAGACCTGTCTTTACCGAAAGGTTTGTAGTCGGATAGGTCAGTAACTTCCATTTCCTGTACACCCAAACGTATTTTCTGCCACTTCTCAGGGGCTATACTTCCAAGGATATTATCCAGTTTGGCACATCTGTTTGCCCGTATATAAAAGCTTTCGGTATGTGCTTCCAGTGTGCGGAGAACTTCTTCCTGATAGGATGCTGAATCGGCTCTGAACCTTCCGATACGGATATTTTCATTGGTAAGCTGCCCAAACATGCGTGTAAGTGTATCAGCCTGCAAATATTTGGCCTGACTGTTGCCATTTCTGCCCTCTACGTACACAGGAATGGCCTGTGAAAATTCAGGATGTGCTATGGAAGCTACACCTGGCTGATATCCATAGACGTGTTTATATGTCTTTTTTGAATCGTACTTTTCAGTTGGAATGACGGTGTTGTCATAATCGAGGTCGTAAGCAACACCTGACTTGAGTAATCCGGTCTTACAAGCTGATTTTAACAACAAGCTGTTGAGTTTTCCATTGATATTAAATTCATGGCTTACTCCACTGGACGGATTTATAAAGAGTTCTGTATCAACAGCAAGCTCTTTGATACCTCTCAGAATTGTATCGGCACTGCATACTGAAAATGAAGGGACCTGTTCAAGTGCGTCTCTCAAGTGAACATTGATATCTTCAGTACAGTCGCCACCATTAAAGAAAATAGCCATATGATTGGCGAAAATGTCACTGTATGAAAACCCTCCCCTTAAGGCTCTAACCCCCAATTGATTATCAATGAGTTCTGGGAGACCAGAATTTTTGAAAGAGTTAAAAACAAAATTAAAACCTCCGAAAGGTGTGATTTTTTCTGTCGAATTCGTAATTTTCATACCGCTTATCAAGGATGTGTGGTAACACCTAAATAAGTGAAAAAAAAACGAGCCGGAAAAGCCTGAATTGAATAAATTCAGCCACTTTTTCGGCTTTTTTTAAATCCGCCCTGCGGATTTAACCCAGATTGCAGCTATCCGCCTGTAAGTAGCTGTAATTTGGGTATTTCTGTTTTTTTGAGTTCAAGTTTGTGTACTACGGATTTTCTTTTTGTAAACGGTTGGTATTTGGTCTGAAGGATGTCGTAGATTTCTTTTAGGTTTTTGTTTGGAACTGTACACTTGCGTGTGGTAATGACTTTATCATAGGTGTTTTTCCCTGAAGTAGTGATGGCCTTTTGTGTGTTTCCTATTCTCACTATTTCACCCCAGCAGCTTTTTATTCCCTTCTGCTTGAGCTGGTACCTCACTGTATTGACTATCCAATATGCAAGGATTCCCAGATGTAGATGTGCCATGGTGGCATCATCGTTTTTATGGTAAATCGGTCTAAGATCCAGATCGGTTTTTAGTGTACGGAAGGCATTCTCTATTTCCCTGATAGTGTTATAGATATTCCAGATGATGTACTCCTCCTGCACGTTCAGGTTTGTCCGTAAAAAATAGATGCCCAGATTATCAGCTTTTGCCTGCTCCCGTTCCGGGTTTTTCTTCCATGACATTGCTGTCGCCTGTTCTGTTTTAGGGTCACTTTCAACAGTGATCTCATAATAATACTGGACTGATGGATACTTTTCTTTGGCCCTCCCGATGCGCTGGTGGACTTTATCGGTTTTTTTCACTCCTCCCTTGCTGTTGAGGGCATGCTGTATTTTTTGCAGTTCCTGTTCAAACCTTTGTTCGAACTGTAGCTTCATGCCTTCCTCTTTCTTCTCTTTGGAAGGGCTTTTGACTTCCAAATAATAGTCTGTGTTTTTTTCTGTGGACACGGCTCTGAGTCTGATGTTCTGCTTTGATTTTGTTTCCAGCAGAGTTGTAAGCCTGTCGGGCACATAGCTATAATCCTTGAGTTTTGTCCTGCTTACACAGAGGTAGCTGTATCCTTTGCTCTGGATAAGATGCAGGTTTTCTTCGGTGGCTATGCCTGCATCGAGTACCACTACCGCAGGTCCTGTACAGGTGTGGACGGAAAGCTTTTCAATCATTGCAGCAAGTGTGTTGCAGTCTGCTATGTTTCCTTCCAGGATAGAGGAGTACTTGATAAACCCTTCCACATTCACTACCAGTGCCAGCACAACAAGTTTTGCGTCTTTTCTTTTTTCCTTGCTCCTCCCGTATTGTGCCAGCTTACTGTTCGGTTTTTCTCCCTCAAAGTAGGTGTTGGTCAGATCATAAAGGATGATCTTATCCTGTAGATCAAAGAGTTCATTGGTACGTTTGGAAAGGTGCTTTTCGAGTGAATCTTTGACTTTGTATAGCTCAAGCGCACTTTTGTACAGCTTGTCCTTGGTTATTTTATCCATATCATAGCCCGTAAGCTCACAGACTGCCGAGTTTTCCTTTATCCAACGGACAGTTTTGAGTTCGGAAGCGGGGTATACCGCACGGGATACAACCTGTGTGGCTGCAAGACTTGCATCTTCGGCGCTGAATCCCGCCGAAAGTAATAAAGGTGTAAGCTGCAGCTTCTCCCATGTCTGGAAAGCAATATTCTCTGCTCCTATTTCTCTGGCATTACTGTGCTGGATGGTATCCATATCCACCATCCGTGACAGCTGCTGTTCCGACTTGATATCCAGCTTCTTGGAAGATACGATCCGACTCCAGAAGTCTTCAACATAGCGTCTGACGATTGGATCTTCCTCCAGGTCAAAAAAAGAAGCCTTGTGCTCATACTTCTCAGTAAGGTGTTTCTGTATTTTGTTGAGCTGCTCGGGCGCAGCATCCTCCATGAAACCTATATTCAGGATAGTGCGATGACACACCCTGTTGTCAGCATTACGGTAACTTTCCACCAGCCGGTAGTATCCGCTGAGTCTTCCCGAATCGGGATGTTTACGTAAAGAGAACTTGAAATACATGGTGTAAAGTACTGGTATTGAACCCCAAGATGCAATACCCCTTGTGTACTACAAACCAAAAAATGGCATTATACAGCCCGTAGAAAAAAAATCACGTAGGGGGGTACGGGTAATCGGAGCTAAAAAAAAGAAAATTTCCCGAAATTTTCTTTTTTAACCCCTAAAAGCTGCAATCTGGGTTAAGGAAATAATTGAATTAGTTAATAATTGAATTAAAAGCTCACAAAATTTAAGTTTAAATGCTTTACATTTTTTTTTGAAGTTAACCTTTTACAGTTTCCACGTCTGCTATATTTTTAACATAGTGCACAGCATCTGTATCGATTACTTTTATCCTTTTTGCCAAGGGAATACAAAGCAAGCTTAAAAAGATGGAAATATAGCCTACGATATTATAATTGAGCAATTCCCCATTGATACCCTCGGCAAGAATCAGTCCCGCTACAAAAGATGCCAATCCTGCGGACAGTTGCTGTACAGCAGAATTAAAGCTCAAAAAACTTCCCCTATTTTCCGGCTTGGCAGTACCAGTCACTAATGCCATTGCGGGAACCATCCTCCCATTAGAAGTCACAAAAAACATGGTGGTGATCAATAAAACATAGGGAATCGGGGTCTGTCCCAAATGGGTAATCACCCCAATAGGAATAAGATTCAGAACCATAAAGATGGTAAAGACTTTGGTTTTCCCATGCAAGTCAGTCATTTTACCCACCCAAGGAGAAGTGAATATTGTAAACAAGCCCCCTGCCATATAAATATAGGTCAATTCAATATCCGTAAAACCAACATTGGCCACCATATAAGGGCTGATATAAGGAATGATCGTAAATTGTCCAAGCATCATCATGATGGTCAGGGTAATGGCTTTCATTTGATTGGGATTTCCTGTGACCCGCCTCACTACCTGGATGGGACTTGGCTTGTTCACCCTATGCACCAAATGGGCGGTAATAGAAGGTAAGAACTGATAGATCATCCACAAAATCAACACAGACATCCCCGCAAGAAAAAAGAAAGGAGCATGCCAATTGGAAATACTAGCAATAAACAATCCGAATGGTACACCGAAAACAGATGCTATAGAAAAGGCTGCCATCACCAATCCCATAGCCCTCCCTCTTCTGGAATCAGGAATCACATCTCCGATGATGGCTAATATCAAAGCAGAAGTCAGTCCTCCGAACAAACCCGCTATAATTCTTGAAACCAATAATATGGGGTAATTGGGGGATAGGGCACAG
The DNA here is from genome assembly GCF_004216715.1 of Cecembia calidifontis. Lineage (NCBI taxonomy): Bacteria > Pseudomonadati > Bacteroidota > Cytophagia > Cytophagales > Cyclobacteriaceae > Cecembia > Cecembia calidifontis. The sequence goes on from NZ_SGXG01000001.1 coordinate 4,547,921, forward strand.
GCTAAGGTGGCCAATAAAAATCCCGTAAACACCCATAAAGTAATGGTTCTTCTGTCATATTTATCCAAAACAAAAGCCCCCATAAAACTGCTGATCCCAGCACTGAAAGTATAGGAGGAAACAAGAAGTCCAAATTCCCGTGGGCTGATTTCAAAAATCCTCATCAATTGAGGACCCAATGGCATCAAAATCATAAAATCCACGATGTGGGTAAAATTGATGGCCGCAAGGGTCCAGAGTAATAGTTTTTCCTTATTCATCGAAAAGCAATATGGACTTCAACCAGTAACAATTGAGTAAAGTTCTAAAAGCATGGATAATTATTCATTCAATATTCAATTCCACAAAAGTCCCAGGAACACATTCAATGATATCTGAAGCAATAACTCCCCTCCTTTTTTTCAAAGCTGCCATTTCCCCGGCCAAACCATGGTGAAAAACACCACAAATAGCCGCATTCAAAGGAGGATAGCCCTGTCCTAAAAATGAGGTAATCATTCCAGTAAGTACATCTCCGGATCCTGCTGTGGCCATGTATTGATTGCCGGAAGAATTGAAAAATTGCTCCCCTTGAGGGGTAGAAATGGAGGTAAAAGCCCCCTTAAGTACCAAATAAACCCCATGTTCCCTAGCAAAAGACCTTGCCTTTTCCAGCCTTTCCTTATGGTCTTTCGCCTCTCCTGCTAATCTTTGAAATTCCTTGAGGTGAGGAGTCAGGACACTTCCCTTGGGAACATATTTCAAATTTTCAGGTTTTTTGGCCAACAAGTTTAGACCATCAGCATCGATCACCAAAGGCTTATGGTATCTTTTCAAAAGACTACAGTAAAATGCAAGATCAACCTCAGTACCCCATCCGGGACCTATCCCTAATGCATCAAAGGATTTCAGTTTTTTGATTTCCTGAGCACCGGCTACCATAACCTCCGGAACAGCAGTCTGAATGATAGCACGTTCTGATTCTGCTATTTGGACATGAACCAGCCCACTCCCTGTCCTCAATGCAGCTTTGGAAGATAAAACCATCGCCCCGACCTTACCCACGCTGCCTCCAAAAAGCATAATTCTTCCAAAGTCACCCTTGTGACTAAAAGCATGAAATTTTTTATGAAACCTTGAAATATCTTCCCTTCTGAGAAAAAATTTCCCCTCATTAAAATTCAGGATAAATTCATCAGGAATGCCAATGTCAACAACATGTATTCTTCCTGTATATTCCGCATGCTCCGGAAATAGCAATGAAAACTTTGGAAACTGAAAAGTCAACGTATGTTCAGCCTTAAAAGCTTCCCCTTGAAGAATATTGTCCGAAGGAATCCCAGAAGGAATATCAACTGAGATTTTATGACAGGAAATGTGGTTCAGTTTATTTACAGCCTCAAGGTAAACACCTTCAATGGGCCTATTGATACCTACTCCAAAAATACAGTCCAGGACAAAGTCGTTTTCAGTAATCTGAAAATCAAAATCCAAAACAGAAAGCACTTTAACCTTAGAAGGTAACCTTTCAAAATTTGCTTGATAATCCGGACTACATTGTTCCTTATCCTGAAAAAAAATCAGCTTGACGGATTTCCCGCTTTCTGCAAGTAACCTGGCAATAGCAACCCCATCACCCCCATTATTTCCAGGTCCGGAAAAAATAAAAATTTCCCCTTGTATAGCACTGAACATGCGTTCAAACCATACAAAGAAGGCTTTTGCAGCATTTTCCATAAGGTCTAATGAACGCATTTGCCTTGCCTTAATAAAGGCAGCATCCAGTAGTTTGACCTTATCACCAGAAATGATACTAAGCATTTTTAATTTCGACAATTTTATCCAACTCTTGTTTGGGTATCCTTACCAAAAATAAGAAACCTAAACCTACAATAAAAAATATTCCCAGAACAAGCGCAGAGTTCCTCATGCTACCCGAAATCTGTTCAATCAAACCATAGGAGAAAGTACCCAATACAATGGCAATTTTTTCAGTAACATCATAAAAACTGAAAAAAGAAGCATTATTTGAAGTATTATCAGGAATCAATTTTGAATAGGTAGCCCTTGAAAGCGATTGAATACCCCCCATTACCATACCTACTATGAAAGCTAAGCCATAAAATTGAAATTCATTTTCAACATAGTATGCCGCTCCACAAATTAATATCCAAACAAAGACCATAATAATCAATGAGCTTTTATTACCGTATCGCTTGGATATAAAAGCAAACAAATAACTGCCAAAAATTGCGACCAATTGAATGATCAATATGGTAAGTATCAATTTATCACCGGCTAGTTCAAGTTCTTTGTCACCAAAAGAAGCTGCTAAATAAAGCACAGTTTGTACACCCATGCTGTAAAAAAGAAAGGCAGCAAGAAAACGGCTCATTACTTTGGTGTTTTTAACAACCTGAAAAATTAAGCGTATTTGATGATAACCATTGAGCAAAACAGCCCTTTTAATTTTATTCTTCTGGGAATTATCAGGAAGGTACCGAAAGGGAATCTGAGCAAACCCTGCCCACCACAAACCGGTGATCAAGAAAGACCAACGGGCTGCCTGACCACCATCTTCCAATCCAAAAATTTCAGGCATTTGTATCATCACCAAGTTCAAAACCAATAAAATAACACTTCCAAGATAACCTAAAGCAAAACCTTTGGCACTTAAAAAGTCAAATTCACTTTCGGTTGCTATTTCGGGCAAAAAAGCGTTGTAGAAAACAATACTACCTGCAAATCCAATGCTCGCCAACATGGCACAAATGATCCCATATTCTAAATTAGATCCATCGAAAAAAAACAGACCAATACATGATAATGCGCCAATATATGCAAAAAATTTCATGAAACTTAGCTTTTTCCCACCATAATCAGCAATCCCTGATAAAAGCGGTGAAATAAAAACTATAACCAGAAAAGAAAAAGAAATGGAATAAGAGTACAGAACAGTATTGATAATTGGGAAACCAAAAAAAGAAACCACGTCACCCCATTCATCAGATTGGGTTACATTATTGAAATAAACAGGAAAAATGGTAGAGGTAATGACCAAACTGTAAACAGAATTGGCCCAATCATACATGGCCCACGCATTCTGCACCTTATTTTTGCTTCTGAGACTTTTTAAAATCATGGGTATAAAGTAAAAAAGCTATCCCTTTCGGAATAGCTTTTTTAAGAAATTGAATGATTATTAATTTTGAACTTTTCCTACTGCAGCGTAAAGAAGTTTTCTTGCATCTGCTTCCCTCAATTCAAACTGAACATCGGAAATTGGGCCCATTTTCACTTCTCTATCAGCTTTCATGGAAATAGTGATTTGATCTCTTTCAGCCTCAGACAACTTATCTTTTTCCTGATTAACCCAAAGCACGATGTCTTTTGTATTAATCAGTACATCATTTGCCTGTACACGTGGTTCTGTTCCAAACAAGGCCACATTTTTTGGCTTACCAATATACAGATAGGAAATTAAAGTCTTTTTCTCCAATTTCTGCAACTGCGTAGCCTGAGGGATTTTTTGCTCTACTAAGATCTCTTGTTCTCTCAAAACGGTGGTCACCATGAAGAAGAACAAAAGCATGAAGATAATATCCGGTAACGCAGAGGTAGGAATATTCTGAGAAGTACTGGTTTTTTTCTTAAACTTTGACATATCAAATTCCTCCTATTTTATCTGGTTCTGCAATTGAGATCGCCATTGGAATTCCTTCCTTACCACGGTCCAGAAGCTCTTTTTCAGCTGGAGTTTTTCCAGACAAAGCCCTGTATTGATCCGCAGTGAGACCGACCCTTTCAGCGTAAATTTCAAAATATGCTCTTTTTACCTGGTCAAGAACTTCAAGATACCTTTCATAGCTGGTACCTCTGTTGGTCTTGATAGAAACAACTGCACCACCAGTCATCGGGTGATCTGAAGACTGCGGGTCTCTTTTCGCTCTGTTTCTTAAAGAAGCAGGGAGGCTATTGAAAAGAGCAATTGCTTCTTCATCAGGTGCACCAAAATTAAGGATAAAGTCCTTAATGTCCTCAGAAAGCTTATCTGTATTATCAATATATTCACCTTCTACCAATAATTGATCATTGGCATTGACAAGAATATTGAAGATATTTCTTTCATTAAGCTTAATCTCAGGCGGTGGCTGATTAGGATCCTGCTTAGGAGGAAGGACATTCAAGATACCCTTGTCCGAAGCAATCGTAGTCGTAACCAGGAAGAAAATCAGCAACAGGAAGGCGATGTCCGCCATGGAACCTGCATTGACCTCCTGGGTTAATCTGCCTTTTTTTCTTGCCATTACTTTAATGCTTTATTGAGTTCAGTAAACACGATACCAACAATAGCTATGATAAATAAAGCATAAGTGGTATAGAGTGCTCCTCCGACGAATTTGGACATTGCCGGAGTTAAATTAAACGGATCTGCAGCAAATTTGGGGAGTACATCTCCGTCAGAAATAGAGTATGCGATGAAGAAAACAACTGCTAGAGCTGCAACTCCAAGACCGGTTTTCACCAAACTTGAAGGATTATCAAAGGATTTGATTAATGGCATCACAATCGCAAAGATAGCTCCAAGGATGATCAAACCTTCCGCAATGAATATAAAGATATCTATAGAATCCATAATATATTATTTTCGATTTAAGGATTGATTGAGCTGAAGGTTAAACTGCCAAGCGATTACTTGGACAATTTGTGCTTCACAAGGATATCTACCAAAGAGATGGAAGCATCCTCCATGTCATTCACCAATGAATCGATTTTAGCCACGCAATAGTTGTAGAACAACTGAAGGATAATCGCAACGATCAAACCAGCAACAGTTGTCAAAAGGGCGATTTTGATACCACCGGCCACAAGGGATGGAGAGATATCACCAGCTGCTTCGATCGCGTCGAATGCACCGATCATACCGATTACCGTACCCATGAAACCCAACATCGGAGCTAGGGAGATGAAAAGGGAGATCCATACCAATCCTTTTTCCAAACGGCCCATTTCAACAGATCCGTAGGCAATGATTGATTTTTCTACCATTTCAATACCCTCAGAGTATCTCATCAAACCTTGGGTAAAGATTGAAGCAACTGGACCTTTGGTGTTTTTGGTTACATCCTTAGCAGCTTCGATACCGCCTTGCTCAAGTGCTTCCTCTACTTTAGCCAAAAGCTTCTTGGTATTGGTTGTAGAAAGGTTCAAAGTAATGATTCTTTCCAAAGCCACAGCAAGACCTAAAATCAAACAGATCAATACCGGAGACATGAAAGTAGGGTCACCCTCAATGAACTTTTCTTTAATAACTTGGTGGAAACCTTTCTCCTCGTCAATGATTTCATCATCGACTACGGCTGGGGTAGCAGGTGCTACTTGTTCCACAACTTCAGTAGTTTCTTCTGCAGCTTCTTCTGCATCTTGAGCTTTCGTAATTACCGGGAACATCAAGATTCCGGAAAGCATGAACAAAGCGATTAACTTTTTCATAATGTAGTTTTTAAATAGACTTTAAATAAAGGTTAAACGGTTTCTAACGTAATATTGAGATTTTAAAGTTATCATTTTTTCAAATCAAATTGCAAAGGAAATAGTCATATTTTTTTCAGAAAAATTATTTCCTATGCTCTTGATTGAATTTTGTGCAAGCTAAAATAACGATTATGAAGCCCTTAGAGAATTTATATAAAAGGAAAAACAAATGGCTTAAGTGGAGGTATAAGCCGCAAAAATCCCAATCTGGACTAAGAATTAAATCTTGAAAGCGTAATTCCCGCCCTGAAGAATTCAAAAGAAAGATGTAGGTTAGAAAATTACAATTTGACGTAAATAAAAATGCCAACCCCATCGCTAAAGTTGGCATTTGCAGAGAGGAAGGGATTACTCGTACCCTCAGGGCACGCCGCACCGCCTCTCGTGAATCTCCCTTTGGTCGATTTCGAACCCAATGGCTTAATCGAGGGTTCTCATCCCTTCCTTACTGGGTCTTTTGACGTAAATAAAAATGCCAACCCTATCGCTAAAGTTGGCATTTGCAGAGAGGAAGGGATTACTCGTACCCTCAGGGCACGCCGCACCGCCTCTCGTGAATCTCCCTTTGGTCGATTTCGAACCCAATGGCTTAATCGAGGGTTCTCATCCCTTCCTTACTGGGTCTTTTGACGTAAATAAAAATGCCAACCCTATCGCTAAAGTTGGCATTTGCAGAGAGGAAGGGATTCGAACCCTCGATACCCTTTAGGGGTATACACACTTTCCAGGCGTGCTCCTTCAACCACTCGGACACCTCTCTGTTTGGTTGATTTCCAAATCGGAGTGCAAAGAAATGAATTATTCCATAGCCATCCAACATCTTTTTGAAAAATTTATGACAGACCTGTCAATGACATTTCCCCTGCCAAAGGCATGACCAATTTTCTTCTGATCTCTGCATCGGATGCCTCATTCCCCAACAAAAACATCATCTTGGTTATGGCTGCTTCTGTGGTAATATCACCCCCACTTAATACTCCAATCCTCAACAAATCTTTACTGGTCTGATATCTCCCCTGGATAACCCGCCCGCCATTACATTGGGAAACATTCAGGATAATTATGCCTTTTTTGACAGCCCTCTCCAGTGCATTCAAAAACCAGGGTTCACTAGGACTGTTACCCGAACCATAAGTCTCCAACACCACACCCCTAAGCCCCTTGATGTCAAAACAGGAATCCAGGACATTGGCGGTGATGCCCGGAAACAGCTTCAGAACCATGACATTATTGTCCAGTCTATTGTGATATTTCAGTTTCTTGCCCTCTTCAAAGGGCTTTATCGCAGCAAAATTGTAATCAATAATGATCCCCGATTCGGCCAGTGCAGGATAATTTTCGGATTCAAATGCATCAAAATGCACACTTTGTACCTTTTTGGACCTGTTCCCTCTCAATAACATGTGATTGAAAAAAATGCAGACTTCTGGGACAATAGGCTTTCCATTGGCCTTAGCCGTAGCAATTTCCAAAGATGTCATCAGGTTTTCCCTTGCATCTGAACGCATGGCCGATATGGGCAATTGGGCTCCTGTAAATATCACCGGCTTACTCAATCCCTGCAGCATATAACTCATCATGGAGGCGGAATAAGCCATCGTGTCCGTGCCGTGCAGGATCACAAAACCATCATAGCTATCATAATTTTCGTAGATGATATAGGCCATGTCTACCCAATGCTGCATATTAACATTGGAAGAATCTATGGGTTCTGGAAAAGAAATCACCGTAATGGCAATATTCATCTGCATCAGTGAGGGCACTTTATCCAAAATCTGACCAAAATTGAAGGGAACCAAAGCCCCGGATTCATCATATGCCATCCCCAAAGTACCGCCTGTGTAAATAATCAAAACAGAGGAGGTAATATCACTCTTCGCAGAAGTATTGAGTCTAACGATTTTGTAATTCATGACTTAAAATGATGAAAGAGCTTATGTGCATTTTTTGTGGTAAGTTCGGCAATCTCTTCTTTAGTTTTTTGTAAAAGATCTCCTACCCTTTCTGCAATGATAGGAATATACTCCGGAGAATTACGCTTTCCGCGATGCGGAACAGGTGCCAAATAGGGTCCATCTGTCTCCAATACCAAGAATTCGGGATCTACATATGGAAGGACCGTATCCAAACCTCCATTTTTATAGGTAGAAACTCCTCCTATTCCCAGCATAAACCCTAATTCAATGATTTCCTTTGCCTGCTCGACTGAGCCCGTAAAACAATGAAATATCCCAAAGAGTTTTTCGTCCTTGTGTTCCTTGATGAGGGTTATGGTTTCATCCATAGATTCCCTGCAATGAAGAATAATCGGCCATTGCTTTTCTTTGGCCCATTGGATCTGAATCCTTAGGGCTTCCTTTTGCTGCTCAAAAAAAGTCTTATCCCAGTAAAGATCAAGGCCGGTCTCGCCAATACCCGCAAAGGTTCTTTTATTGATCCAATCCTCCATGATATAAAGCTGCTTCTCAAAATCTTTGTTGACATCACAGGGATGTAAGCCCATCATAGGAATACAAACATCAGGATAGCGGAGCTCAGCTTCCAACATGGCATCAATGGTGTCCACATCCACATTGGGCATGTATAATTTGGAAACGCCATTTTCAAGCGTTCTTCTGATCACATCATCTCTGTCCCCATCATACTTACTGGAATAAATATGAACATGGGTATCATTATAATTCACTGTTAATCTTGGTTTGACTAAGGGTTTTAACTATCTATAAATCCAAACTTAAGTATTGTTTTTTTTTTACAGCAGCTTCTTTTCAGTTCACTTGAAGATTAGTCTCCAAAAAACATAAAGGGCATAATTTCCGGAATCTGACTTCAAACTTCCGACCTCAATACTTCCTTCCCTTCCAATCTGTTTTGGACGGCCAAAAATAATAAACTATCGTGGACCAAGCTGTAATCAAATAATATATTTCAAAATACAGGAAATCGAATGTTTTTAAACAGACCTCTGTTTTTGATGCCAAACGGTAAATAAAAAAGCTTTGTATTAACACTTTCAAAAACCAAAGCATGGTTCCTTCAAAAGGATGTAAAATCACAAGGCTTAAAATAGCCGGAAAAAACAAAACCTGAATCCCTAAAATGAGCTTCCAAAAAGGAGGCAAAGCCATAGCTCCATGCATCCAACGCTTTCTCTGCGACAATAATTTCCGAAAATCAACCTGGGCTTTGGTCTCAATAAGGTTTTCAGCGGCTACTTCGTGAATATGTTTATACCCCTTTTTGCCAACCTGTCTTGCCAGTTCAAAATCTTCAGTCAACGAAAAGGGGATACCTTTAAAGCCGCCAACTGCTTCATACGCCTCCTTCGAAACCAACATGTTATTTCCCATGGAGGTCACTGAAAAACCCAAATCCCCTACTACCTTAACCATCCCTAAGGTAAGCCACCAATCCATAGCCTGCATCCTTTCAAAAATACGGCCTCCCTTTACTGTAGTAATGCCTGTTATTATCCCGGCATGGGTTCTGTCCCAGGCTTGGACCATTCTCATGGCCCATTGAGGATGGACCTGGCAATCTGCATCTGTAAATAGCAACAACTTTCCTGAAGCCAATTTGGCCATTTGATGGAGGGCATGGGCCTTACCGTTCATTCCAGTGTTTTTGGCTTCCTCAGTTTCAACATACTCTGCCATTTTCTTATTGGCACACCAAGATTGGAGGATTTCCCCTGTCCTGTCACAGCTATTGTCATTGCCAAGGATGATCTGAATTTTATCTTTGGGATAAATCAATTGCTCAAGAGCAGCTAAAGCTTGAGGTAAATTCTTTTCTTCATTCCTACAGGGTATCAAAATGCTTACGGATGGCCATTCTTTCCCAAAAAGCTTTTTCCCCCCATAATTTTTGAAATTTATGTTTAGCAAAATCAAAAGAATCGCATCCTGGATCAGGAGAAGCACCACAATAAGAATGGACAAAATAAGAATCATAATTTGGCTGTTTCAAAACCTTGATCATTCACAAAGTCAAGATAATCAGGCAATACAGCTTTGATAACTTTTTCGGTTTTTTGCTGGTCATGAAAGAGAATGATGGAGCCCTTTTTAGTATGCTCTTTGGTTTTTGAAAGACATTTACCAGGACTTTGTCCAGGGTCATAATCTCCTGAAATCACATCCCACAATACCACTTGGTAATGCTTACTGACTTCCTTAAACTGCCTTCTGGTAATTTTCCCATAAGGAGGCCTGAAAATACTTGGACTGAAGCCTGTTCTATTGCGGATTTCATCCTGGCAAAGCCGGATTTCTTCAAAATATTTTTGGTCAGGTGTCCCAAAACCATCCACATGATGATAGGTATGGTTCCCGATAGCATGGCCTGATTCATAAACCGACTTCGCTAATTCAGGAAACTTACCCACATTGTCCCCTACCATAAAAAAAGTTGCGGTCATTCCTCTTTTTGCCAATTCCTCAAGGACAAAATCTGTAATACCCGGTACCGGCCCATCATCAAATGTAAGGTACACCTTTCTATGTTCCCTAGATTTGTGCCAAACCATTTCATCAAAAATCTTTGGAACAAAGGAAGGAATATGATGCAACCAAACCATATTTATTGAAACCTTATTGTAAGAAGGGTGATATCATCTCTTTGTTCAGCTCCTTTTGAAAAATCTCCCATTTCCTGGAAAAACATATCATGGAACCGCTTAGGCGCCATACAGTTCTTGCTCTTAATAAATTGATGAAAACGCTGGTCTCCATACTCTTCCTCCTGAACATTGATGCTCTCTGTAAGGCCATCCGTGTAAAGATGAATGGTGAAACCCTTTAAGAATTCTCTTTTCCCTACTTCTATGAAAGGCAAAACTTCAAAAGCTCCTAAAATAGTGGTACCTGCACCAAGCAACTCTGTTCGATTTTCTCCCTCCCAGCAGAGTACAGGTGGATTGTGGCCTGCATTTACGTAGACCAGTTCCCTGCTTTTATAATTGTAATAGCCAAGAAAAAATGTGATAAACCGCTCCCCTTTCGTGTTTTCAAAAATGGTATAATTCAATTGTTCCACTACCATTTTCAGATCAGAGGTGCTGCGCAACAAAGTCCGCAATGCAGCCTGGAAATTGGACATCAAAAGCGCGGCAGGCATTCCTTTCCCGGAGACATCCGCAATACAGAAGAAAACTTCATCTTCTGACTTTTGTATCAGGTCATAATAATCCCCTCCTACTGTAGAATGGGGAACATAGGTTACTTTGGCTGCCAGTCTGGGCGTATTGGGCAAGATGGATGGAAGCAGCATACGCTGTACATTGGATGCAATTTCCACTTCCCTCTTGAGCCTTTCCTGTTCCAATTGCTTTTTGGCAAACTTTTTATTTTCCAATGCTACTACTAGGATATTGGCCAAGGCTTGGGTAAAATCCAGGTCCAGTTCCTCCTCTTCTGACTTTTTTTTAAGAAATAATACGGCCAATAACTTTTCCTTGTGATAAACAGGAAGATAGCTTTCCAGCTCGGCAAATGAATATTCCTTACCCACCTCTAATTTTAATTCACCCGTTTCCTTACTGTAATGGATATTCCCGAAAGGGATATGCTCGGGGACCCTGTTTTTCAGCCCATGACTGATCATCTTGTCATATCGCTCTTCCTGCACCATATAAAGCAAGATAGATTTGATATTCAAATGCACCAAGCAGGTAAACTTAAAAATATCCAATAGCACCGAGGCAGGCTTATTTTCATTGATCGCCTGGGTGATCTCCAAAAGGGATTTCAGCTCTAGTTCTTTCTTACGATATTTTACAGTCTGAATACTCATGCGGTTACAATCGGCCGTTATGGGCCATTAGCCCTTTTTTGGTAGCTAAAAAAAACATCCCTTTACCTTCGTCCTTAATGCTGTCTAAATCAAATATTTCATCATCTGGACCTTTTAGACACTTTATAAATGCTTTCTTGTACAGCGAATCCAAGACGGATAGGAGTTGTTCATCTTCCCAACCCATAGTCTCTTTGAGGTAATCAAAATGTTGCACAAAATACAATTCATCCAAAAGATCAAACTCTTCGTCGGTCATGTCCATCTTATTACAGCCCTAAAATTAACTGAATTAAGAGGATTTTCTTCCCTTCCACTCAAATTTTCCAAATAATGCCTTTACACCTACTGCAATCACATAAAATGGGTGCAAAAAGCTGGAACCAAGATAAGCTGAAAAGGATTGTTTCAATCCGAAATGATTTAAAATGGCTCCCAAAGTACCCATTTCAAATGCAATTTTCATTCCCCAGATATACAAAAACAATACCAATCCCAACCATCCTTGAAGAAGCAATCCCCAACTTGAAATAAAAATTAATTGGACCAGGAAGGGAACCATTGTAAATCCAACATGGGGAATATCACCCTTGTGAAGATTCCATTTTGAAGCCCATCTTGACCTTTGGCTGAGCAGCCTGTTCCAGCTTTTTTCAGCCTTGGTCAACACAATGTTATTTTTATGGTAAATACAGGAATCTTCCCCGAATTTTTGAACTATCTTTTTCAACAAAAATTCATCATCGCCGGATAGATGATGCCGGTTATCCTCATAGCCATTGACGGAAAAAAAAGCGTTTTTCCGATAAGCCAAATTGGCAGCACTGCACATTATTGGGCTTTTCAACTGAAAACCCAATCGCGTCACAGCCAGGATACTTGCCCATTCGATTTGTTGAAATTGTTGTAAAAAGTTTTCTTTCTCCCTACTTATCACAGGACCGGCCACTAATTGAACCGATTCAGAGGCAAAGGATTGTAAAAAAACCTCCACCCAATCTTCTGGTAAAAGACAATCTGCATCAGTGGTCAAAATAAGCTCACCGGAAGCATGATTTATCCCGGTTTCTATCGCTGCCTTTTTCCCTATACCCTGTGAAACCAAAATCAAAAATTGTAGATCCAAATCTTGGTTTTTCCTCGTATAACGTGCCAATAATTCCCTTCCTTCATCCGTACTGTGGTCATCAACAAATATCACTTGAAGCGGCCTGTGGTTCAAGCGAAGGATGGACTGAAAAACAGCTTCCAGATTCTGTGATTCATTTCTAAAGGGCAAAAGGACAGTTACCGACTTTTCACTAACCTTGGTAGAATCTGGGGTATTTGATTGCAACCAGCCATGTTTCAGCCATTTGAGAAGGCCTGCATAAAGTATTGGAAACAACAGGTAAACAGTTACCATGATTTCGATTATCTTGCGGTGATGAGTAAAGAAGGAAAAAAAGCGACAAAGGAAAAAATTATTTTAGGAATAGACCCGGGTACCAATATCATGGGCTATGGATTGATTTTGGTTGAAGGGAATAAATATAGCCTTATCCAATTTGGGGTGATACACCTTAAAAAATACAGTGGCCATGAACTGAAACTGAAGAAAATTTTTGAGCGCATTACCGGATTGATTGACGAATATCACCCGGATGCGGTTGCTTTAGAGGCCCCTTTTTATGGAGAAAACGTCCAATCCATGTTGAAACTTGGCAGGGCACAAGGTGTGGCGATGGCAGCGGCCTTAGCAAGGGAAATTCCTATCGCCGAATATTCACCCAAAAAAGTGAAGCAATCCGTCACCGGAAATGGAAACTCCTCCAAAGAACAGGTGGCAGAAATGCTAAAGACGCTGTTACATATCAAGGAAATCCCTAAATTATTGGATGCCACCGATGCTTTGGCAGTAGCCCTCTGCCATCATTTTCATGATGGGCGCCTGCAGACTAGGGGAAGGTCTGCAGGCTGGAAAGCTTTTTTGGAGGAAAACCCGAACAGGATCAAAGGTTAGAATGATTTACCCACAGAGATTTTAAATACCCTGTTCTTCACGTTCTGATCAAAATAATTGAGACTTAGCAAACCTAAATCATAAGACAGCTGAACATTCAGATCATAAGGCAATTTTACTCCGGCACCGATTACTGCAGCTAAATCATAACCCCTGAGGACACCAGTGTTTTTGGAATTAAAGTCTCCTTCTTTGTAGTTTCTGGATAAGGTCAATGATCCTTGAGGCCCTGCAAAAACATTAAAAACATCCTCAAAATGATACTTTACCAGAACCGGAATATCTAGATAATTTACATTTTCTTTGATCTCCAGGCTGTTTGATTTAAATCCTTTTTGGGAATAGAAAATACCCGGTTCAATGCTGAAATCTGAGTTAAATTCATATCCGTAATAAGCGCCAAGGTGCATCCCAATTCTGGATTGAAAATCAAAACCCTGAAAATTGGAGATATTGGCCCCGGCCCTTACACCAAATTGTGCAAAAACCTCAGAGGATGCTGTTATGATAAGCATTAAAGAAATGAAAATGATTTTTTTCATAGGTCGGTATTTTTTAAGGTTTAAGTTCGCTGACATTCAGAAAAGATGTTGAACTCCACTTTTCTCAAAAGAAAGGCCAAAGTAAAAGAATGATTGCTTAACTTGGATAAGAAGAGTCGATTTTCTTTTGCAGTTTTTCGTCAACAACAAAGAGAACCAGCCTATTGGAATCCAAAGAGAAATCGCATATTTTTAACTAATTCCTTTGAATTGATAAACCTGTGCTATGAAAAAACTAAATTCTCTGTCCTTTTTTGTTTTTATGATCACTGTTAGTTGGCTTGGTTTTTCCTGTTCCAATTCAACTACCGAAATGAGCTTTGACTCAAGCAAACTTAGAAGGGCATCTTCCGATGAAATTGAAAAGGTTGTTGAAGCAATAATTCTGGCCAAAGATGGAGATATCATAGAAATTCCAGAAGGTTTTTACAGTTTTAAAACCCAACTGATCCTGGACAACAAAAACAATATCCAGATCAAAGGTCAGGGTATGGACAAAACAGTACTGTCCTTTAGGGAGCTAAAAACCGGAGGGGAAGGGGTCAAATTGGTGGGTAATGATATCCTAATCCAGGATTTGAGTATTGAAGATGCTCCTGGAGACGGGGTAAAAAGCCAACATTCAGATGGTGTGACCTTCAGAAGGATCAATGTTACCTGGACCAATGGTGACAAATCTAAAAATGGCACATATGCCATCTATCCGGTACAATGCAAAAATGTAGTAATTGATGAATGCATAGCTTCCCATTCCAAAGATGCGGGAATTTATGTAGGTCAGTCCGAAAACATCATAGTGAAAAATTCACTGGCCTTCGGAAATGTGGCAGGAATTGAAATAGAAAACTGTGATAATGCTGAAGTTTTTGGAAACACCGCAAGAGACAACGCAGGAGGTATCTTGGTATTTAACCTACCCGGACTGCCGAAATCAGACGGAAGAGGGACAAAAATTTATGACAACAGCGTTTTTTCCAATAACCACATCAATTTTGCCACCCCACTGGGGGAAGATCCCAATGGCAATACCGTCACAATGATCCCTCCAGGATCCGGAATTATTCTTTTGGCGGCCAAAGATGTGGAAATTTACAATAACCGGATCCATAAGAACAAAACAGTGGGTATAGCCATAGCCAACTATCATATCACTGGCTTCCCTATGGATGCCCCTGACTGGTCTCCGTTTACCTCTAATGTCTATATCCACAGCAATGACTACAAAAGAACCTGGAGATTTCCCGATCTCAGTAAAGAGTTTGGACAATTGATTTCCGTTTACAATGCCCATGGAAAGGGCAAAACACAGGATATTATTTATGATGGTTTTTTTGATAAATCCCTAGGTTCAACTATTCAATCCAACCCTATGAATATTTGTTTGCAGGAAGACGCAATCAAAAGCCTTCACTTCACACTTTTTGACCTATGGGAAGGAGAAGAAAACATCAAAGCCAGCAAAGATTACAGCCCATTTGTCTGTAAAACCGAAGTTATCACAGATGTAAAACACCTTACCAGCCGCTAAAACCATGTGGAATAAATCAGCTTTTTTATTCTTTTCTGTCTGTATTGTGACCCTATTGGGCTGTTCCTCAAAAGAACCCATACAGGAAGTTCTTTGGGATGCGTCTCAAATCAGAGATATCGAATTACCCCCCAAAAAAATCCAAGAAATAAGCTTAGATGCAATACCTTTTGAAAAATTATCGGATTATGGCCTTTTCCAAGGCATCCTTAGAAATTTAGAGCCAAATGAAGGGGTATTACCTTATGAACCGGCCTCCTCTCTTTTTACGGATTATGCTTTCAAATCAAGATTTATCTGGATGCCGAAAGGTAGCTCCGCATTCATCAATAATGATACGGAGGGAACAATTGAATTTCCAGACAATACCATTTTGATTAAGAATTTTTATTATCCAATTGATTTCTCAGAACCTGAAAATGTTAAAAGAATTGTAGAAACCCGGCTAATGGTCAAACAAAACGGGGCTTGGGAAGCCTATCCATATATCTGGAAAGACGACCAAAGCGATGCAATCTACAAAGTAGCCGGTGCAGAAAAAACAGTCCATTGGAAAGACAAAAATGGAGATCAACAAGTGATCAACTACTTGGTTCCCAACAAAAACCAATGCAAAAGCTGCCACAATTCCCATGAAACAATGACTCCAATCGGAGTAAAAACCAAGCATTTAAATCATGCTATTGAATTTGGGGATGGGAAAAAAAATCAACTTGTCAAATGGCAAGAATATGGTTATCTCAAGGAACTTAAAGAATTGTCCCTTTATCCCGTAATGGCCAATTACCAAGATGAAAAAATTGACCTGGAGCTGAGAGCTAAAGCTTATCTTGATATCAACTGTGGGCATTGCCATCGGCAGGAAGGACCCGCAAGTACCTCCGGGCTTTTCCTGAACTATGAAGAAACAGATCCCCTCAGATTAGGAATTTACAAAACACCGGTGGCAGCCGGATTTGGGGCCGGCAGTTTTAAATTTGATATTGTCCCCGGAAAAGCCAACGAGTCTATTTTGACTTATAGGATGGAAACCAATAAGGTGGGAGCTGCCATGCCGGAAATCGGCAGGGTCACAACCCACCAAGAAGGCCTGGCATTGATCAAAGATTGGATCAATGCCATGAAGCCTTAATATGGTGGAATTCTCAAACTTTTAGAAGGTATATCCTAACGATATCTGAAAACCTCTGTTAAACACATCTACATTGCTGTTTTTGAAAACAGGGCTTAGTCCATAATTGTAGGTGCCTTGGACATTTAGGCCTTTGGGTAAGTTATAGCCTATTCCCAGAACCATGCCAAAGTCCCTTTCCCTTACATTATCGGTATCAAAGCTGATCGTGGACCCAAAAAGATCCCCCTCAAATGTTGAGGAAGTCAAAAAAGAAGCTTGAGGCCCTCCAAAAACATTTAATCCTTCTGTAAGGTGTAGCCTGAGCAAAACAGGGATGTCCACATAGTTCAAGACAGCCCGAGAATTGACAAAATCATTATTCCGGGTTCCTTTCACAGAATAATAAACACCCGGCTCCAATGCGATCACACTGCCAAAATAAAAGGAATTGTACAACCCCGCATGAAAACCGGTTCTTTGAGAATAATCATCCTCAGCAATATCGCCTCCCCCAAATGTAGAAAAATTGACACCACCCCTGACACCAAAACCGCCCCTATCTCTCTGACTACTCTGAGCATGGGAAATAGAAACTGAAATGATCATTGTCAACACAATCAAACTTAACTTTTTCATAAGAAATAATAATTGGTTCGGGCTGGTTAAAACCAATTCCATGCCAAGAAGGAATTACCAGGTGTTATTCAACTATTTTTATAAAAATTTCACCAGTATTTAGTTTAAATTACCACCTTATCCACATAGCTTGAGTTAAGGATACCTAGGGCTCCCATATATTTCATTTCAAATTTTACCGTATCTCCAACCTGGTAATTTTTTGGATTTTCACCCAGATTCAATATCAGCATATCGGAACTTGCACCTAAAATTTCAAATTCCCCATCTTCAGGAATCAGGTACTTTGGGTCGACATCCAGTAATCCTATATCCAAAATTGCCCTATAAGAAGTCCTTCCATATAAAGACTCATCTATCACGGTCATTTCACCCTGAGGATTGGCTGCAAGCATACCGATTGGTAACATAGGCTTTTCCTGCATTTCAATGATTTCTGCAAATAATTCAAAAACATCTCCATGCATACCTTCAATGATTTTTTCCTCAAAAAGATCAACCCCAAAATACAAGGTTTCCCCAACCCTAAAATGATTTACTCCTTTAGGCAATTGCTGATGAAGCATCAAGGGAATGGTGACCGAGGTACCAGCAGAAACCCATGGTATCTTTTTATTGAATTTAAGCTCGATGATTTGCTTATATAAACTTAATTGAATCAATTTATCAGTAGATGGCATCACTCCGTTCAAACAATTCAAATTAGTCCCAAGACCAATGATTTCAATATTGGGCAGGTCAAAAACTTGAGCATGAAAATCCACCAAATGGTCTCCCATCACCCCTTCCCTAAGGTCTCCCGTCTCGACCATAATAATGATTTTATGGATTTTTCCTTGTTTATGGGCTTCTTCCGAAATCCATTGGATGGTGGTCAGTTCACTGTTGAGACTGACATCCGCATATTTTACCATTTTAGGGATATTCCTTTTGGAAACAGGTTTGATATAAACCGTTTGTACTTTAGGATCAATCTCTTTGATCTTGGCCAAGTTGCTTATCCTTGAGTCATGGATCTCATGGATACCCAAATTGATCAATTCAGCCATAAACTTCCGGTTACCACAGAGTAATTTGGACACTACTCCCCAGGAAACTCCATGCTGTTCGAACATTCCCCGCAAGAATTCAAAGTTCTCTTTTAGTTTTTGTCTATGTAAAGTCAGATATGCCATTTTTAGTTTTTAGTTTTGTCTCTAATGCTTATACTCCTATTTAGATGGATAAATCCCAATCCATACAGTTTTCAAAGATTTATTCCTGTGATTCGGTGTGTTTTCTGACGTCTATACTAGTGGGTTAAAACCCACGAATATGAATCAGGAAATTCTCATGTTTTCCCGGGTTAAAACCCGGGGCAATTGATGGAGTTAACTGGTCGATTCTTAATTTCTCTCTTTGAGCACAAACTTTTCAACGCAAATTTTTCTGCGTTATCCGTGTATTCCACGAGCTTGGTCTCTTGTTTCTTGATTCTTGGCTCTTGGTTCTACTCTTATTTCTCGCTTCATCCTTCCTCCTTTTTTTCCTACCCTCCAACCTGGTCCCTCGCTAAAAAGCTATCAATATAAGCTTTTCTTCACGCTCGGTCCTCCTTCATCCTTTGGTAAGTCTCATTTCAAGGTACTTATTGGTAAAACCAAGAGCTTCGTACAATTTTCTGGCGGGGTTATCTGGCTCCACATGCAATGCAATGTCCCCATTTGCCAGATCTATGGCCATCTGCATCAGCTTTTTCCCTAAGCCCTTGCCTCTCTGGGAGGCATCCACAGCTATATAGACGAGTATATTCTCCGGTATATATCCCGACATACCTGTTTTATTCATCACCACAGCACCTACAATTTCACCATCTTCCCTTGCCAATACAGTAAATCCTCCCTTATCCACAGCCTGATCCAGGGCATAATCCAGACATTTCATGATGTGCTGATGGGGATCCCCATATTTTTCCAAATGCACAAAAAGGAAATCTGCTATCTCCTTTTTCTGCAAATAAGTAGCCTGATCTTTTGCATTTAAAGTTTCTATCTTAAGCATATTCTTTAATTTTATTTTGATTTTTATTTCTATACACCACACTTACAAGCAAATACATTGCTAAAGAGGTAATTATCCCGAAAAAATTTGGATCTAAGCCCCAAAGAAGCTCCCAATCTGTCATTCCAAGCCCTACTGTCATGACCCCGCCGCTAATCATGGAAACTATCGCAGCTTGTGGATTCCGGTGTTTTGTAAATAAACCAAAAAGAATGGGGACAAATAAACCTGAAACCATAAAGGCGTAACTGTACAACATCAAATCCAATACATTGGTCATCTGCAAGGACAAGAGCAGGGCAAACACCCCCAAAACCAAAGTAAAAAACTGACTGAATCTGATTTGAGACTTTTCGTTTTTGGCATTCAACCATTTCCCCAACATATCAGTACTGAGGTTACCGGAGGCTGCCATCAGACAAGAATCCGCAGTAGATAAAACCGCAGAAAAATAAGCAGCCATCATCAGTCCAAGGATTCCCGGAGGAAGAATGGTGCGAAGTAAAATAGGCAAACCCATTTCAGGATCCATTACCTCCAAATCTATGATCAAAAGCCCCTGTTCAAAGGCTACTTTGGAAAGTAAACCTAGGGTTACTCCCATAAAAGCCATAATGGGCCACTCAAAAAAACCAGCGATAAACCAGGCTTTCTTTGCCGACTTCTCATCCCGGCTGGCAAATATCCTTTGATATAAGGTCATTCCGATGAACCAAATTGGAATGATCGTGATCCCCCAATTGGCCAGATCCTGCCACTCTAAGTTGGATAGCGAAAAATAGGAATCAGGCAAAGTTGCCTGGATGCTCTCCCAACCACCCACATGGAAATAAGCCACCGGAATACCGATCAAAATAAAACCCAGCATCAAGATGATCCACTGCACAGTATCTGTATAAATGACCGCCTTGAGCCCTCCCAAAACGGTATACACCACCGCAATAACCCCCATCAGCACCAAAGCTTCATTCAAGTTCAAATCAACAAAAGTCCCTGAAGCCAATTTGGCACCCGCCAATAATTGTGAAGAGGTAAAACCCAAATAACCAATTAATGAAATTGCAGCTGCCACCAAGGCTGCTTTCTTATTGAACAAATGGTCAAAAATCTGAGGGAAAGTATAAAAGTTTGCAAAGGCGGGATAATTCTTTACCCGTGGAATTAATACTACTGCGGCTAACCATGCCCCCAAAAGCCCGGTAAACAGCATCCAACTACCCGAAAGCCCCATCACAAAGCCCAGTCCACCAAGTCCTACCGAAAAACCACCTCCAACATCGGTAGCAACTACAGACAATCCAATATGCCAGCTACCAATTTTCCTTCCACCTACGTAGTAATCGTCCTGATTTTTATTTTGGCGCATGAAGTAATACCCTACGCCCAACATCAGCACCATGTACCCGACAAAGATGCCGAGGTCTATGTAATGCATGAATCCCCTTCCTTTAAATCAAATAAAATTTCAAATTAATGTGATTTTTATAAGGTACAAAAAATAAAATTAGTCCAAAAGAAATAAAACATTTATTAAAAACCGAGATATTGGCTGAAAACAAATTCGGCTTAACTTAAAAATGAAATGCATAAACTTCTGATTCAATCCTGTCCAATCCATAGATTATTCTTTTTTCCCAATCCACGGCTATAGAAGTTACAGCATGATCTAACTCATAAAATGCCAAGGGATTACCTTCCCAATCAATGGCTAAAACTTTATTATGATGAATGGAGGCTTCCCCTTCTCCAGGTTTTACTGTTTTACCATTAGCGTACAATAAAAAAATCAGTTCCTCACTTGCGGCCAAAGATTTGTAAGCATGCTGAGTTTTATTAAACACCCGCTTCATATATGGTGTTCCAGAGCGATCACCGATATCAAAATCAGGCACAAATTGATGTGGACCGTGAATTCTTTTTAGAAGGTTAGCTTTCTCATCATACAACTCGATCAAATCTGTATATTCATAAGCCAATACCATTTTATCCTTTTGAGGATTGGAAATTAATTGGCCAGAAAAAACATCCACTGCCACCATAGGTGGCATTTCTATGCCATAGTCCGGATAATTTCCAACTCCAGAAATTTCATCACCTTCCCGGGAATAAACCAAAAACCTGGAAAGCGGGACAATCGCTTGGGTAGTGGTATAAAATTGGTCATTCCTCAAATAAACTGAAGATAAAATAGGATTCATAAATGCCAAACTTTCAATTTCCTCAACTAAAATAGCATCACCTTTGATATCGAAAAGAAATCTTTTCATTAAGGTTGAAACAACATCATGGACCCAAACTGTCCCATCATCTAAAAATATCAAATTAAAAACCGAGAGTGTTTCTGAAGGCCCCATTCCGTTTTCAAAAATTTCACCTATAAGTTCATTGTCCTTATTAGTATCAAAAACTTTGACATTAAAGGGTTGATTTGCAGCTGAAACAAATAATAGCGAATCATAAAAAAAAATCTGTACGGGGGAGAGCAATAATCCTAAATCCATCCTCATTGCCTTAAGTGGCTTTATTTCCGGAATAGCATTTAGTGTAAACGTATAATCAATGTCCTTGTATTTCAAACTACTATCACACCCAATCAAGAACACTAAAATCAGATATATGAGTGTTTTTTTCATTTTTAAAAACTTTATTTCCCTTTTAAATTAAAATGTGAAAGGTTAGACTAAATCTAAATTCAATGAAAGTTCTATAAATTGGATTAAAGAAATTTGATTAAAATTTTCACTAAAAAAGCTATCCCTTTAGAGATAGCCTTTGTTGAAAGAACCTAAAACTCATTAGAAGGCCCCTTACCATAACACAAAGTCCAGGAACATTGTACCCCGTTTTCATATTGGGTAATTGAACACAGTCTGCCATTACCGCAATCAGTATTACAATTAGTAACTGGACAACCAGCCTTTGTATTCTCTAAAAAGAATATTCCTGACACAAAGAATGACAATAAAATCTTTTTGACCATTTTTTAAATTAGTTCCTTAAATCCGCAGGGCGGATTTAAAAAAAGCCGAAAAAGTGGCTGAATTTATTCAATTCAGGCTTTTCCGGCTCGTTTTTTTTCACTTATTTAGATGATACCACTCAAACTAGATAAGCGGTATGAAAATTACGAATTCGACAGAAAAAATCACACCTTTCGGAGGTTTTAATTTTGTTTTTAACTCTTTCAAAAATTCTGGTCTCCCAGAACTCATTGATAATCAATTGGGGGTTAGAGCCTTAAGGGGAGGGTTTTCATACAGTGACATTTTCGCCAATCATATGGCTATTTTCTTTAATGGTGGCGACTGTACTGAAGATATCAATGTTCACTTGAGAGACGCACTTGAACAGGTCCCTTCATTTTCAGTATGCAGTGCCGATACAATTCTGAGAGGTATCAAAGAGCTTGCTGTTGATACAGAACTCTTTATAAATCCGTCCAGTGGAGTAAGCCATGAATTTAATATCAATGGAAAACTCAACAGCTTGTTGTTAAAATCAGCTTGTAAGACCGGATTACTCAAGTCAGGTGTTGCTTACGACCTCGATTATGACAACACCGTCATTCCAACTGAAAAGTACGATTCAAAAAAGACATATAAACACGTCTATGGATATCAGCCAGGTGTAGCTTCCATAGCACATCCTGAATTTTCACAGGCCATTCCTGTGTACGTAGAGGGCAGAAATGGCAACAGTCAGGCCAAATATTTGCAGGCTGATACACTTACACGCATGTTTGGGCAGCTTACCAATGAAAATATCCGTATCGGAAGGTTCAGAGCCGATTCAGCATCCTATCAGGAAGAAGTTCTCCGCACACTGGAAGCACATACCGAAAGCTTTTATATACGGGCAAACAGATGTGCCAAACTGGATAATATCCTTGGAAGTATAGCCCCTGAGAAGTGGCAGAAAATACGTTTGGGTGTACAGGAAATGGAAGTTACTGACCTATCCGACTACAAACCTTTCGGTAAAGACAGGTCTTACAGGCTGGTCATTACCAGAATCAGGCGTAAAGACGGGCAGGCAGATGTGTTTAGTGGAGATGCATTTACTTACAGGGCTATTCTGACCAATGAACATACATCGTCCAATGAAGCTGTTGTAAGGTTTTATAACGCCCGGGGTGCAAGCGAACGCTTGTTTGATGTACTCAACAATGACTTTGGCTGGTCTAAGTTGCCCTGTTCGTTCCTTGCAGAGAATACCTCCTTTATGCTTATGACGGCTATGTATGCCAATTTTTACACCTATATCATTGGAGAGTATTCCAGAAAAGTTGATTGGCTTAAGCCTACCGACAGGCTCAAGAAGTTTATCTTCAGATTTATCACTGTTTCAGCCAAGTGGATAAGAACGGGAAGAAGAGAAGTGCTCAAACTGTTCACGAGTAAGGATTACAAGCCGATTTTGAACTAAATTCAGATAAAAACCCCTCAGGAGCTCAAAAAATAAAGATTTACAGGGAAGAGGTATGCCTTTTCCATTAAAATTGAGGAAAAAAACCGTCCATTTTATCCTCAAACCTAAAATCCATTGTCTCAAAACTATGAACACTCTTCAATCAAAGGGAAGAAATTCCCGAACTAGACCAAAAATGAACACAAACAAGCAGATTCAAATCTCCAAACTAAAATCCTGCGGATTTTAGGTAGTTTGAAATTGTTTTTAACATAATGTATGCAATTAACTTCTTAAGAAGTACCATAAAACAATTGATCATTTCCGCTAGCACTATAAAATTTTACTGTCGTCCGACTAAAATAAGAAATTTAAAATAAAGTCCTCTAATGAAGTTTTAGAGGTGTTTTTTGTTGAAAGTCAAAAAGCACCCCCTATCCGGAAAGGAATAATTGGGTTTGTACATTTTGGATGTCTTTTTGAAATATACTTTTAAAGTAAGCTTCAGGAAAAAGTAGGAACTTTTCAAGACTGACGTAGGAGCAAAGATTTTTTGCGGCTACCATGACCATGGTCGAGAAGTCTTCAGCCTCTTTTATCCGCTTATGTAGAACTGTAAACAGGAGGTTGAGTATCAATGCCACCCAAATCTGGATTTTGATCCCGTTCTCGCTGTCCGACAAAAAATATCTGAGTTCAAAATTCTGCTTGATCTGCTTGAAAAGCACTTCGATAACCCACCTGTTCTTATAGAGAAGAGCTATGGTTAGGGCATCCAATCCCTTAAGATTGGTGATAAACTCCAGCGTTTCACCGCTTTCAGGGTCAGCATAAACCACCAGTCTGGCTTCAACTGTCCGAGAAACTCCCTTCTCCCTGTAGCTCAGTGAGATAATCTGGTCCTTGATGATGTCCAAGGCATGCGTACAGTCAAACTCACTGACCACTTCATATCTTGCATTGTCTTTTTTTCTGGTCACAAAATATCTGTTTGAACTGTCCCACTTTTCAAAGCAGGAATAGCGGTTATATCCTTTGTCGAAAACAGCTATCCCGTGCTCAGGCAGATCCATCACTTTTAAAAACATATTTTCATTTGTGGCCGCAGAACGGATACATATGAAGTTGGGAACGCCTTCTGCCAGATTCATTTTGGCAAATATCTTGGCACCACCTTTTTTCTTTCCGTTCAGGGGATTGCGTCCGGCCCCTCTGAGGATTTCCTTGAACAGCGTGACCGTTGAGGAATCAAAAACCTCAACACGGCTGAGGTCGACCTCTCCACCGATATCGAGCCAATTTCCTACCAAAGATGCCCTATAGTATGAATACAGCCCTTTGTATAGTTGTTCAAAAACACGATAACTGCGTTTACGGTTTGCATCAGAAAGGGTACTCCTGGCAGGTAGCTGCTTCATTCCAAAAGGAATAAGCTTGGTTATGATCAGGCCGATGTTTTTGCAGACCTCTCTAAGACTGCTGTTTCTGGTCAACACCGCATAAAACATGCAGATGAAGTGATCACTTGTTTTGAGTTTCTTGTAGTACCTATCCGAGTTTTCTTCCTCAACGACCTGATTCAATAGCTCTTTGGGAATAAGAGAGAGGAGTTGAGCGATAATAGGATGCCCAGACAAAAATTTATGCTTAAATTGTGTCACGTTGTTGGTTCTTGGTCGAAACAACAATATGAAAAAGATGGGTAAGCTCCAAAAGGGCTGCCCATCTTTGATTTTTGTACTATTCTAGGATTTTATTTTTTATATTGCCTCAGTTCTCGGACGACAGTAATAAAATTTTAAAAAAAAAATCATCTTGCAAAGCAAAATAGCTAAAAAAGAGGCTGTATCATAAGTCAAATGAAAGCCCTGAGATTTGGATATATGAAATTTGATTCCGATACCTTCCCGAATAAAAAAGAGGCTGTCCCTATTTATGAGACAGCCTCCTTATCTTGATTAAAATTTATTTCTATTAAATATTGTCACTGCTTACCACAGCAGTAAAGTATTCTCTGTTCATACGGGCAATATTGGTCAAGCTTATACCTTTTGGACATTCAGCAGCACAAGCACCAGTATTGGTACAAGCACCAAAACCTTCAGCATCCATCTGGGCAATCATCTTCTCAACCCTTTCCTTACGTTCTACCTGTCCCTGAGGCAATAATGCCAATTGGGAAATTTTCGCAGAAGTGAAGAGCATAGCAGAAGCGTTTTTACATGCCGCAACACAGGCACCACAACCGATGCAGGTAGCCGCATCGAATGCTTCATCTGCTACTTTCTTTGGAATCGGAATTTCATTGGCATCAGGTACACCTCCGGTATTTACTGATATATACCCCCCAGCTTGGATGATACGGTCGAATGCAGAGCGGTCGACCACCAAATCCTTAACTACAGGGAAGGCTTTTGCCCTCCAAGGTTCAATTGTAATGGTCTCTCCATCATTGAATGACCTCATGTGCAACTGACAGGTAGTGGTCTGCAATGGACCATGGGGCTTGCCGTTGATGTACAAAGAACACATGCCACAGATACCCTCACGACAATCATGATCAAAGTGAACAGGATCCTCTCCTTTCTCTGCCAATTCTTCGTTCAATACATCCAGCATCTCAAGGAAAGACATGTCTTTGGAAACACCGGATAGTTTATATTCCTTAAAGCCGCCCTTGTCGGCGTTATTTTTCTGTCTCCAGATTTTTAAAGTTAAGTTCATAGCTCTTGCGAGTTTAATGCTGTTAAATTACTTGTAACTTCTTTGGGTCAACTTCACGTTCTCAAAAACCAGAGGTTCCTTGTGCAAAACTTCCTCTTGCCCCTCTCCCATATACTGCCAGGCAGCTACATAGGCGAAATTTTCATCATCCCTCAAAGCCTCACCCTCAGGAGTCTGGTATTCTTCTCTAAAGTGCCCGCCACAAGACTCATTTCTGTTCAACGCATCATCAACCATCAATTCTCCCAATTCAAGGAAGTCAGCCACACGGTGTGCCTTTTCCAAAGACTGGTTGAGCTCTTCATTTTCACCCAAAACCTTCACATTGGACCAAAATTCTGACCTAAGTTCCTTTATCATTGCTTTCGCTTTGGTCAAACCTTCTGCGGTTCTTGCCATTCCGCAATAATTCCACATGATTTTTCCTAAACTCTTGTGGAAATAATCTACGGTCTTGTCACCCTTAATACTCAAAAGTTTCTGAATCCTTTCTTTGACTTCTTTTTCGGCTCTTTGGAACTCAGGATGGTCTGTTGGAATTTTGGCATTAGGGGTTTGTGCCAGGTAATCTCCGATGGTGTAAGGAATTACAAAATATCCATCAGCAAGACCCTGCATTAATGCAGATGCGCCAAGTCTATTAGCCCCATGGTCAGAGAAGTTCGCCTCTCCCAAGGCATATAAGCCCGGTACCGTAGTCATAAGGTTATAATCTACCCAGAGTCCGCCCATGGTGTAGTGAACGGCTGGATAAATTTTCATAGGCACCTTGTATGGATTTTCACCTGTGATTTGCTGGTACATATCAAACAGGTTACCATATTTGGCCCGGATGACATCTTCACCGTCTCTTATGATAGCATCGCGGAAGTCCAAAAATACCGCTTCACCTGTTTCATTCACTCCTCTGCCTTCGTCACATACATATTTGGCATTTCTAGAAGCCACATCGCGGGGCACTAGGTTTCCAAAAGATGGATATTTTCTTTCCAAGAAATAATCCCTGTCTTCCTCTTTGATATCGTTGGCCTGTATTTGGCCTTTTCTCAATTTTTCAGCCATTTCAGCAGTAGCAGGAACCCATACCCTACCGTCGTTTCTCAAGGATTCAGACATCAAAGTCAATTTGGACTGATGATCTCCGGATACCGGGATACATGTCGGGTGAATCTGAGTAAAGCAAGGATTAGCCATCAGAGCACCTTTCTTATGGGCTCTCCAAGCTGCTGTCACATTGGAACCCATGGCATTGGTAGAAAGGAAAAATACGTTACCATAACCTCCGGTACACAACAAAACTGCATGCGCACTGTGAGACTCGATAGCTCCTGTAATAAGGTTTCTTGTCACGATTCCCCTGGCCTTTCCATCCACAAGCACCAGATCCATCATTTCGGTTCTTGGGTAAAGTTTCACTTTTCCATTAGCCACCTGACGGCTCAAAGCAGAGTACGCGCCCAAAAGCAATTGCTGGCCAGTTTGGCCCCTCGCATAAAAAGTTCTGGACACCTGTGCACCACCAAAAGAACGGTTGGCCAACAATCCTCCATATTCTCTGGCAAAAGGCACACCCTGTGCCACACATTGGTCGATAATATTTACAGAAACTTCTGCCAAACGGTAAACATTGGCTTCCCTTGCTCTGTAATCACCGCCTTTGATCGTATCGTAAAATAGACGGAATACAGAATCACCGTCATTTTGGTAATTTTTTGCAGCATTGATCCCACCTTGCGCAGCAATAGAGTGTGCCCTTCTTGGGCTATCCTGGAAGCAAAAAGCCTTCACATTATATCCAAGCTCTGCCAGAGAGGCGGCAGCGGATGCACCTGCAAGACCGGTACCCACAACAATCACATCATATTTACGCTTATTGGCAGGGTTGACCAGCTTGACATTGAATTTATGTTTTGACCACTTTTCTGATAAGGGTCCATCTGGAATTTTTGAATCTAGAATCATACTTGATCTTGTTTAATTCATGAAATAGATATACAAAGGCATACTTGCAAAAAGTGCTGGTACAATAATGCTGAATGCCAAACCTACTTTTTTTATAGCAGGTGTATATTTGACGTGATTCAGTCCTAAAGTCTGGAATGCACTGGAAAAACCATGAGACAAATGAAATCCAAGGAAGATCATGGAAATCACATACAGGGCCACCAACCATTCCTGCTGAAAGGCGAATGTTACAATGCTATACAAATCTTTATACTGCTCACCATTGTATTCTACCATAGGCAAATCTCCCCAATGCATTTTATACCAAAATCCCTGCAAATGCACTACAAGAAAAATCAGAATGATTGTGCCTAAAACGCCCATATTCCTGGAAGTCCAAGGAGAATTGGTAGACGCCTGACTGCTTGCATAAGGTATTGGCCTGGCTGATTTGTTCACTCTGGTGAGAATGATAGAGTAAACCACATGGACAATCACCGAGATATAGGTGAGATAGGACAATAATTTGACGGCTGGATTGGTGGTCATGAACTTGGCATAAATATTAAATGCCTCTCCTCCATCATTTTTGAATAAAAGAGTGTTTCCCGAAACATGCCCGATAAGGAACAAAATCAGGAACAATCCTGTAAGGGCCATCAGAAGTTTTCTGCCCAAGGTGCTACTTAAGGTTTTTGTTACCCAACTCATATAGTTTTGCTTAAATTTTCGATTGGTTTATGGTTTTTTACTTCGCGGCCAAATTTACATTTGGAAAGTTTAGTAAACAATTCCAAAACAATCGATTGAACTTATTTTAAAACGTTCTAAATAGTGTTTTTTTAGTTAATTCTTCTTTTCTTTACAATCTTTCTAACCAAGTGTTTATTTTTATTGTTTGAATAAATACCATAATTTAATCCTGATTTGTTTACATTCGTATATAGACCTTAATAAAGCTGGTTATTCATGAAACTCAGATTATACATATTCTTAGCTTTTTGTATTGGATATCTTTCGGCAATTCCATCTTTGGCCACCCATATTCGGGCAGGTGAGATTACCGCAGAAAGGGTTTCCACACAAACTTTGACCTATCGGATTACAGTTGTGGGATATACGGACACACGCTCCAATGTAATATTTGGCCCAGGTGACATTGATTTTGGAGATGGAAGAGAGGTCCGTCTTAATACAGAAAGTGATTTTGTATTGGTGGAAGCATTGGGCAATCAGGTTGAAAAAAACACTTTTGTGATCACCCATACTTATCAAGGTCCGGGGCAATATGTTATCCGTTTCAGGGAATTCAATAGAAATGCAGCCACCTTGAATATGAATAACTCGGTTGACACCCCTTTTTATGTGGAGACAATGATCACCATCGACCCATTTATTGGGATAAATAATTCTCCTATTTTGACTATTCCACCAGTTGACAATGGGGGTGTTAATGTCCGGTATATACATAACCCGGGGGCTTTTGATCCGGACGGGGACAGTTTAGCTTACTTTTTCGATGAATTGACTGTTAGACCCAAACAGGGGTTTCAACGGTTTGTGAATAATTACAGAAGTCCGGCTTCTGGCGAGTTCAGTTTCAACAGGGAAGATGGTAGCCCTAACCCATTCATCTCTATGGACCCGGTCACTGGAGACCTGATTTGGGATGCACCCGGCCTCGCAGGACAATATAACATTGCATTTCAGATTCAAGAGTGGAGAAAAATAGGAGGCCAATATCAAATGATTGGCTATGTGGTCAGGGACATGCAGATCATCATCGAAAACACCAATAACCGAAGACCTGAACTGATTCTCCCACCTGATCTTTGTGTCGTAGCCGGAACAAGAATTGAGGAAATCATTCAAGGCTCAGACCCTGATGGGGACCCTATTAGGATAGAAGTTTTCGGAGAACCTATTGAAATTACCTCTTCCCCCGCTACCTATTCTCCTGTTTCTGTTTTCCAGCCCAGTCCTGGAATTATAAATTTTAATTGGCAGACTATATGTAGTCATGTTAGGGAAAGAGAATACCAAGTTAGGATCAGAATTGCCGACCAGCCCCGCTCGGGACCTTCTTTGGTGGATATCCGAACCTGGAACATCAAAGTGGTGGGACCGCCCCCCGTTTTTGATGACATAGAACAACAACAAGGCAGAGCAGCAAAATTGTCATGGGAACCCTATGCTTGTGGAAGTACTGCCGAAACCATGCAAATCTGGAGAAGACTGAATTCAAACCCCTATGAACCGGATTCTTGTGAAACAGGAATAAGGGCAGGTTATGAATTAATTGGTACCACCAATATGAATATTTTTGAGTTTTTAGATAACAATAATGGTGAAGGTCTTGCCCCTGGTAATACCTATTGCTATCGATTAGTGGCTGCTTACCCTCCCCCAAGATTGGGAGAAAGTATTGTTTCTGAAGAAATCTGTATCACAGTGGATGTAGATGTACCCCTGATTACCAATGTGAGTGTGGAAGCCACTGACCAGAACAATGGGGAAATCTTTATTCGATGGACTCCACCTTATGATATAGACCGTACCCAGTTCCCAGGTCCATTCACGTATGAGCTCTTTAGAAATACAGGGTTAACAGGAAATCAGAATAGGGTGTCTGTCATCACCACTTCCGATACCACCTTTACTGATACTGGACTGAACACCGAAAATTTGGTTTACAATTACAAGGTAATCCTCAGGGAAAATAATACCCTGATAGACAGTTCTAGCGCTGCTTCTTCTGTACGCTTATCCCCTACCATCATCAATGAGGCCATCGAATTGAACTGGACTTTCAATGTGCCTTGGAACAATTCAGTATCGCAATTTAAACACGAAGTGTATAGAAACAGGACTGATCCGGATGCACAGGATGCTGATAATTTCGTTTTGATTGCTGAAGTAGACCCTACCACAAATGGCTTTACATATTTTGATGATGGAAGCCATAACGGAATCAGCTTAAAAAAGGACATAGAATATTGCTACTATGTGGTAACCAAAGGCGTTTATAATGTAGATATGATTGAACTTCCTTTGGAAAATAAATCACAGATCATTTGCGCAAGACCCGATGATGACAGACTTCCCTGTCCTCCTGTACTGACATTTGAAGGACCGGATTGTGCAGAATATTTGGACGATAAGGTTTGTGGGTTCAGTAATTTTGTTCATGAATTAAGCTGGGCACCGAACTTCTCAGGGACTTGCGACGATGAACTGAGTGCATACAGGCTTTACTTCTCTGCAAACGGCCCAGAGGCACAGTTCAACCTTGTAGGTACTTACTCTTCTTTTGAGCTTCAGGCAAGAATAACCAATTTGCCAAATTACAGGGGCTGCTATTACATCACCGCGGTAGACCGCTCCGGTAATGAAAGTGAACCGAGCAATATCGTCTGCGTGGATAATTGTCCGAATTACGATCTTCCCAATGCATTTACACCAAACGGCGATGGAATCAATGACACCTTTATGGCATTTGACAATCCTTTTGCCAGGTGCCCAAGATTTGTGCTTGGAGTTGAAATTTTCATAGTCAACCGATGGGGAGTTGAAGTATTCCAGTACAACAGCTTAACTTCTAATGAAAACGATATTTACATTAGATGGAACGGTAGGGATAAAAATGGCAATGAACTTCCAGCCGGCACCTATTTCTACACCGCCACAGTTAAATTTGATGCATTTGATCCGGCCCTTCAGGAAAAGAAACTAAAAGGCACTGTTCAAATCATCCGATGAGGATTCATGATAAATTTGACATAGTTCTTTTCGACGGCGTATGCAATTTATGCAATAACGCCGTCGATTTTATTATCAAAAGGGACAAGAACAACGCATTTAAATTCGCTGCACTTCAGGACAAAGCAGTTAAAAGTTTATTTGACTCCTTTCAAATTAAACAAGATTACCTGGATTCCCTTATTCTGATCCGACAGGATAAAGTTTATTACCGAAGTAGGGCAGCCTTAGAAATTTCGAAAAAGCTAAGTGGATTATGGCCTTTGCTCTATGGTTTTATCATCATTCCAGCTTTTTTAAGGGACCCCATTTATGATTGGATTGCCAAGAACCGATACAAATGGTTCGGTAAAAAAGATACTTGCAGAATCCCAACCAAAAAAGAGTTGGATAAATTTCTAACAGATAAGGATTTTATTTAATCTTGCTCCTTCGGTCATGTATAGGCCCTTGAAGAATCCGGATTTTATTTTTTTGGTATATTTGCAGCTTCAAAAAAACAAACTCTATGAAAGCATATGTTTTTCCGGGCCAGGGCGCTCAATTTTCAGGAATGGGAAAAGACCTATATGAAAATAATGCCGAAGCCAGGGCCCTATTTGAAAAAGCCAATGAAATTTTAGGATTCAGGATTTCAGATATTATGTTTGAAGGCACTGAAGAGGAATTGAAGCAGACTAAAGTTACCCAACCTGCAATTTTCCTTCACTCTGTAATCTTGGCCAAAACATCTCCCGAATTCAATCCGGATATGGTAGCGGGCCACTCTCTTGGCGAATTTTCAGCTTTGGTGGCCAATGGGACACTTGCCTTTGAGGATGGTTTGAAATTGGTTTATCAAAGGGCATTGGCCATGCAGGAAGCCTGTGAAATCAATCCCTCTGGAATGGCTGCAATTTTGGGTTTGGAAGATGAAAAAGTAGAAGAAATTTGTGCCTCTATTACCAGCGAAACCGTTGTGCCTGCCAATTACAATTGTCCTGGCCAATTAGTAATTTCCGGTACCAATAAAGGGATAGAAATTGCCTGCGAAAAAATGAAAGAAGCAGGAGCCAAAAGAGCCCTTCCCTTACCTGTAGGAGGAGCGTTTCATTCCCCATTGATGGAACCCGCCCGAGAAAAACTTCAAAAAGCTATTGAAAATACTGTTTTTTATACACCATCCTGTCCTGTATACCAAAATGTAAGTACCAAAGGAGTGCGTGAGGTAGAAGAAATTAAGAAAAACCTCATTGCACAATTGACTGCTCCTGTAAAATGGACGCAATCTGTACAGCAAATGGTAGCAGATGGCGCCACTCATTTTATTGAATGTGGTCCGGGGAAAGTGTTGCAGGGATTGGTTAAAAAAATCCATAAAGAAGCTGAAGTGTCCAGCATATAATAATTAGCCCGGTAATTCCGGGCTTTTTTTAAATGTGGACACTTTTGAAGCGTCCTTACAATTCGCCAACAATTGGCGTATTTCAATTTTTTCTTTGGGGTGAATAAATTCAGGCATCACCTCATTCAAAGGCTCCAGAACAAATCTCCTTCTGGCAATAAAGGGATGGGGAATAACCAGATTTTCAGTTTCTAAACAAAGATTCCCATAGAAAAGCAAATCTATGTCCATGGTCCTATCGCCCCATTTGATTGCCCTTTTTCTTTCAAGCCGATTCTCTATACCTTGAATAATTTCCAAAACTTTAAAAGGATCAAATGAACTTTGGAAAACAAGGACCTGGTTCAAGTAATCCGCTGAGGATTTTCCGCCCCAGGCTTCTGTCTCATAAACGGAGGAGGCAGCAATTGTTGGACCGAATACTTCCTCCATCATTATTTTAGCGCTTTTTATCAATGAAAACCTGTTTCCCAAATTTCCTCCGATGATAAAAACTAATTTTTCCATTTTTAAGTTAAATGAAGCAGATCAAACTTAAACAAAAAAGCCTTATTTTAGCCCAACAAATATTCAAGAATATGAAATTTCTAGGTAATGTTTTAGCCGTAATTGTCGGACTTTTGATTTTCTCGGTGATTAGTTTTTTCTTCTTTGCAGGATTGATCGCTGTCATTTCTTCTTCAGAAGAAGAGGTCAAAATCAAGGAAAATACAGTTCTTGTGCTCAACCTTGAAGGAAGAGTTTTGGCAGAAAGAAGCAATGAGGATGACCCGGATTTTTCTTCTTTTGGATTAATCAGCACGGTACCTTCAATTGGTTTGACCAGTTTAAAAAATGCCATCAGAACCGCGAAAGAAAATGACAATATAAAGGGTATTTTCTTAAAAGCAGGAACGCTCATGGCAGGACAGGCGGGAATAAAGGAATTGAGGGATGAACTCTTATCTTTCAAGGAATCCGGTAAATTTATAATTAGCTATGGTGAACTCTATACCGAGAATGGTTATTACCTAAGCACTGCCGCAGATGAAATCTATGTCAATCCCTCAGGCATGATGGAGTTTAATGGATTAGCATCAGAAATCTTATTTTTCAAAGGGCTTTTTCAAAAATTAGAGGTGGAGCCTGAAATTTTCAGGGTTGGAGATTTTAAAAGTGCTGTAGAGCCTTTCATGCTGGACAAAATGAGTGAAGAAAACAGGTTACAGACTGAATCCTTTCTGACAGATTTGAATGCTTTCATGCTAAATGAGATTTCCGAAAGTAGAGGAATAAACTATAACAGGCTGAAAGAAATCAATGCCCAGATGCTTGTCAGAAGAATGAAAGATGCTGAAGAATTAAAATTGATTGATGGTTTGTGGTATGAAGACCAGGTAATTGATTTAATGAAGCAGAAACTGGGTTTAGAAAAAGAGGATAAAATCAATACCATCAATGTTTCCCGAATCAATAAAGCTGTCAAGCCAAAAAGCAGAAGCTCGAAAAACCGAATCGCGGTAATCGTGGCAGAGGGAGAAATTATGGGGGGCAATGCTGATAACTTAATTAGCTCTGAGCGCTTTAAGGAAGAAATCCGCAAAGCCAGAAAAAATGATAATGTAAAAGCCATAGTATTAAGGGTTAATTCTCCGGGAGGATCGGCCTTGGCTTCAGAAGTTATCTGGAGAGAATTGGAAGAAGCCAGAAAAGAAAAACCGGTGATTGCTTCTATGGGTGAAGTTGCAGCCTCAGGAGGTTACTACATTGCAGCGGCCTCAGATACCATCGTTGCCCAGCCAAATACCATCACAGGTTCGATAGGCATATTCGCTTTATGGTTCAACGCCAAAGGACTTTTGAACAATAAATTGGGAATTACAACCGATGTTGTTAAAACAGGTGAGTTTTCTGATTTCCTCAGCCCAACAAGAAGAGTTACTGATGCAGAAAAAGAGATTTTTCAGAAACAAATAGAAGATGGCTATGACATTTTCCTTAGCAGGGTAGCACAGGGAAGAGAAATGGATAAAGAAGACGTGATGAAAGTGGCCTCAGGTAGGGTGTGGACAGGAAACCAGGCTTTGGAAAATGGACTGGTGGATGTTTTGGGTGGTTTGGATGAAGCCATAAAAATTGCAGCCACCAAAGCCGGAGTAGCGGATGATTATCGGGTGGTTTATTATCCGGAAATGAAATCTTGGTTTGAGAGATTTATAAGTCAGATTTCCAATGATGTCCAGGCTTACTACCAACAGAAAAAACTGGGGAATTTTTATCCCATTTATAAGCAGATTGAGGATCTCCATAAATATGAAGGCATTATGGTCAGGATGCCATTTGATTACCATATCCAATAAAAAAAGGAGCTTTTCGCTCCTTTTTTACTTTTGTAACAAAACCTTCCAGGCAGTATCCAAATCACCTTTCTCCAGGAATTCTTTGGCATATTGATGCAAGTGATCGATAAAACTTTCCTTATCGTTAATAAACCTTTTCTGCATTTCCTTAATTGCAGGATCATGAGAAAAAGCTTCAACCTCTTCCTTTGTTGGTAGTTTTTCCACATTTCCCAACCTGCCAAGATTATTGCCCGTCAGTACAAGGCTTTTCTTAACTACATCGGGTATTTGGTCCACCCCAATACCTTTATTTTTCACTGGCTTTGGAACTTCAAATAGTGCAGATCCACTGGCCCGACAATACCAATCACCTCCCATTCTGGCAACTGCATCGAGTTTATTTGGGTCAATTTTCCCTTGCTCATCAAAAATTTCATCTTTAAAGTGAGCCAATAAAACTTCGCATAACACTAAATTTCCGGCCCCTCCTTCTTTGCCCAAAGGAATTACCTGCAGCACTTTACACTCAAAAGCTGCCGGAGATTCTTTAACCCTGGGAGGTTTGACTTTGACGGAAGGTACTGGGGTCAACCCTGATTTTAAAAACTCATTGATCCCTTTTTCATATTCTGTACTGGCAAGGGACATTTGTTCCACCATTTCAAAATTGACAATATTGATCACTACTTCAGGAACTTCCAAAACATTGTCCAAACTGTGCTTGGTTGTATTGTCCCTCACCCTTCTGGCAGGAGAGAAAATAAGTATGGGAGGATTGGAACTGAATACATTAAAAAAAGAAAAAGGGCTTAAATTTACATTGCCTGCTTCATCAATGGTACTGGCAAAAGCAATGGGCCTTGGGGCTATCGCTCCCAATAATAGGCCATGCAGCTGAGCTGTTTCAATCTCTTTTGGGTCTACAGTCTTCATTCAAAACTTTTATGTTGTTAACAAAAGCTTTACCTGAACGGTTGCTTTCACGTCATTCTATTTTGCTAAATTATAAAACAAAACAAGAAAGACCCATGAAGACAGATATTTTCCTAAAAGTACGCACCATTTTCATTTTTGTATTGCTTTGCACCCTCCTACCCTTTTCTATCCAGGCCCAAACATTGAATATTGCGACTTATAATATAAGATTTGATAATCCCAATGACATAGGAAACCTTTGGAAAGACAGGGCACCACACCTTATCAATCAGATAAAATTTCACCAAATGGATATCATTGGGACCCAAGAAGGGCTATTTCACCAATTGGAAGAAATGAAAGATGTGCTTTCATTCCCTTATATAGGCCTTGGTAGAGACAAAGGTGGAAATGAAGGAGAATTCAGTGCAGTATTTTATAATCCTGAAAAATTGATTTATCTCGAAGGGAACACGTTTTGGCTTTCTGAAACGCCAGGTCAGCCTAGCAAAGGTTGGGATGCCGCGTTGAACAGGGTATGTACATGGGGAAAATTCAGGACAAAAAAAGGTAAAAAAGAATTTTACGTTTTCAATATCCATTATGACCATATTGGACAAAAAGCAAGGGAAGAAAGCAGCAGACTGGTTCTTACTAAAATCAAAGAAATCAATAGCAAGAATTTACCTGTGATATTTATGGGGGATTTCAATGTAACACCGGACAACCCTGCTTACCGTCATATTATAGAATCTTCGGATTTCAAAGACAGTAGATTAATCAGCCAATTGCCGTCTATTGGAAATCAAGGAACATTTAATGGTTTCAACTGGGAAAAACTTCCGGAAGGAATAATTGACCACATTTTTGTCAGTCCTAAAATTAAGGTGAATCGCCATGGGATATTAACAGACAATTATGGTTTAAAATACCCATCCGACCATTTTCCTGTCATGGCAGAGATTTCTTGGTAAGTTAGTTGCAATCCCTAAACCACAAATTGTTTAGTTGCATTTTAGGAACCACAACTTGTCCCGAATTTTGGAAACAGTGCAAAAGCAAACAAAAAATCCACCCTGACCTGTCCTTCCGACATCCGCCTTCCGACTTCCCCCTTTTCCCTGTCTCTTGTGTCTTGAGTCTTGAATCTTGAATCTAATCTCCCGCTTCTCTCCTCTATCTTCTCCCATAAACGCCAAAAGCCTTCCAGTTTCCTGAAAGGCTTTTAAATAATGTGGCGGCGATCCCGCTTCCCGGGACAGGCTCTACTCTCCTGGGTGTAACCCCTTCCGTATTGTGCGGAAAACACAAAAGCCTCCCAGTTTCCTGAAAGGCTTTTAAATAATGTGGCGGCGATCCCGCTTCCCGGGACAGGCTCTACTCTCCCGGGTGTAACCCCTTCCCTATTGTGCGGAAAACACAAAAGCCTCCCAGTTTCCTGAAAGGCTTTTAAATAATGTGGCGGCGATTCCGGTTCCCGGGACAGGCTCTACTCTCCCGGGTGTAACCCCTTCCCTATTGTGCGCAAAACACAAAAGCCTTCCAGTTTCCTGAAAGGCTTTTAAATAATGTGGCGGCGATCCCGGTTCCCGGGACAGGCTCTACTCTCCCGGGTGCAACCCCTTCCGTATTGTGCGCAAAACACAAAAGCCTTCCAGTTTCCTGAAAGGCTTTTAAATAATGTGGCGGCGATCCCGGTTCCCGGGACAGGCTCTACCCTCCCGGGTGCAACCCCTTCCGTATTGTGCGCAAAACACAAAAGCCTTCCAGTTTCCTGAAAGGCTTTTAAATAATGTGGCGGCGATCCCGCTTCCCGGGACAGGCTCTACTCTCCCGGGTGTAACCCCTTCCGTTTTGGATAGAAAACACAAAAGCCAGCATTGCTGCTGGCTTTTAATAATGTGGCGGCGACCTACTCTCCCGGGTGTAACCCCAGTACCATCGGCGCTGCAGGGCTTAACTTCTCTGTTCGGGATGGGAAGAGGTGGGACCCCTGCGCTGGGCCGCCTATGCTTTTAGATATAAGACCGAAGACACAAGACATAAGACTTAGCTCTGTCTGGCTTCCGGTCCATATATTCAATATCTTAAGTTCTGTTGACGTGCACCGAGTCCCAAGTCTTGTATCTTGTGTCTTGTGTCTCACGTCTAAAATGATCATGTCTCGCGGAAAATGCAACAGGCAGACTTCAGTAAGCTTTCGGGCTATTAGTACTGCTCGGCTTTGTCATTACTGACTTTACACCTGCAGCCTATCAACGTCATCGTCTCTGACGGCCCTGTTCGGAAGTCTCATCTCGGAGGGAGTTTCGCACTTAGATGCTTTCAGCGCTTATCTCTTCCCGACGTAGCTACCCGGCAGTGCAGTTGGCACCACAACCGGTACACCAGCGGTCAGTCCAACCCGGTCCTCTCGTACTAAGGTCAGGTCTCCTCAAACTTCCCACGCCCGCAACAGATAGGGACCGAACTGTCTCACGACGTTCTGAACCCAGCTCGCGTGCCACTTTAATGGGCGAACAGCCCAACCCTTGGGACCTTCTCCAGCCCCAGGATGTGACGAGCCGACATCGAGGTGCCAAACCTCCCCGTCGATATGAGCTCTTGGGGGAGATCAGCCTGTTATCCCCAGAGTACCTTTTATCCTTTGAGCGACGGCCTTTCCATTCAGTACCGCCGGATCACTATACCCGTGTTTCCACCCTGTTCGGCTTGTCGGCCTCACAGTCAAGCCCCCTTATGCTATTGCACTCCGCGCACGGTTACCAAGCGTGCTGAGGGAACCTTTGGAAGCCTCCGTTATCCTTTTGGAGGCGACCACCCCAGTCAAACTACCCACCAAGCAATGTCTCCCAATCACGTTGGGATTAGATACCAGGCAAACAAAGGGCGGTATTTCAACAGCGGCTCCACCGTGCCTGGCGACACAGTCTCACAGCCTCCCGCCTATCCTACACATCGTTTACCCGATACCAATGCTAAGCTGCAGTAAAGGTTCATGGGGTCTTTCCGTCCCGTTGCGGGTACACGGCATCTTCACCGTGACTACAATTTCACCGAGCTCATGGCTGAGACAGCGCCCAGATCGTTACACCATTCGTGCAGGTCGGAACTTACCCGACAAGGAATTTCGCTACCTTAGGACCGTTATAGTTACGGCCGCCGTTTACCGGGGCTTCAATTCAATGCTTCTCTTGCGATAACATCCCCTCTTAACCTTCCGGCACCGGGCAGGTGTCAGGCCTTATACATATTCTTTCGAATTCGCAAAGCCATGTGTTTTTGCTAAACAGTCGCCTGGGCCTTTTCACTGCGGCCCCCCTTGTGGGGGGCGCCCCTTCTCCCGAAGTTACAGGGCAATTTTGCCGAGTTCCTTAGCCATGACTCACTCGAGCACCTCAGGATCCTCTCCTTGACCACCTGTGTCGGTTTGCGGTACGGGCGCACATACGCTTATCGCCAGAAGTTTTTCTTGGAAGCCCTTAGGGACTCTGTCCGCTCCCCCGTAGGGTCGCGGTACTGTCAGGTTCGGCTAAAGCTGCGCATTTTACTACAGCTCCATTACCTACACCCTTTAACGCGGTATTCCGTCACCGCGCGGTCCTTTCATCACTCCGTCACTCCGTCACCTGTATGTGCGGTATGGGAATATTAACCCATTTGCCATCGGAATCCCCTAACGGGTTATCCTTAGGTCCCGACTGACCCTGATCCGATTAACGTTGATCAGGAAACCTTGGTCTATCGGTGTGGGGGTTTCACGCCCCCATTATCGTTACTTATGCCTACATTTGCTTTTCCAAACGCTCCAGCGCACATCGCCATGCGCATTCACCGCCGTTTGGAATGCTCCCCTACCACACAGACTGATGTCTGTATCCTACGCTTCGGTATTACACTTGATGCCCGTTTATTATCGACGCCCTGCCGCTCGACCAGTGAGCTGTTACGCACTCTTTAAAGGAATAGCTGCTTCCAAGCTAACCTCCTGGCTGTCTCTGCAGCTGGACCACCTTTGTTCAACTTAGTGTAAATTTCGGGACCTTAGCGGTAGGTCCGGGTTCTTTCCCTCTCGGACTCGGACCTTAGCACCCAAGCCCTCACTGCCGTTACAGTATCGACGCATTCGGAGTTCGTCAGGATTTGGTAGGATGTGACTCCCCCTAGTCCTATCGGTAGCTCTACCTCATCGATACTTTCCACGACGCTGTTCCTAAAAACATTTCGGGGAGTACGAGCTATTTCTCAGTTTGATTGGCCTTTCACCCCTACCCACAGCTCATCCGGAAGCTTTTCAACGCTTATCGGTTCGGCCCTCCAGTACGTGTTACCGCACCTTCAGCCTGGCCATGGGTAGATCACAAAGTTTCGCGTCTGCCGCCACTGACTCAACGCCCTGTTCAGACTCGCTTTCGCTCCGGCTGCGGACCTTAAGCCCTTAACCTCGCCAGTGACGCGCAACTCGTAGGCTCATTATGCAAAAGGCACGCCGTCATCCCGAAGTATCGGGACTCCGACCGCTTGTAAGCGCACGGTTTCAGGTTCTCTTTCACCCCGTTATTCACGGTACTTTTCACCTTTCCCTCACGGTACTTGTACACTATCGGTCTCCATGTAGTATTTAGCCTTACCGGATGGTGCCGGCAAATTCAACCGGGATTTCCCCTGTCCCGGCCTACTCAGGATTCCCGCCAACATGTTCATGCTTCCCTTACGGGGCCCTCACCCTCTACGGCCGCACTTCCCAGTACGTTCAGGTCACATTCACATATCTTGCGCAGGTCCTATAACCCCGTACGTGCCGTAACACGCGCGGTTTGGGCTGCTCCGCTTTCGCTCGCCACTACTCACGGAATCACTCTTGTTTTCTATTCCTCTGCCTACTTAGATGTTTCAGTTCGGCAGGTTCGCCTTCCTTGCGGAATACCACTCACGTGGTGGGTTGCCCCATTCGGAAATCTGTGGATCGCCCCCCCTTGCAGGTCCCCACAGCTTATCGCAGCTTGGCACGTCCTTCTTCGCCTCATGGAGCCCAGGCATCCCCCGTGCGCCCTTGTTCACTTACTCTTCACATATGCCCCCCTTTTGCAAAGGACATATGCAGTCTTAAGACAGGTTATCACCCGTCCTGTTGCATTCTCCGCTCAACATGTCAAAGAACTTTGTCCCAACATTTTGGAACCAGGTGGAGGATAACGGATTCGAACCGTTGACCCCCTGCGTGCAAGGCAGGTGCTCTAGCCAGCTGAGCTAATCCCCCATAAATTTTAATATAAAGTGGGCCTGCGTGGACTCGAACCACGGACCTCTACATTATCAGTGTAGCGCTCTAACCACCTGAGCTACAAGCCCTTTATATTAATGAAATACTTAAATTTTGAAAGAGAATACGAAAACGACACACCTGTCGTCTTTCCAGAAAGGAGGTGTTCCAGCCGC
This sequence comes from Cecembia calidifontis, assembly GCF_004216715.1. Classification (NCBI taxonomy): domain Bacteria; kingdom Pseudomonadati; phylum Bacteroidota; class Cytophagia; order Cytophagales; family Cyclobacteriaceae; genus Cecembia; species Cecembia calidifontis. Next base: position 4,589,983 of record NZ_SGXG01000001.1, read on the forward strand.
ACCTTCCGGTACGGCTAC
>NZ_SGXG01000001.1:4892500-5044389 GCF_004216715.1 Cecembia calidifontis
TAACGGTTTCTTTACATTTCAGGTATTTGAACATAATGTTCGGATTGCAGATCCGATAACTGGGGCCGGTAACAGGTATGAATTGCTGCTCTATGACATGAACGATCTGAGCAATACCAATAGGCTTGACCGCTTGGAGGAATTGTATCTAACTTATAGAAAAAATAGGTTCAAATTCACCTTTGGTAGGCAAAAGGTGAACACCCCCTTGCTCAATGAGCAGGATAACAGAATGAGACCCAACGTCTTTGGAGGCTTATCTGCTGTTTATTCAGGGATGAGCACTAAAGTTACTGCCATGTGGATCAATTCTGTGACAATACGTGGAACTGTAGATTGGTATTCGATAGAAGAGTCTATTGGCGTATATCCTTTTGGACGCAACCTTTACGGGGAACCTTCTGATTATAAAGGAAAAATTTCCTCCAAAGGAATTGCCATGACAGGAGTCCAGTATTACAAGAGCGGACTCACCTTGCAGGGCTGGAATTATTTTGCAGAAAATGTATTCAATATGACTTTTCTGCAATCCGATTATGTTATTAACTTGGGAAAAACCAGGATCCATACAGGAATACAAGGTTTCCATCAATTGCCTGTAAATGATGGAGGCAATCCCGATAATCAGAGGACTTACATTCACCCTGATGAAAAAGCATCTGGTTTGGGGGCTAAACTGGGTGTGTTTTCTGGCAGACATAACGTCTCTTTCAATTTCCTTGGCATTAATGACAAGGGAAGATTCCTTTTCCCTAGGGAATGGGGGAGGGAAATACTTTATGCCAGCTTGTCCAGAGAAAGGTATGAAGGGGCAGGAGACATGAATGCATTGGTTTTAAAATATGACTTGAGCACTCCGGTAAAAGGACTATTTGCCCAATTCGGAGCGGGGAAAGTCAACCTTTCAGGAGTAAACGACTACAGGACCAATAAATACGGACTTCCATCCTATTATCATTTCTCGGGTTTATTGGATTACCGGTTCAAAGACTACTTTGAGGGAATCAATTTAAGCCTATTGGTTGTTAACAAAGCCCCTCAAAACAGGGAAATGATGACAGATAGACTAAGAATCAACCGGGTAGAGATGTGGAACATCAACCTGGTAATGGATTACAGATTTTAGTAAAAAATGAAAAACCAATAAAATAAATAAAACAAAGCAAAATGGAACAATTTATCGAATGGATCTCACAACCATGGCCTTGGTGGGTAGCAGGACCTATCATCGGCCTAACAGTACCTGCCTTATTGATTTTAGGAAATAAAACCTTTGGTATTTCCTCTTCATTAAGACACATCTGTGCTGCCTGTGTGCCTGCAGGTATTCCTTTCTTCACCTACAATTGGAGAAAAGAAATGTGGAACTTGGTATTTGTGTTAGGGGTCTTGATCGGAGGCTTTTTAGCTACTACCTTCCTGGCCAACCCGGACACCATTGTGGTGGCAGAAGCTACCCAGCATGATCTGGCAGCATTGGGCATTACAGATTATTCAAGCCTTATGCCTGCAGAAATCTTCACTTGGGAAAACCTCTTTACCGGAAAAGGCCTTCTGTTTTTCATTATCGGTGGTTTCTTGGTAGGGTTTGGCACAAGGTACGCAGGAGGATGTACATCAGGTCACGCCATTATGGGCATAAGTTCCCTTCAGTGGCCTTCAGTAGTGGCAACCATTTTCTTCATGGTTGGAGGTTTCTTAATGACCCATGTTTTCTTGGGTCCGCTGATGTCACTGGTTGGATTCTAAAATTAATGAGAAATGAAAGTAGCAGATAAAAATAAAAATGTAGCTCCGGTAGAATGCGAAGCGCCAAATCTACAGGATAAAAAGAGTGAAAATCTATTGAAATACCTGGTCATTGGTATTGTTTTCGGAATCGTGTTTGTCAAAGCAGAAATCATATCTTGGTTCAGGATTCAGGAAATGTTCAGGTTACAGTCCTTCTTTATGTATGGAGTAATCGGTTCTGCTGTAATGGTGGGTATAATTTCCGTACAACTGATCAAAAGATTTAACATCAAATCTATTTCAGGTGAAACAATCATTATTCCTAAAAAGGAATTCCGTAAAGGCCAGATTATTGGAGGATTGATTTTTGGTTTGGGCTGGGCCCTAACGGGTGCATGCCCAGGACCTTTGTTTGCCCAGATCGGAAGCGGTTTTACGGTAGTAACTGTGACCCTGTTATCAGCCATCGTGGGCACTTGGGTGTATGGTAAATTTGCTGACAAACTTCCAAATTAAAAATCAATCAGTAAACTAAAAATTCAAGAGGCTGTCCACTTACTGAGACAGCCTCTTTTTATTTGGGAAGATACCGGAATCAAATCTCCAGTCGCCAAATCAAAGCGGATTTAATTGACTGATGATAAAGTCTCTTTTTTTAATTTCCGAAAACTCTTTTGATCACCGCTCTGATCATGAGGATAGCGACTAACACTACAGATCCGGCAATAACAAATTCCATGATTTTTATTTTTAATAACACAATTTTTCAAAATTTGTTCATATGAATTGCAAGCCTCCTGTTCAGATTTTTATTTTCCTAATTTGTTGAAATGGAGTTAGCTTTGCAGGACCAACCTAAACCTATACCTATTGATGACATTACTCCAAAAAAGGAGGATAGCCCTTGGCAGTCTGTTTTTCATAGCAGGTCTTTGTTTTGCATCATGGGCTTCCAGAATTCCGGACATTCAAGTAAAATTCAACTTATCAGAAGCGCAGTTAGGGACTTTATTATTAGGATTGCCGATAGGTTCATTAGTGGCTTTACCTTTGGCAGGATGGGCAGTTCACCGATTTGGGAGCAGAAATGTCATTTTGGCCAGCAGTGCAGGATATATGACTTTTTTACCCCTGATTGGTTTTAGTGATTCCATATTCATGCTTATTCCCGTAATTATGGTGTTCGGCATGATCGGAAATATGATGAACATTTCCCTTAACACCCAAGCACTTGCATTGGAGGATAGCTATGGAAGGAGTATCCTGGCATCTTTTCATGGACTTTGGAGCTTGGCAGGCTTTACAGGGGCAGGAATAGGTGCGGGAATGATCTACTTTGATATTTTACCCAAGTTCCATTATTTGGTCATAGCATTTATCGTGGCCAGCACGGTCTTTTTGGCCAAATCCTTTTTGATCAATGAGTCCAGAGCAGGAGGAGGTGGTGGATTGGTTCTCAAAAAACCCGATGATTTACTATTACGCATAGGGCTTATAGCTTTCCTGGGTATGTTGGCAGAAGGCTGTATGTTTGATTGGAGTGGGGTGTACTTCAAAAAAGTGGTGGAAATAGAACCCGGGCTAGTTGCTTTAGGTTACGTCTCCTTTATGGGGGCTATGGCAAGCGGAAGGTTTGTCACTGACCGGATAATCAATAAAATAGGAAAGATAAAAATGCTCCGCTTCAGTGGAAGCTTGATTTTCTTGGGACTATCCCTGTCGGTATTGTTCCCCTTACCGGTTGCGGCGACCTTAGGCTTCTTGATGGTAGGCTTCGGGGTGGCAGCCATTATTCCCATTGCTTACAGCACAGCCGGTAGGTCCAAATTGTACTCTCCGGGCGTAGCACTTGCCATGGTCTCCACCATCTCATTCTTTGGCTTTCTTTTGGGGCCACCTTTGATAGGATACATTGCTGAATTGTTTAATCTGAAAGCTTCCTTTACACTTGTTGCTATAACCGGATTGGGAATTGCTATATTGTCATCTGTGCGACTTGAAGTTTTTACAAAAGAAGGGATACAATGAACCATAATAATCCGGACAGTTTTCAATTTGAAAAAGAATTCGAAGTACTTTCTTTTCAGATTGACCCATCGGGGAAGTTGCGCTGGTCTGCTTTGGCGGATCTGCTCCAAGAAGTAGCTTGGAAGCATGCGGATAGTAGGGACTTTGGCCAAAAACTATTCGACCAGGGCTTTATGTGGGTATTGTCCCGCTTTGATATTCAGGTCAACGAAATGCCATCTTGGGGGGACATCATCAAAATCGAAACTGCCGGTAGGGGAATCAATAAACTTTTTGCTTTAAGAGAATTTAGAGTAAGCAACAAAGAAAAAGTATTGGCAAAGGCTATGTCTGCATGGTTATTATTGGACATCGATAAAAAACGGCCACAAAGACCTGAAAAGGTCTTGCCCTCTGAACTATTTCAGCCCAACTTGGATGAAAAAATACTTCCTGAAAAAGTGCCTGCCCCGAATCATTCCATTGTTGCAAGAAATTTTCATGTCAACTACTCAGACCTGGACATGAATAACCATGTCAACAATGTGAGCTACATCCGCTGGATTGAAGATTTTTGTATGGAAAACAAATTCCCCTTCCGGAGCTTGATCATTAACTATCAATCAGAAGCCCTCTTGGGAGAAAATATTGAAATCAATTTTGAAAAGGATTTCAACAAATGTGTCATTTCCGGGATAAGCAATGGAAGAATGGTTTTTACTTCCTCTGTCTACAAAAAATCTTAATTTCCAGCTATTTTTTTGTAAATTTTACCTTTCGGATTATGTGATGAAAATCACAGCTTGAAACCCTTTAAATGGGCCATCTTTGTTATGTTTTAGAGTGTAATCTCCCATGAAAGACTTCTTCCAGCCATTTGTAAAATTATTAACCTTGATGGTAGGCCTACTGGTTACCATCTCATTACTTACAGCAGTTCTGATCGGTGTAGTGATATTTGTCTTCAGTGGAGGGTCCCTACCTTCCCTTCAAGAGCAAGCAACACCTCAATTAGCCGCAGTAGAAACTGAAACATACAGGGGGGTAGTGCCTAAAGAAGGCATGTGGAAAGCACCTGATTGGAGCACGGTAGATCAGGAACCCAATGCAGAAGACATCAAATATGGAAGGGAATTGATTGCCAATACATCCACTTATCTGGGACCAAACGGAAAGGTAAAAAAGATGTCCAATGGCATGAACTGTCAAAACTGCCATCTCAGTGCAGGAACTGCGCCTTTGGGCAATAATTATGGAGCAGTTGCTTCCACCTATCCCAAAGTCCGGGCAAGGTCCGGACAGATGGAAGATATTCCAAAAAGGATCAATGACTGTTTTGAGAGGAGTTTGAATGGAAAGCCATTGGAACGTAACAGTAAAGAAATGATAGCCATGGTAGCCTATATGGAATGGCTGGGCAAAGATGTCTCTAAAGGGGAAAGCCCCAAAGGATCGGGAATCTATGAATTACCATTCCTTGACCGTGCTGCCGATCCTATCAAAGGAAAAGCAGTATACGCCCAACAATGTCAAAGTTGCCATATGGAAGACGGCCAAGGCATGATGAAACCTGATAAGACGGGCTATACCTATCCACCGCTATGGGGAGATAACAGCTACAATCAAGGTGCTGGTTTATTCAGGATGTCCAGATTTGCAGGTTATGTCAAAACCAACATGCCTTTAGGGGCAACCTTTGAAAGGCCGATGCTCACAGATGAAGAAGCCTGGGATGTAGCAGCTTATGTCAATTCTATGCCAAGACCGGGCAAAGACCTGAGTAAAGACTGGCCGGATATATCCAAAAAACCAATCGATCACCCATTTGGTCCGTTCACTGACGGATTCACCGAAGAGCAGCATAAGTTCGGTCCCTTCAAGCCTATCGTTGAGGCCAGGGCACAGCAAGCTTCAAAATGAAATCACTGATTATCACGCTTACTATATTTTCATTATCCTTCGCGCAGAGTTTTGCAAAGGATACTGAACCCGAGAACAGCAAGGCCAAGAGTCCCATTCAGGGCACCATTGGCCTGCGTTCTTTTTGGATGTCCACCAGCTATTGGGAGGATTTTAAAGACGATTATGCCTTGGGACAAAGTGCATATCTTCAACTGAAAACCAAATCTTACAAAGGCTTTTCCGCTGTAGGAAGATATACGGTATTTGGAAATGTATGGAGTTCGGACCTTTTGGAAAGAGATCCCGTTACAAGAAACTTCAATCGGTATGAAGTGGGCCTTTTTGATGTACTGGATCCATCAGACAGATTTTTCGGAAAAGTAGAGGAATTACAGATCCGGTTTGATTCAGAAAAATTCAACGCTGTTTTGGGAAGAATGGACATCAATACCCCATTTATAAATCCTCAGGACGGAAGACTCTCACCCACCTATGTGGAAGGCTTAAGATTAAAGTATAGACCCAATAGCAAAAACAGCTTCTCCGCTGATGTCATCGGGCGTATGAGTCCAAGATCTACTTCCAGATGGTTTGACATCGGAGAAACTATCGGAATTTATCCTGTTGGTCAAAGTGAGTTTGGAATGCCCTCCAAATATCAGGGAAATACCAAAAGCGATTTCTTTACTGTGTTAGACTGGCAACACAAATTTGACCAAAACCTGCAGCTTCAGGTCAACCATACCCTTGTAGACAATATTTCCAGTACTTACCTGACTCAGGTAGTTAAAGACTGGGATCTTAAAAACAGCTCCAACAAACTCGTCACAGGTTTGCAGGCTATTGTGCAACATGGAGTAGGCGAAGGGGGCAATCCTGAACCAGAAAAACGTTTCAAAAACCCCGGAGACCTGAATATGGTCATCAGTGCAAGGTTGGGTATCAAAAATCCGAGATCGATCCTTTACTTCAACTATACCAGGATTGACGGTAAAGGCCGCTTCATCAATCCAAGAGAATGGGGAAGGGATCCCTTTTTCACCTTTATTCCAAGGGAAAGAAATGAAGGGTACAACCAAGTGGATGCCTTTACTACCTATTATCAGAGAAATCTCCCAGAAAAAGGATTACAATTATATGGGTTTGCGGGGCTTCATTTCCTTCCTGACCCTGCCAATGCCGAACTCAATAAATATGCATTTCCTTCCTATGCTCAGGCTAACCTTGGAACAAAATTTAGCCCAAAAGACTGGGGGAAAGGACTTGACTTTCATTTTATCCTGATGAGTAAACTCAACCTGATATCGGGAGAGATGAAACCGCAATGGATTTACAACAAGGTCAATATGGTTCACGTAAACTTTATAGTCAACTACACTTTGCAATGGAACTAGATTTGCAATATTCAGTCCAAGAATTTGAAGAGATGCTGCAGCAAAAACCTGCCGTGATGGTCTATTTTTATCAGGAAACCTGCGGCGTATGCAAAATCCTTTTCCCAAAAGTAAAGGAATTGGTAGAAGACAAATTCCCTCAAATTGAACTGATCGTATTGGAGGCAGAAAAAAACAAAGAGCTGGCAGCACAATTGCGCATGCTGGCAGTCCCTGGGATCTTAATATATTTTGACGGAAAGGAGTTCTTTCGTTCTAATGGGCTGATTACCCTTCATGAGCTGGAAAGAAAGGTAGAAAGGCCTTATCTTCTGTTTTTCAGCTAAACCCGAATCATGCATTTTGGTTAAAAAATCTTCTCCAATCGGTATTAATACGCATCATGAATAGAAAAAAGCCCGCCGAGTTTTCTGGGAACTCGGCGGGCTTTATTCCTAAATCCGCATTATACAATCCGAAATTCTTATTTGGTCCTGTCTACTTTTACCTGATCCAGGCCTCTTTTTCTTAGCAGTGCATCAATTTTAGGTTCAGCACCGCGGAAATTAACATACATGTTCATGGGCTCGTCTGTGCCACCTCTTTCCAGGATTTCTTTACGGAAAGCCAATGCTTTCTCTTGGTTGAACAATTCCGTTTCTTTAAATGCCTGGAAGGCATCAGTATCCAATACCCCTGACCAGATATAACTGTAATAACCGGAAGAATAGCCACCGGAGAAGATATGCTGGAAATAGCTGCTTCGGTATCTTGGAATGATTTCACCGATCAAACCGATTTTTTCCATGGATGCATTTTCAAAAGTTCTGGCATCCACCTGAATGGGTGAAGTTTGGGTATGGTAATCCAAGTCCAAAAAAGAAGCGGCCAAATATTCTGTTGTGGCAAATCCCTGGCCGAAAGTCCCGCTGTTTTTCAGCTTTTCAATCAGTGCATCAGGAATAACTTCACCGGTTTGGTAATGAAAGGCATACTGCTTCAACACTTCAGGCTCAGTGGCCCAATTCTCCATAATTTGAGATGGTAATTCCACAAAATCTCTCGGTACAGAGGTACCCGCCAAGCTTCTATACTGCACATTGGAAAGAAGGCCATGAAGGGCATGTCCAAATTCATGGAAGAAAGTAGTCACTTCATCAAAGGTCAGAAGTGCAGGTGCATTACCGGTAGGTTTGGAGAAGTTGCAGACAATGGAAATCACCGGGGCCTTTCTTTCACCATTGACTGTCTTTTGAGGTCTGTAGGAAGTCATCCAGGCCCCTCCCCTTTTGGAAGCTCTCGGATGGAAGTCCATATACAATACCCCAACATGCGTACCGTCTGCCTCTTTTACCTCATATGCTTTGGCTTCGGGATGATATGTAGGTATATTTTTGATTTCAGTAAATGTCAGGCCAAACAGTTTATTCACGACCATGAACACCCCGTCCTGTACTTTGTCCAATGCAAAATAAGGCTTAACTTCCTGTTCATCCAGATCAAATTTCTGCTTGCGCAGTTTTTCTTCATAATACCTCCAGTCCCAAGGCTCCAACTTGAAATCTTTACCCTCTGCAGCTATCATGGCCTGCATCTCATCCCTTTCCTGCTTGGCTTTGGCCAAAGCAGGTGTCCATAACTGATTCAACAACTTGTAAACGTTATCTGCATTTTTGGCCATACTTTCTTCCAGGACATAATCAGCATGCGTAGCATATCCCAATAGATTGGCTTTTTGGAGCCTAAGGTTGGCCATTTCCATTAGGATTTCATTGTTGTTCTTATCATTGGCCTGATCACCTCTGTTTTTATAGGCTTCCCATATCTGTTTCCTCAGCTCTCTGTTGTCTGCATACTGAAGGAAGGGCATCACGCTTGGGTTTTGAAGCGTAAACAACCATTTATCTTCCTCTCCTGCTGTTTCAGCATCCTGGAATGCCACATCCCTCAATTCTTGTGGAAGACCTGAAAGATCTGCTTCATTGTCAATGAACAGCTTATAAGCATTGGTTTCCGCCAGTACATTTTGACCAAACTGAAGACTTAAAACTGACAACTTGCTGTTGATTTCTCTTAATTTTTCCTTATCGGACTCATTCAGATTGGCACCGTTACGCACAAAAGCTTTGTAACTTTTCTCCAATAATTTATGCTGTTCCGCATTTAGACCATAGGTATCCTTGTTTTCCCAAACATGCTTCACCCTTTGAAATAACTTCTCGTTTAGGTTGATATTATCGCTGTGCTTGGAAAGCTCAGGAGCCATTTCTCTGGCTATTGCCTGAAGCTCATCATTGGTATTGGCTGAGTTCAGGTTACTAAATACGATACTTACCCTTGCCAGAAGTTCTCCTGAATTTTCCATCGCTTCGATGGTATTGGAAAAAGTCGGTTCCTCAGGATTGTTTACGATTGCGTCAATTTCCTCCTGATGCAAACGCATTCCTTCCCTCAAAGCAGGGGCGAAATGTTCATTTTTGATTTTGTCAAAAGGAGGTACTTCAAAAGGCGTATTGTACGCTTCAAAGAATGGGTTCATAGATTCAGATTGTTGCTCGCCTGTACCGCAGGATGACAACGCTGCTCCTGCGATGGCTAAAGCGATAAGTGATTTTTTCATAAACGTCCTATTTGGGTTCGGGTGCAAATATAAGATTTGTAGCTAAATACAAAACAATCATGATTAGTTTGGACGGGACGGCACGTTTGTATCTGGAACTAAAATGAGTTGGCTTTCAGTTCAGTCTCATAGGTAGAATTGAAAATGACAAAAGCAATCGAGGTTTTATTTAAAAAACTTGTGGCCAAAGGAAAGCAAGAATACCTTTGCCAGTATCCCTTTATCATCTGAAATGAAAAGTCATCAATATTTCCCCTTATTATTATTGATATTCCTCGCTTTGACCTTTACAAGCAAAGCACAGGAAAAAGAACAGTATGTTATACTTATCTCCTTGGATGGATACCGCTACGATTACACAGAACGATTTCAACCAGAAAACCTGAATAGATTTATAAAAGGTGGAACTGCGGCAGAGGCGATGATTCCTTCCTTCCCGAGCAAAACTTTCCCTAATCATTATACCATTGCCACCGGTATGAAGCCTGAAAACCACGGATTGGTGGACAATGCTTTTTATGACCCCTACAAGGATCAAGTGTATGTGATCAATAACAGGGAAATTGTACAGGATGGCTATTGGTATGGGGGTACCCCCCTATGGGTCTTGGCTGAGCAACAAGGCCTGACCACTGCCAGTTATTTCTTTGTGGGGACTGAAGCCCCTGTAAAGGGAATACAGCCAACTTATTTTTACAACTATGACGGAAATATACCTAACCTAACCAGAATTTCGAAGGTTTTTGAGTGGTTGATACTGCCGGAAGAGGAAAGACCCAGATTGATCACCTTATACTTTTCTGACATGGATGACATCGGCCATCGTTATGGACCTGATAATAATGAGCAACTGAGCATCAGACTACATCGCTTAGATCGAGAGCTTGGAGCACTTTTTGAAGGCTTAAAAAGTTTTGATTTGGACATCAATGTATTCATTGTTTCGGATCACGGGATGACCAATGTCCCAAAGGTCAATCTCTTGAACCTGAACCATATTACAGATGGAATAGATGCCAAAGTCATAAATAATGGCGCATCTGCCCATCTTTATCTCAACAATCCTCTTGAGATAGAGGAAGTTTATCTGAAACTCAACAGCAAAGAAGGCCCTTTCAAAACCGTAAAAGTCCGTGAAAGGGAATATTACAAAAATATTGAAACATACCGGCACAGAATGGGAGATCTCCTGATCCTTCCTGATTTGGGTTTTTACCTGGCCACCACCGTAGGAATGGTAGGCTACCAAAACCGGTCTGCCCTCTTCAAAACAGAGGTGTTCGGAGAACACGGTTACAGTCCGGAGTACCGGGACATGCACGGAATTTTTTATGCAAACGGCCCAAGGATAAAAGAAGGTCTAAAGATCCCAACCTTTCAAAATATCCATGTTTATCCTGTAATCTGTGAGATTTTGGGATTAAAAATTCCGGAAGGAATAGATGGCGAACTGGAAGTTTTAAAACCTATCCTCAAAAACTAATGGAAGCTATCATTGAAATACAAAGCAGAAATGAAGTGTCCAGACTGGTACGTACTTTCTATGCCAAAGTCAGGAAAAATCCTACACTGGGCCCCATATTCAATACCATTGTGCATGATTGGGAAGTCCACCTGGAAAGGTTAACGGATTTTTGGGAGATGGTTTTGCTTCATTCCGGTCCAGGTGCGGGAAAATTCAGCCCTGTTCCCGTCCACAGGGAAGTGGACGACAAAATGGATCATCAGGTCTCAGAATCCCACTTCAATACCTGGCTTGCTTTATGGTTTGACACCATTGACAGTCAATTCAAAGGCGAGGTGGCGGAATATGCCAAACAACATGCCCATAAAATGGCGCATATTCTATTTTTTAAAATTATGGAAGGAAGAATGGAAACCTAATAATCAGGACGCTTTATTCCCTGTAAACTTGGGCATAACCGCTTCGTTTTCATGCCCTATACCTTCTCTTTTAAAGACTTTGGAAATGGTCAGCCATAATATTTTAAGGTCTAACCAAAAAGATCTGTTTTTTACATACCAGACATCCAGTTCAAATTTTTTATTCCAGCTAATGGCATTCCTACCATTGACCTGTGCCCAACCGGTAATACCAGGTCTTACATTCATTCTGGTTTTTTGCTCATCGTTGTAAAGGGGAAGATATTCCATCAATAGAGGTCTTGGGCCTACCAAAGACATATCTCCTTTCAAGACATTGATCAGTTCAGGCAACTCATCCAAGCTGGTGGACCTCAGCCATAAACCAAATGGGGTTAATCTAATTTCTTCAGGCAACAACTCCCCTTGGGAATTCCGCTCATCGGTCATAGTCCTAAACTTTAAAATCCGGAAAGGTTTACCAAGTTTTCCAGGTCTTTGCTGCGAAAAAAAAACAGGACTTCCCAATTTAATCGATACCAAAAGACCTACCACCAAAAGTATGGGGGAAAGCACCAATAATGCTACTAAAGAAACAGTAAAATCGAAAAGCCTTTTCATTGATCGATCAAGGTTAGTTGAATTCATAAAAAAAACCAAAGCCTAAAAATTTATTTCTTTTCATTTTTAATCCTAAAAACCATTGATTATTGCACAAACCTCCCGGATATCCTCCACCGAAAGACCTGGATCCAAAGGAAGACTCAGGACTTCCCGGTGAATTTGCTCGGTTACAGGGAAAGAAAGGCCCGAAAATTCGGGACAAGCTTCCTGAAGATGGGGAGGTACTGGATAATGAATTTGGGTTTGGACACCTTTACTCGATAGAAATTGCTTCAAAAGATCCCTTTGGGAAGACCTGATGACAAAGAGATGCCAAACATGGGATTTGTTGTCCAGAACATGATCGATTTTCGGAAGAATAATATTTTCATGAAGGATATTGTCCAGGTAACATGAAGCAAGTTGCCTTCTCCACTGATTCTCTTTATCCACGTATCGTAGTTTGACCTGCAGAAAAGCTGCCTGGATTTCATCCATTCGGCTGTTGAAGCCCTTTACTTTATTTTGGTATTTTTCCGAACTGCCATAGTTGGACAACATCCTGACCATTGAGGCCAATTCTCTATCATTGGTGGTAATAGCCCCCGCATCTCCAAGTGCCCCAAGATTTTTGGTAGGAAAAAAGCTAAAAGCTGCAGCATCTCCCAAAGCCCCGGTTTTTACTCCCTCCCACTCTGCCCCAAAAGCCTGGGCATTATCTTCAATTAGTTTAAGGCCGAATCTTTGGACCAGTTCCTTCATTTGATGATCCCAACAGACACGCCCATAGAGGTGAACCAATACAATGGCTTTGGTCTTTGGGGTAATCTTGGGTTCTATTTGCTTAAAATCTAAATTGTAACTGGAAAGTGACGGTTCCACTAAAACGGGGACCAATCCTGCATGAAAAATACTCAGGATCGTTGCTATGTAAGTATTTGCAGGAACTATAACCTCATCTCCTTTATTAAACTCCCCCTTTTCGATATATGCCAAAAGGATCAATCTCAGGGCATCCAAACCATTGCCTACCCCAAGTGCATAAGACACCCCAGTGTAAGCCGCTAAGGAATCCTCAAATTGCCTGACCCGGTCCCCAAACAGATACCATCCTGAATCAATGACTTCATTAGCAGCCCTTTTGAGTTCTTCTGCATATCGTTTGTTGATACTTTGGAGATCTGAAAACTTTATCATAAAAATGTTCATCAAGAGCTTAAAAGTAAAAATATATGCTTACCTCATTTCTGAAAATTTGAATCTTTTATTTCTTGAACAAAATTCAGGGAAAATCTAAACGGAAATCAACTTAAAGTGGAAATCTGTCTTTTCTTTGTTTGTATTGCAGATTTCTTTACGCAGGTGATAGATCGCTTCAAGGAGAGGGGCATTATCAAGTTGGCCTGCATCGATAGCCTTAAAACCAACCATTGATATCACTTGTTTAACAACGTTTTTTTCCGGTATATCCGGTCCACAGAAATAAGTCTCTTTTACCAAGCCCATGGGATCCGAATTAGGGTAATCCAAGCCTAAATTATTGAATGCCTTAAAAATTTTGGGAGAATCTATGATACTTTGGATAAAGGTTGTATTACAGGAAAAAACCCTATGATCGTCACTATTGGTACAGTCAAGGATAATTTTGTCTTTCAGGTCAATATTTGAAAGCTCCTCGAATAAAAGTTCCAAGTAGGTATTTTCAGCACAGATCATCAATATATTGGATGTCTCAATTACGTCCTTGAAACTTTTCACCTTATTGGATGACATATTGAGAATTTTCCACTCTATCTCTGTGGGGGTAAAGCCTTTTCTTACTCCATAGGCAATTTCCACTCCTCTGGAAGAAAGTGCTTTCCCTAAAGTCAGGGCCAATCGGGTTCCACCTAAAATACCTATCATAATTTTGAATTGGGATTTCGGATTTCTGTAGTATGTAAGAGTTTAACTAGGGCGATCAAGTCAATTATAACAGAAATTCCAAAATAATCCACGGGAATTTAAATAAAATCTACATAAAAGCAAAACATTATGGATTTATCTAATTCAAAGCAAGTTTTTTGTTTTTCAGTGTGATAAAAACGCCTATGAGAAGACCTACCGAAAATAAAATTGCTGCATAAGCAACACCGGGATTCAAATTGATCTGTTTAAAAGCAATGGCCAAAAAAGCCCAAATCCCAACAAATGAAGGTATGGATAGATTTTTTTTGACTGAAAGAAAAGCATATATCATGGAAGCTACGAGCAGGATGAGGATAGTTATAAAAACTTCCTGACCTTTAAACCAAGCCAAATCGTAAAACCAAACCGACACATTGACCACTGTAGCAACAATTATCCAACCAAAGTACACACTGATAGGAATACCAATAAAGATTTCACGTCGATCCTGTCTATATCCCAACTTTAAACTTTTACCTAGAAGAAGCAGGGAAATCAATAGCCCGGTAATTATCAGTACAGACAATAAAAGCATCTCGTTGACCCAAACCACTATCCAAAGCCCATTGAGCATATTGGAGACCGCAAACCAAAAAGAAGTCGGTTCAAGTGAACTGTTATTTCTTCCCTTAAAGAAACCTATCCATTGGTAAGTGATAAATCCCAAAAGCAACAAGTAAATCACCCCCCATATTGAAAAGGCATATCCTGCGGGCGTAATCAAGGTGTCGTACTGATTGCTGATTTCTCCTACCGACTTTCTGCCACCTGCTCCAGAACCATACAAGTAATTCAGAAATAGAGTCCCAAAAAAAGTAAGTGTATTCAAGGCCAAAAGCAGGAAGTTTTTCATGTCATACAGTTTTACATTAGCAAACAAGCAGGTACTTATTCCAAAATCTAACAAAAAAACCCGTCTTTTGAAAACTTTGTTTGTCCTCTTGGGATTTATAAAAATCAAACATCGGTACTTCTTGAAATCTGTGAAAAATACCTTCCTTCTTGTTTTGATCGTTTTGGCATTAACCTCCTGTTCAATTAAGGGAGTGAGCCGCTATAGAAATATTACTTATATCGAAGACCAACTTTTGGGAAAGCTTCCCGAAAAGAAACTCAATGTTTTTGCCCCAAAGAAATCTAATGGAGATAATGAGGTTTTGATTTTTATCCATGGTGGAAGTTGGAACTCGGGAAAAAAGGAAATCTATAATTTTTTAGGGAATAGATTTGCCAGGAAGGGAGTAGTTACTGTCATCATTGACTACCCACTAAGCCCTGAATATCAGGTACATGATATGGCACTAGCCTCTGCGCAAGCGGTCAAATGGACCGCCCAAAACATTTTTAAATATGGAGGTAATCCGGGCAAAATATTCGTTTCCGGGCATTCTGCAGGAGGGCATCTGGCCAGCTTGATCACTGTCAGGGAAGAATACTTTGATACCCTCCACTTCAAAAATCCTATCAAAGGTGCAGTATTGATCGATGCGGCAGGCTTAGACATGAAATGGTTTCTGGAGCAGATGAATTATGAACCTGGGACAGAATATTTAGTAACATTTACAGATAGTCCTGAGGTATGGAAAGACACCTCCCCTATTTACTTTTTAGATGAAAATGATCCCCCTCTTTTGATTTTGATGGGAGAGAAAACACTTCCCGGAATCAAGTTAAGCACAGAGAGATTTTTAGAGAAGTACAAGGAACTCGTTCCAGAGCCAGATTTCCATGTTCAAAAAGGCAAAAAACATAAACCCATGATTGTCCAATTTATCTATACGCGCAATAAGGTATATGATTGGATTTTAGTTTTTATGTCCCAAAAGATTTTATGATTTAGATACAAATAGATGAGAAGAATTTTGAAAAAATAGGATAATTAAGCTCATTTCCTTATTTTGTGTAAGGAAAAATTTCTTCTTTTATGTTTTCACTTAGATCTATTGCTATCTTAATTTTTACATGCCTTTTTCTGCCTCTCTATGCTCAAATCCAAGAAAGCGGAAGCATCCTATTCGAAAACGTCCGGGTCTTTGATGGAAAGTCCAAGGACCTATCCGGACCAGTGAATGTTTGGATTGAAGGAAATAAAATCAGGAGTATCAGTACTGCTCCGATTCCAACAGCGAGTGGGATGACCAAAATTCAAGGTAATGGAAAAACCCTGATGCCCGGACTGATCGATGTACACGTACACATGGCTTTCGGGTCCCTAACGATGAGGGAAATGATGTCTCCCATGCTTTCTGAGGGAGTGATTATGGAAAAAGTGGGAGTAGGTGCTGAAAAGATGTTAATGCGGGGATTCACATCTGTGAGGGATGCGGGTGGACCAATTTTTCCTCTTAAAATGGGAGTTGATTCTGGTAAAATAAAAGGTCCAAGGATTTGGCCATCAGGAGCTACTATCTCTCAGACAGCAGGACATGGCGATTTCCGTACTCCTGAAGAGCAGTCTAGAAGGTTTTTCGGAGAGCCCTCTAGGGCTGAAAGGTTCAACGCTACCTTCATTGCAGATGGACGGGACGAGGTCTTGACTGCTGTGAGGGAAAACCTCCGCTTTGGAGCCAGTCAGATCAAATTGATGGCAGGCGGGGGAACCTCTTCTGCGTATGATCCAGTAGATGTAACCCAATATACTTTTGATGAAATGCGGGCGGCAGTAGAAGCAGCGGAAGATTGGGGTACCTATGTCATGGTACATGCCTACACGCCAAGAGCTGTACAAAGAGCGATCAAAGCCGGAGTCAAATGCGTAGAACATGGACAGATGTTGGATGAAAAGACCTTGAGGTTGATGAAAAGAAAAGGTATTTGGCTGAGCACTCAAAATCTGAGAGAAAGCACACCTAATATGGATCCACAAAGGGTTGAAAAACGAAAACCGGTGATTGAAGGTCAGGCCAAACTCTGGCCTATGGTACAAAAGATGAAACTCAAGATCGCCTGGGGTACAGATTTCCTTTTCGAACCTGAGCTCAACGAACAGCAGAATGCCTATATTCTCCTATTACAGCAATGGTTTACCAATGCCGAAATCCTAAAAATGGTCACCCATGACAATGCCGAATTGCTGCAGCTTTCGGGACTAAGAAGTCCCTATCCCGGCAAATTGGGTGTGGTGGAAGAGGGTGCTTTGGCAGATTTGATTTTGGTGGATGGGAATCCATTAGCTGACCTTTCACTTATTGCCAATCCCGCAGAGAAGTTTGTGGTGATCATGAAAGATGGAAAGGTGTATAAGAATATGGTGGAATAATTTTTTTGAAGCAGGAAAAAGTAAGAATTAAGCTAATCAAACTGAGTTTGCATGATTTTACACAGTTCTGATCAGTCTTTTGTCCAGTGGCAAAGGATAAACCCTGAATTTGATCAAGTTGAATTTTG
The DNA here is from genome assembly GCF_004216715.1 of Cecembia calidifontis. NCBI lineage: Bacteria > Pseudomonadati > Bacteroidota > Cytophagia > Cytophagales > Cyclobacteriaceae > Cecembia > Cecembia calidifontis. Next base: position 4,909,934 of record NZ_SGXG01000001.1, read on the forward strand.
GAGAGAGAGGATTGATGACATAGTTAAAAGAACTTGGATCCACAACTGAAGGCACAGCAAAGGACAGTAGGCCAGACTGCAATAGTCCGGTGCCATAATTCATCGAAGATTTTGTAGCAGGTATCAAATTCCATCCAACAGGAAGTTCGTCTATTGATGGGGTGAAAATATGTGCTTCAGGCAAGCTGATTTCCATCACAGAATAGTTGACGTATCTGTCAGAGGCAAACAATTCCGGATCAATGGTAAGTCTTTCAAGCAAGGAAGAGGCTATGCTTGCCCCAGCATAGAGTGCAGGATGACCTGGCAGGTTCCATCGGCCACCAAAGCGCTTGGCTCCTTCACCGCTGTCATCACAGCATTGGGTAAGGGCTATTCTATAGACTTTCATGCAACTTAGATGGCTATTCCGTGCTGCAAGCGCATGATCTCTGATTTTAGGATATTCAGTCCCTCCGATACATCGATCAAGTCAAGTGGCCTACAGTTACCTATGGAAAAAAGGGGGCGTTCCATCCACCTTCTGAAGCCTTCCAGTCCAAAATAGGCGATACCTATTGCATAAAGCTCTGCCAGCTCAAACATCTTTTCGGATTGGATAGTATCAAATACTTCCTTTCGTTGGATGGTCTTGGATGAAATGCCCAAGGCTGCGGCAAGGGTATTGTAATCCAAACCGGTTACAGCTTTCAAACTTTCGAAGGCATCCTTTCCAAGCCCTACACGGAACGTCTCTACTCTGCTTAATGGTTCGTCAAAGTGGCCCTTTTCCATATTAAGAATGGAGTCTACAGAGAAGGCAGCTTTTCCGTATGATGATGCCACTGCGGGTTCACTTACTTTGGAGTCTTTCTTTGACATGCGGATCCTTGGAAATTTGTCTCCTAAGATAACGAAAAATGTCCAAAAATGATTTAGTTTTCATTCGTTTTTTTTGGTTGGTGATTTTGGTTCAAGGCCTAGTCTTGGACCATCAACCACCCTCAATCAGCTGCATTCCAATAGGCCATCCTTTCGCAACTTTCCACCTCTATGCTGTAAAAATCAAATTCCTGGGTCACCTTGCCTTTGATCAGGTAGATGCCGCGGCCTTTGAAGGGGTACTTTTTCACCACCGGAGGGAAATGCACGGTATCTATCCAGTCTCCTTCCCTGTCGATAAAGGTGCCGAAGTTCATGACATCTCCCTTCACCGTTCGGGTATATTTGATGGTGACAAGGTAGCCGATAATCTGCGCCTGCTTGCCCAGATACTGCTTCAGATTCCTCGCCTTGATGCTGGGCACGGTCTGATCTTTGACCAGGTGGAAGGGACTGTCCAAAGGGAATTCCAAAATATCGATCTGGTCCACAATCTCCTGCCGAAGATCGGCATCCTCAAGCGCAGGAACCTGTAATTCCCGAAACCCCGCCTGCCGAAAAAGCTCATTGCCGGTAGCTACAGCCTTGCGTTTGTTCAGGATAAAATGAGCCTCCCAGAGCAGTTCCTGCTTGCTCTTACCTGTAAATCGGAAACAACCTATACGTATCAGGATGAGTGCTTGCTCCAAGCTGATATCCACCCGGGCAATAAAGTCCGACAGGCCCGCAAACAGACCATTGGCCCTACGCTCGCTCAGAATTTTTTCTGCCGTGGCCTTTTCCAGGTATTTCAAGTGGATAAAGCCTAGATATACAGTCTTACCTTTGATATTGGTCAGGTACTCGCTTTCGTTGATATGGGGAGCTTGGATATCGGCTCCATTCATCCGTAGTTCATGAATGTAGAATTCGGTATGATAGAAGCCTCCAAAGTTGTTGATTACCCCCACCATAAACTCCAGCGGAAAGTAAGCCTTCAGGTACAGGCTCTGATAACTCTCCACAGCAAAGGAAGCCGAATGCCCCTTGGCAAAGGAATAACCTGCAAAACTCTCGATTTGATGCCATACTTCTTTGGTGATTTGGGGGTCTCTTCCCAATCTCTCGCAATTGATAAAAAACTGGTCCTTTATCCGCTGAAACTCGTCTTTGGAGCGGGACTTGCCACTCATGCCGCGCCGGAGCACATCCGCTTCAGCCAGCGAAAGTCCTGCAAAGTAATGCGCCACCTTGATCACATCTTCCTGATAGACCATGATGCCGTAAGTTTCGGGCATGATGTCCATCATCACAGGATGGGCCTGCTTGCGCCTTTCGGGATCCACATGCCGTAGGATATATTCCCGCATCATCCCCGAACGGGCGACTCCCGGACGAATGATGGAACTGGCAGCAACCAGCTCCAAGTACTCATCTGCTTTCATCTTGGCCAGCAGCATACGCATAGCAGGAGATTCCACATAGAAGGCCCCGATGGTATGTCCGGTTCTTAGCAGTTCTTTGATTTTGGGATCCTTCTTGAATTTTTCCACCTGACGGATATCCACCTTTATCCCCTGATTCTTATAGATGATTTCCAGGCTGCTTTTGATATGGCCCAAGCCCCGCTGGGAAAGAATGTCAAACTTATGTAGCCCGATATCCTCTGCGGTATGCATATCAATATGCGCCAAGGGGAATCCCTTGGGAGGCATTTCGGTAGCAGTGTAGTAGTGGATGGGTTTGTGGGAGATCAATACCCCGCAGGCATGAATGGTCAGGTGGGAAGGCATCCCGTGGAGCACCTGACTGTATTTCAGAATCAATTTCCCATATTGGTCCGGAACGTAATCAGGCTTGTCCGCATGGTAGATCAGGGACTCGATCTCGGTTTTGGGCAGGCCAAAGACCTTTCCCAGTTCCCGCAACATGGAATTGGCCTGAAAGGTACTGTAGGAACCCAGCAGGGCCACATGCTCCTGGTCTACTTTGTTGTATTTGTCGAAAATGTACTTCACGACTTCATCTCTATCCGTCCAACTGAAATCGATGTCAAAGTCAGGTGGATTCTCCCGGTAAAGGTTGATAAAGCGCTCAAAATACAGATCCAATTCGATGGGATCTACATCGGTGATGCCCAAACAATAGGCCACGATACTGTTGGCACCACTTCCCCTGCCTACATGGTAGAAGTTCCGCTGTTGGGCAAAGTTTACAATGTCATAATTGATCAGGAAGTAGGAGACAAAGCCTTTTTGCTGGATCAGTTCCAGCTCCTTTTCGATGCGCTTACTGATTTCGGGAGTTAGATCAGGATAACGTCGAATAGCACCTTTGAATGTTTCCTGCCTCAGGTAGTCAAAGTCCTCCCAGTCCGAGCCCAGGATATCCCGCTTGTTTTTCACCGCTTGGAAGTAGAAGGAAAACTGGCAGGCTTCGAGCAGGCGCTGGGAATTGTACAGCAGGTAGCTATGTCCCTCGCAACGGGCCACCATATCGGCGTAGGAATAAAATTGATCGCCAATATCTCCCTGCTCTTCGGGTTCGAGTTTGCTGAGCAGGGTATTTTTGTCCACTGCCCTCAGGAGTCGGTGGGCATTGAATTCCAGTTTGGAAGAAAAACTGACAGACTGTAGCAATACCAGTTTATCCTTATAGCGGTACCATGGAGACTTGACCAGACGGTTCAACTGATAAGGATGGATACCGATAAATTCATTTTCCCGCAAAGGAAATGTCTTCTCCCGAAAAGGATAGACAATAAAACTGTGCTGAAAAGTCGGGGCTTTGTCCTCAAAAGCCAATCCTTTGATCCGGCGATGGGAAAGGTGGCGGTTGAGTTCATAGAAGCCTTCCTGGTTTTTGGCCAGACCTATATACTGCTGTTTGACACCGTTGCGGAAATCAATGCCGACCACGGGGTGGATGCCGTTTTTCTGGGCTTCCCGGATAAATGGGAATACCCCGGCTACGGAATTGATATCCGTCAGCGCTAGTGCATCGAGCTTTTGGCTTTTGGCCTGCGCTACCAGCCCTTCGATGGAAAGGGTGCCGTATTTGAAGCTGTAGTAGGAGTGGCAGTTGAGATGCATGACGTTACTTGATCAGGAAGGGGAATAGATAACTTTACTTATTCTAAAATGTTAAAAAAATTAACATTTATGTGTTTATAATTTAAACAAAACAATTCTTAAAAACCAAGTACCGAAGAGGAAGATATCAGAGTGGAAACAAGAAAAACTGAGGGTCTAATTTAGGATGGATGTGAGCCTAATGTAAAAATTAGCTTTCCGCTAAACATCGCCAAGAGGAACATAGGAAGAAATAAACAATGGAAATTTAGGAAGATCATTCTAAAAAAATTCGATTCATGGATTTCAAAGCTTTCCCTAATGGGTTTACAAAATCAATGAAAGTTATAAATCCTTTTTATATACGATTTTGGTTTCTTCTTGGAGTTCAATTGTATCTTTTTATTTATAAGTTGCGGTGGGTCTGTGATGTTGCAGGAAGATGAATCCTACTGATTAGTTTTTTTGAAGCCAGGGATACACCAAATCCTTTACATCTTGAAGGGAAAAAAATGGGAATTTATTATCCACTTTCGGCACTTGGAACTCAAAGCTTGAGGGAAGGACAGTTCCTCCTATTGTCATAGAATCCATGCGCCAGCGAAAATTTTCCGGGAACTTGGATTGCATCAAATTTGTGTTGGTGGGGCCATTAAGCGACTTTATCGAGATTTTGTATATAAGGAAGGGCAATATTGCTTCTATTAGAGGGCCCAATCAGTATATACCTGAATTTGAAGTGGATTACTCAGCAGGCTATCCCATGCTCCAGCTTTTGGATATGGAAAGGCTCCACTTTTACACTGATGTGGTACTTGGCAATTTGGACTGGGGAATACAGTCTAAAATCTTTTTGGAAAAAAATCATTGGTGAAAACTTGATTTTTATTTCTATGGAGTGCAAATTTAGTTTAAAAGTCAAAACATTCCGGAAGATTTACTTTTTGGGGAAGGTAATCCCGCCCCGCATGGTGCGAAAGGGGGAGGATTTTAAATTATTAAAGTCATGAAAAATAAATCAATTATTGCGTTTCTTATTTCTTTCTTTGCTTTAATATCCTCTTGCCAAGATAGAGACGGTTTCCCTGAAGAAATATCATTTAATGATTCGAAGGTGTTTTTTGATAATGATATAAAGGAGCAAATTTCTTTAATTATGGATGGTACTAAATTGCCTTTAGACAAAAGCTTATTCAAACAACTGCTTTTAGAGGATAATCAATTCGAAGATAATTTATTGGATTTTAATATGTTTGAACTCATTTCCAGCAACGAAAATGACCAATCCTTTTATTTCTTAAAGGCAATAAGTGATGATGGATCGGTTGAAACAGGGTATTTTCTTGAAGAGGATGAAAATGGAGGTTTTTTGCTTTCGGAAAAAAGATGTTCATGTACAGGGTGTCCCAGCGGATGTAATTTAAGTGTTTTTGGTGGAACATGTACCTGTACTCCTTGTTGGCCATCAGGAGATAACCAAAGATGTGAAAAAAAGGAAGAACAGACTATAAAATAACTGATTTTTTGACCCAATTTAATTTATAAGTTAACCGATAAAATGGGAAGATGTATTATTTTAAATGCATCTTCCCATTTGATTCTATCCCTTGGGATGTTCTTGTTTCCTGTCTTCCCGAAGAACGCCCGGGAAGAGGTGCCTTGAGCTGATTTGGCAGCAAGGGCATGTTTGCACTCATGTTCCTGAAGGCCTATCTCAACACCAGTGACAGGCAATTGTTGGAGCGCTAAACACAGACTGGGCCTTACAGTATTATGCGGTAAAGTACTGTCCAAAAACCAGCAGTTTAGGCTCTGTTCCCATCTGGGGGGGGTGAAAAGACCAAGATCTAAATTCAGGGAGCAGAGAATTGCCCATATGACTTATTCAAGAAAAAGTAAAAACAGTTTCAGGGAAACGCTCAGAAAAAAAAAAAAAAAAAAGCACTAAAATATCTACTCGGCAAAGGGATCGGCTTACTCCAGCAGATCCTCGACAGTAATATATGGTGCAGATCTTGGATTGAAGGATTATGCAAGGTTTGCAGTAGTAAAAAGGTCATCTGCAAGAAGGAGTTTTTGGAGAGTTACCCCGGGACAGTCTATCAAGTTGCAACTCCAGACAACTCAAGGATTTCTTACTGGACGCTTGAGCTGTTTACTTTCGATGATGTCTTTCATAGTTTTCCTCTAAAGAACATTAATTTTCTTTGTGAATCAGCTAAAGTCCGATTAGCTTTACTTCTGAGCTATGGAAAACTGGATAGACTATCTCAATGATATCGTAGAATATGAGGTCAGGTGGAATATCTACAAGACCGTCATCATTCTATTGGTTCTTTGGCTGATCAAAAAAGGAACCTACAAACTCATCGGTATAAGAACAGCCGATGACATGAAGCGGGTGTATCATTGGCGTAAGACCATCCAATACACTTTAGCCATTGTAGGTTTGCTTTTAATTGGAAACATCTGGATCAGCAACTTCCAATCCATCACCACCTTTTTGGGTTTGTTGTCAGCGGGTATCGCAATTGCCTTAAAGGATATCTTTGTCAATATCGCCGGATGGATCTTTATCTATTGGAGAAAGCCTTTTGACGTGGGTGACCGGATACAGATCGGGGAATTCAAAGGAGATGTGGTGGACCTCAGGCTGTTCCAGTTTTCCCTCCTGGAAGTAGGCAACTGGGTGGACGCAGAGCAAAGCACCGGAAGAATTGTACACGTTCCCAATGGCAAGGTCTTTTCAGACCCCCAGGCCAATTACAGCCAGGGCTTCGAATACATCTGGAACGAGCAACAGCTTTACATTAGCCTGGATTCTGATCACAAGAAAGCCCAGCAAATCCTCAAAGACATCATGTATGAGCTCATGCAGGATGGTTTCAAAACTATTGAAAGGGCCATGATGAAGGCCCATAAAGAACACTTTATCCACTTTGGCCAATATACCCCTACAGTTTACACCAAAATCAATGAAAGGGGAATCCAGCTTTCGCTTCGCTACCTCTGCCATCCCAGAAAAAGAAGGGTATTTGAACATCAGGTTACGGAAGCCATTCTCGAACGCTTTAGAACAGAAACCGATATCAGAATTGTTTATCCGATCACTTCCGTGTATATGCAAAAAGAGAGTATGACAAATCAACCAATCGGGTGACTTTGCCATCCTCTACCAAAAAATCTAATGAATTGAATGCATCTCAAGGACTTGCTCTAATGACATGCCCCCCGGGTTCAATCCAGGTTTTCCCTCTGGGACTTCCACCCCTAAATCCTCAAAATACTTCTCCCAAATAGGAAAAAGTAGGCCCGTTTCGGGATCTTTGTAAGTCATAGGCTGAGGAGAAAAAACATCCTTCCCATCATTGGCAGCCTTGAATGCTACATGGATCAGTTCAGAACAGTAAAATGCATCATTCTCAAAATCAAAAAAAAGATCATAAGGCTTACCCAAATGTTTTTTGCCTTCCTTGATGGCTTCAGGTATCAGTCGCTGGTAATTTTCCTTTACTCTCCCCACCATTACCTTAGGCCTCCCGCTTGCATCCCTGTGCCGGTTTAAAAAATCATCCAAAGGGGTTAGCACTACTCCTTTGCCCAAAGCTTCCAGCACCATCCAATCTTTCCCTTCTTTGATCAATAAGCCATTATGTGAGAAATCCATGCCCTGATAACCCTGGGTTACCTTCCTGATGGCATCACAGAAATCACCGCAATCCCCATCCTGAAATAGGATATCACCTTCCTTCCAGGAAAAAACCTCTTTTTCTTGGCAAGTTAAAAGCAAGGAAGCTAAACAATAGATGATAATATTTTGCCTCAAAAATTGCACAGTTCTTCCCAATCTATATGACCAGAAAAAAATAAATTAACGCTACTGACAAGACCAGTATCATTTTTTTGGCTTTATCCTTAAGCGCTTCTTCAATTTTTCTCCTTCTCAGAACAAGTACAGCAATACTCAATCCAAAAAGCTGCAAGGCAATTCCTATTCCATTGATCGGACCATGAGGTAAAGCAATTATTTCAAAATAATTATTGAAGACTGTTGCCAAACACAAGATGATTCCAGCCATCCCAAATAGAAATGAGCGCTTAAGCAACATTCCCGGGTCTTTTTCCATCCAGCTACTCATCCTTTTTTGATTTTTTGTTTTCTTTTTTCAAAATATATTTCCAGCTCCTGCTTACTTTTTGCATTAAATGTCATGTCCCTGGTAAGGCCTCCCTTACGCCCCACAATCACACCATACCGCATATCTCCATAACCTTCCACCTCATGGGCATCTGGATTGATAGACAGCATCACTCCTTTTTCCATGGCATAATTGACCCACCTCCAGTCCAAGTCCAATCTCCAAGGATTTGCATTTATCTCTATCACCACCTGAAATGCTGCACAGGCATCTATAATTGCCTTATGATCCACTGGATATCCTTCTCTTCTCAACAACAACCTGCCTGTGGGGTGTCCCAATATGGTAGTATATGGATTTTCAATGGCTTTTAATAACCTTGCGGTAGCCTTTTTCCTATCCATGCTCAAACCTGAATGGATGGAAGAAACCACAAAATCGAAGCTTGCCAGCACCTCCTCCGGATAATCCAGGCTGCCATCTGTCAAGATATCACTCTCTATTCCTTTGAATATCTTGAAAGGGGCAAGTTCTTTGTTCAAAGCATCGATTTCTTCCTGCTGTTTTTGTACCCGCTCAATATCCAATCCCCCGGCATATCCTGCTGATCTGCTGTGATCTGAAATCCCCAGGTATTCATAACCCAAATCCCTACATGCTTCTGCCATTTGTCTTAGGCTATGCTTCCCATCACTGTATGTGGTATGGTTATGCAGTATGCCTTTTAGGTCCCCTTCTTTAAGTAATTGATCAATTTTATTCTCCCTGGCCAGGTCATATTCTACAAATCCCTCTCTCAATTCTTCCGGAATCCATGGAATTCCCACATGGGAGTAAACAGCTGCTTCTGTATCAAAAGGACCTTCCTGTCTGAGTACCTCAACCAAAGTCTTATTTTCCCTCAAAGGATACAACAAATGTGCCTTGCTGCCTGTACGCAGCATTTTATCTGTCAGAAAAACGGAAGGCGAAGCAAAATGGATAATAAGGTTCACTTCCGGATCTAAAAGCTTACCCCTCCATTTGAATGGGCTGGAAAGCTTTTGATCTTTTTCCAATCCTTCTATTTTGGAAAGTTTTTCTATTACCACTCTGGGATCCTTTGTTGAAATCAACCATTCGACAGTCTCAATAATTTCAATTTTACGGGCAAATTCCCCCACAGAAACTGCTTTTTCAACTTCCCCTATGTTTTCCAAAAGCTTATGGAGCACTTCCATAGGCTGCTCAATATCTGCAAATAGCCACTTTCCTTTATTGGAAGCTCTAAATTCCAATGCCTGGATAATGCTTTCCTGGGTTTTTTCACCAAACCCTTTGATTTTGGCCACCTGACCTGCCTGACAGGCCTCAAGCAATTCATGGGTTGAAGTAATATTCAGCTCCTCCCAAAGCACTTTTACTTTCTTTGGTCCGAGACCTTTAATCTCCAGAATTTCCAAAATTCCAGCCGGTGTCTTGGTAAGAAGTTCTTCTAAATAAGCATGGGTTCCCGTCTTGTAAAGAGAAACTATAATTTCGGCAATACTTTTCCCGATGCCATTGATGGCCTGAAGTTCCTCGAGGTTTTTACCCTCTATAGACACATCTCCTCTGTCAATGGTATTGACTGCCGACTGATAGCTTCTGATCTTAAAGGAATTTTCATCATGAAGCTCCATGAGTTTGATGATGAGCTTAAGCTGGCGTAAAATGCTTTTTTGGTCCAAAATCTTCAATATTTGGTTACTGAATAGGACAAATGTCATCAATAATTGTTTTAAAATAAAATGTTAAAAACTATCTTATGCCAAGGATTGAAAATAGTTGAAATATGAACTACTGGTTAGTCAAGTCAGAACCAAGTGAATACAGCTGGGAAGATCTCAGTAAAAATCGAGAAGATATATGGGATGGCATCAGGAACTTCCAGGCAAGAAATTACCTGAAAGAAATGAAATGCGGTGACCAAGTATTGTTTTACCACAGTGGTAAAACCAAAGAAATTGTAGGGGTAGCAGAAGTTTCAGAAGAAGCATTCCCAGATCCAAAAGACAATGAAAACAAAGGCTGGGTAGCCATCAAAATCAAACCCAAAAAAGCACTCAAAAACCCAATAGATCTAGAAAGGATCAAGTCAGATGACCTGCTTAATACCATGCCTTTGATCAAACAATCGAGGCTATCAGTTATGCCAATCGAAAAAATCCAATTTGATCACATTATCAAATTATCTTCATGAAAAAGCTTGCCGCATTTCTTTTATTTTTTATCTGCTCAGGTCATATGGCCTTTGCCCAACTTTCTTTTGTGAACCGACTTGAAATCGAATCAAAATTTCAGGAAAATGATTTCATGGTCATTCACAAACCAGGGGGTGCGGTAGCCTTTCGTTCACAGCCCGAAAAAGGCTTTAACCTGAGGTCAAAGTTCCAATATCTTGTCACAGATTATGAGCTCAATGCAAGCGAAATCAAAGAAATCCGGATGAAAGACGGGTTTGACCTGATTGGTTATGATTTAGAGGGCGATTTTTTCTATGCTTTGATGCAGAAAGGTTCGGCTGCCACTTCAGATAAATACTTACTGGAAATCAACCTGGAAACAGATGAAGTATCAGAGTTTTCATTGGAAAACATCTATTCCATGGACCTGAAAGAGTTTTTGGTCCTGAATAGGAATGCGGTATTTTTAGGCAATGCAGATATGCGGCCCATGCTACAAATCTTCAATCTTGGAGAAAATACAGTGCATACTGTCCAAGGGATTTATGGAAAAGAAACTTTGGTGCTTCAACTCAGAAAAGACAGTGAATTGGGAATTATTGATGTCCTGATCAGCAAGCGTGACAAATATAAAATCAAACAAGTTTCCATCATTTCTTACGATGAAAATGGATCGAAAGTACGCGAAGTGGTTATAGATAAACTTCATGACAAAGACCTTGAAATCATAGAAGGAATGCTTACTCCCATTCGGGACTATCAACAATCTGTGATAGGAACCTTTGGACAGAGAAAGCGGGAAGCCTATCAAGGGATTTATATTGCTGAAATCAATGAATTTGGTGAATATGAAATCAAGTATTACACCATGGAAGACTTCCCCAATTTTTTCAATTATCTGAATGAAAAACAAAGGGCAAGGAGATGGAAGGAATTGGAGAAGCTGTTCAACAAAGGTAAAACACCTACAATCAAGCCTGTATTTTCAGCCAGGGAGGTTATTACCACTGCTGAAGGCTACTTGATATACAGCGATAATTTCAACGCCACCAATCCAAGGTATATCCCCAGGGATGGGGCCTATGCCAATGATGCCTACCGGTTCAATCCCAATCGGCTTTATTTTGACGGCATGAATTACGGTCCAGCTTACGGCTCCCAATTATTTTCTCCTGTGAGGTACAGTCCTTTTTCCTGGCAAACAGAGGGGGAATATAAATTCATTTCTGCCTACATGATTTACATTGGAAAAGAAGGTCAGGTGTTATGGGACAATGCCCTCAACCTGTCCAATAAGATAACACAGATTCCCGGTAAATTTGGAGAGGTGAGTTTCGATGGCAATAAGCTGCACTATCTTTACCTCGATGGAATTGAAATTTATATGAGTTATATGAAAAACGGCGAGGTAATCTTTGAAAATGAAGCTTTTGAACTCAAACTGGTCAATGAAAACGAGCGCATTCGTGAGACACAGGAATTAAGCCTCAATTTTTCTTGGTGGTATGATAATTATTACCTGCTGAGCGGCAAGCAAAAAGTCAGGTACATCGGTTCAGCTGGAAGGGAAGAAACCAAGGAGGTGTTTTTTCTGACTAAGATTGCGGTTGATGGAGATCTTTATGTCCCCTTGGACAACATAGACTAAAACAAAAATCAAAAAGCCCCAATTACCGCTCTTCCTTCTTGGGCATTTATTTTTATATTTGCAGGCAAAGCACAGCCATGCAAAAAAGACTTGTCCTAGATCAACAGCAAATCGCCATTATCCTTAAACGCTTTTGCTATCAGTTGATTGAAAACCACGACACTTTTGAAAATACCGTACTCTTGGGACTACAGCCCAGGGGTCCGATTGTTTTGGATAAAATTGTAAAAACTTTACAGGAAATCAGCGGCATAAAAGTTCCCTTCGGTTACCTTGATGCTACCTTTCACCGAGATGATTTCCGCAGAAGAGATTTTCCATTAAAAGCCAACGAAACCAAGATCGATTTCCTGATTGAAGGTAAAAAAGTGGTTCTTATTGATGATGTACTCTACAAAGGAAGATCAGTAAGGGCTGCCCTGGATGCCATGATCGCCTTTGGGAGACCACAAAAAGTGGAGCTTATGGTATTGGTGGATAGGAAATACACCCGTGATTACCCTATTATGCCAGATTACTGTGGGGTAAAGGTAAATACCTTGGAAAGCCAATATGTCTCGGTAGAATGGACTGAGAAGGGCTTTGAAAAAGACGCCATTTGGATTACAGAAAAAGCTTAAATCAAAATATGTCACAACTCAGCACCAGACACCTCTTAGGCATCAAAGATATCACAGCGGAAGATATTCAATTGATATTTGAGACGGCAGACAATTTCAAAGAGGTACTCAACCGCCCCATTAAAAAAGTTCCTTCACTGAGAGACATTACCATCGCCAACATTTTTTTTGAAAATTCTACCAGAACCCGCCTTTCCTTCGAACTCGCAGAAAAAAGATTATCCGCCGATGTGGTCAATTTTTCCTCCAGCACCAGTTCTGTCAAAAAAGGCGAAACCCTCATTGATACGGTCAACAACATCCTATCCATGAAAGTGGATATGGTAGTCATGCGACACAGTAGCCCGGGAGCTCCGCATTTCTTAGCCAAAAACATTTCCGCTAACATTGTGAATGCCGGTGACGGAACTCATGAGCATCCAACCCAGGCCTTATTGGATGCGTTCTCTATCAGGGAAAAACTGGGAGATGTAGCCGGCAAAAAAGTGGCCATTATTGGAGATATCCTTCATTCCAGGGTAGCACTTTCCAATATTTTTTGCCTTCAAAAATTAGGTGCTGAGATCATGGTATGTGGTCCAACTACGCTTATTCCCAAACACATCCAAAGCCTTGGAGTAAAAGTAGAGCATGACGTAGAGAAGGCCTTAAAGTGGTGTGATGTGGCCAATGTCCTGAGAATCCAATTGGAAAGGCAACAGATCAAATATTTTCCTTCTTTAAGAGAGTACTCTCTTTATTTTGGAATCAATAAAAAAATGCTGGACCGTCTGGACAAAGAAATTGTCATCATGCATCCAGGCCCGATCAACAGAGGGGTGGAGCTCAACTCTGATGTGGCGGACAGTGAACATTCCATCATTTTACAGCAAGTAGAGAATGGCGTTGCTGTAAGGATGGCTGTACTTTACTTACTTGCAGGCGTCAAATAATTTACCAAAATAAGCAGCTGTAAATCTTAAAACCTTAAGCAAAAAACAAAAAGGGCTTTTCTGAAATCAGAAAAGCCCTTTTTGCGTGAATCTTTTGGAAATCTTATTTCTTTTTGAACTCTACAGACATTAAGGCAGCCATAGGTTCTTCTTCCGATTTTGGTTTGGTTACAAAATACACATCATGTAATTTACCCGCTTGGGCATTGCTTAGGAAAATATCGATATTACCAATTCCAAACATTCTTCCTTCTGGTCCTTGAGATGAGACTTTGAACTGCCCTTCTCCTATTTTCGTCCCTGTCGGGCTGCCCAACTTGATTTCCACATCAAAGCCCTGTTTAGACAACTCTTGGCCTCCACCGGTCAACACCACAGAACCTATCTCGGTCAGATCGATTTGCTGGAAAGCAAAAGAGGCCGGTGCCGAAGGCAAAATAAGAAGATCCATTCCATTGAAGCTCATAACGCTAACCCCTTCCATATTTCTGGCCAGTCCCATACTCATGGTTGAGTTTCTCAAGGTAACCGAAGTATTCCCTGTCAGTGGTTTTATATTGTTCCCTCCCCTGTCTGTGAAGCTGGCTGAAAGTACAAATACTCCCGTTGGGCTCAGGGTCTTACCTAAAACCGGATCTACCGAACCTGAAGCAGGCAATGATAGCTTTTCTTCCGTTCTTCTTCCTAAGGAAAGGATATAAGCCACTACTTTCGAGGCATCATCAAATTTCAGGTCAGGATTGGCAGGCATGACGGTTTCACCCCATACGCCTCCTCCACCTTTCTGAATCTTATTGACAAGGTAAGAAACAGCATCCGGGTTACGTCTGTATTTCCTGGCCACATCCACGTAAGCAGGGCCAATCGAAGCTTCGTCCTCTTTATGGCAGGTTTTACAGGTCAGAGAACTGATCAGACTTTTTCCGATCATGGCTTCAGTCATAATCAAATGTCCTTTTGATGCTTCTGCCTGATCCAAACCTGTGATATAATCTGCTGAAACATATAGCGTAGAAAGGTCCTCACCTGCTTTGGGGTCATCTGGGTCATTCACACTGACTTCGTAGCTTACCTTTTGTCCGGGAAAATAGAAACTTTGATTTCCTTTGATCTTGATGCTTACTTCCGGAGCGATGTTACCTGCATAAACTGAAATAATGGTACTCTTTGCCCTCAGCTTACCCGGATCGCTCACCTCTACCTGCACATCATAATCCCCTACTTGAGTAAAAGTATGCGTGAGTGTAGGTTCTTTGGTGGTAATTTTTTCACCTGTGCCTAGATCCCAGACATAAGTCAAGGGATCTTTTTCCGGGTCGCTCGCTTCCACAGTGAAGGTTGCGGTAAAGGGCAAGGCACCGGAGGTTTTATCCACTTTCACACCTTTCACTACAGGAGTTCTATTACCGGCATTGAAATCTATTCTGGATAGGCCTGAATCGGGATTCTTGCTGAACCACCCATTTCCATATTCCAAGATGTATATTTTACCGTCAGGACCAACTTCCATATCAATGATGGCATTGAATTTAGTCCCTGACATGAACGGCTCCATTTTGTCAAAATCGCCGTTTTTCTGCATGGTGACTACCTTGATCCATCCCCTCACCCAGTCATAAATAAATAACTTCCCATCATAGTAAGCAGGGTAACGGGTTTCCTTAGGGTACATGTCCCCATAATATACCGGACCGGCCATGGCATTTCTTCCTCCTGTTCCCAATTGAGGAAAATCTTGAGAAACAGCATATGGATACCAAATGAAGGCTGGTTCAGCAGGAGGCAATTCCCTTATGCCTGTATTGTTTCTGGAATTATTTACAGGCTTTTTGGCATCAAAAGTTATCCCTGACTTGCCGGTAGCATAATCGTATTCCACATAAGCCTGATTATCTCCCACAAAATAAGGCCAACCAAAATTACCGGCCTTTCTTGCCTGATTCACCTCATCATATCCCCTTGGTCCCCGGGTGCTTAAACTATCTGCATTGGCATCCGGACCGACCTCTCCCCAATATAAAAAACCTGTTTTTTGATCAATTGAAATTCTGTAAGGGTTCCTATTACCTTGAACATAAATCTCTGGCCGGGTGCCTTCCATACCTTTAGGATAAAGGTTCCCATCAGGGATATCATAGGTTCCATCCTCATTTACTTTTATCCTTAGGATTTTACCCCTCAAATCATTGGCATTACCGGAACTTCTTCGGGCATCAAATTGCTCAAATCCCGGTCTGTCATCCAATGGTGCAAAGCCTCTATTGACATATTTACTATTCGGCTGGTCAAATGGCGTGGAATTGTCCCCTGTAGATAAATAGAGCAAACCATCCTTGTCAAAGGCAATGGAACCACCTGTATGGCAGCAGATATTTCTTTGAGAATAAAATTCTAAAATGATTTTCTCCGAAGCCATATCCCAGGTATCATTCTTAAAGGTAAACCTGGAAAGTCTGTTGATTTCTTTTTCCCCCGTTGGGCTATAGAACACGAATACATAACCATTTTTTTCAAAATTCGGATCTTTTTGAAGGCCCATTACCCCTTCTTCCGCATTGACGCCGGGAATATTGGTTTTCCAATAAACATCCAGTTTGGCTACTTCTCTTACAGTGGAATCACCATTTTTATACAATAAAATTTCACCCCTTCTCTGGGCAATCAAAATATCCAGATTCGGTAGAATGGTCATTTCCGTAGGTTCTGTAAACTCACCAATAACTAATTGTTTTTTCTCAAACCTGTTTTCCTCAGGAACCCTCTTGGTTTTGGCTTTGGCGTAATTCAGTTTTTTGTTGTCACCAATAGCATATTTAATACCCTCCAAAATATGCTGAAGGAAAAGCTCTTCTGAATAAGATTCTTTGGTATGTCCACCTGCAGTGTACCAGGCCCTGCCTCCATCATATTCATGATACCAGGCCATCGGGTGGTACCCCATAGGCTGGGTATGCTGATAACTTTCTTCATCAATGTCCATCAACACATTCACATCAGGATTCATTTTTTTGAAATGATACCATTCATCCCTTCTATTCCAAATTTCAGGCAAAAACCGCGTGCTCTGATGCTTCCTGTCCGTGACATTTAATTTACCATCCTGCACATTGGGATGGGGATCACCTATACCTGGATGGTAAGAAAAATACCCTCCAACGAGGCGATTATACCATCCCCAATGGTATTCTGTATCAGATGCGGCATGAATGCCGACAAAGCCACCCCCCGCTTGAATATATCTTTCAAAATCAGCCTCCTGATAATGGTTCAGCACATCACCGGTAGTGCTAAGCCAGATGACTGCTGCATACTGTTGAAGGTTTTCTTCATTGAACATTTCGGCATTGGTGGTAGTGTCTACCTCAAAGCCATTTTCCACTCCTAATTTTTGAATGGCTGCAATACCATCAGGAATGGATTCGTGATAAAATCCGGCGGTTTTACTAAAAACCAAGACTTTGGGCTTTCCGCTCCTTTTGTTACAGGAAGCAAAAACAACCAAAATCATCAAAGCGAACCATAAACTCTTTTTCGCGAACTTGTAGGTTATCATAGGTTATTGAATTTCAGGAAATATAAAGGCATAAATCAAATGATGTTCAAAGGAATACCACAAGTGGTGATTTATTTTTAAGATTGGTCAGTATCCCACAACAAATCCCAAAGCTACATAATTTTCATTTGAAAATTTGTCATTATGTAAAATTTACAATAAGATTTTGGAGCAACTATTTAGAATTACAGAAAGTCTTAATTTTCACCTTTTTTCTAAATCATTTTCAGTTTGGATGATTAAAAATGAATGAGACGAAAAGGTCTTGTTCAATCATTGCCAGTATCTTCTTCCTCTTTTTGAAAATAGACTTTATCTCCACAGGATATGCTCAATACTTCATTTATCCCATTTTCAGCACTTTTGGAAAACCAATTCCCCTGCTCATCCTGTGTAGTGGACCAAAGCCTTCCATTTTCATCACGATAGGTAAAAACCCCTGTTTTCTTGTTCCTTCGGATATCTTCGGATATTTCATAAAAGCGTGTCGATCCATCTGCCAGAAGTATTGTGATTTCACAAGGACCACTGATTTCTTCGATTTCCATGCAAGCAGATGAAACTCCGGCAAAAATAAAGAGCAATAAAATTCCCTTTTTCATAACTTATAAAAGTAGTATTTAAGTATTGTCATCAGGATTGCTTTCCTGAAAAACTATTGTTTAAACGTTCTAAGAACCAATATGGTATCCAAAGATATCAATGTTTTATAAAGCTCCGAAATTTTGACCAAAATTTGAAAAATTAACAATCAAGGAAACAAAAAAGGCCAATTGCTTGGCCTTTTTCAATCTTATTTTTCCATACATCATGGCATCAGCGCTGCCACGCCGGGGAGCACTTTTCCTTCCATATGTTCCAACAAAGCTCCGCCTCCAGTAGAGACATAGGAAACCTTATCTGCGAATCCAAATTTATTGACAGCGGCTGCAGAATCTCCTCCTCCAATCAGAGAGAAAGCACCTTTTTGGGTAGCTTCAGCAATTGCTTCTGCCACTGCAACGGTTCCGTGCACAAAGCTGCTCATCTCAAATACACCCATAGGTCCATTCCACAGGATGGTTTTGGAAGATTTGATGACATCAGCAAATAATTTGCGCGTTTCCGGCCCTATATCCAAGCCCATCCAACCATCAGGAATTTCACCGGACTTGGCCAGCCCCTGTTCTGCATCATTGGCAAAGGCTTTTGATATAACGGTATCCAATGGAAGAATTATTTTCACCCCTTTTTCCTCCGCCTTTTTCATCAATTCCAGCACATAATCCAATTTATCCTCCTCGCAAAGAGAATCTCCGATGGTTCCGCCTTTGGCTTTCGAGAAAGTATAGGACATTCCACCACCAATGATAAGGTTATCCACTTTTTCCAATAATCTTTCGATGATAAGGATCTTATCGGAAATTTTTGCACCTCCCATGATGGCTGTGTAAGGACGCTCAGGGTGTTCCAATACTTTGTCTGCATTTTCCAACTCTGAAAGCATTAAGTAACCTGTGGCTTTGGTTGGGAAAAATTTTGCAATTACCGCAGTAGAAGCATGTGCCCTATGGGCCGTACCAAATGCATCATTGACATAAACATCGCCCAATTTGGACAATTTCTCGGCAAAAGCCTCATCTCCTTTTTCTTCTTCTTTGTAGAATCTCAGATTCTCCAATAACAATACTTCACCCGGCTGAAGGCCGGCAGCAAGATTTTTCGCCTCTTCACCGATACAATCCGGTGCAAACTTAACAGGCCTACCCAATAGTTTCTGAAGATTGCCTACTACATGTCGCAATGAATACTTGTCGGTGGGGCCATCCTTAGGCCTTCCCAAGTGCGACATTAAAATTACAGAACCTCCGTCTTTGAGGATTTTTTCTATGGTTGGAATAGCAGCCCTGATCCTGGTATCATCCGTTACATTTTGATGTTCATCCAAAGGGACATTAAAATCCACCCTGATCAGGGCTTTTTTACCCTTGAAATCAAGATTGTCCACACTTTTGATTCTGTTTGTCATATCGTTGTTGTTTAAAAGGTTTGATTTTCCAGCAAATTGAAACATTAACTTCCATTCACAAAGGGTAAAACTCTAATGATTCCCCGCTTCAGGGACAGCTGCCCTTTTCAGCCTGTCATTTATCGCTTTTCCCAAACCAACATCCGGCATTAATTCCGATAAAATTACGGAAACATCCAAGCTATCCAAAGCTCTCATGGCGGCAAATAAGTTTTTTGCAGCTTCGGATAAGTCTCCGTCCCTGCTCAATTGTATTTGCAAATGATCTGATATCTGTGGAAAATATCTCCTAAAGGCCAGGATGGCGAATCGTCTCCCTTTTAAGTTATATTCGGCAATAAGCTCATCCAAGTCTCCAAGTATAAAGGGTTTTGTAGGAGCGTAATGGCTTTTCAACATCCCAGGTGATTTTGGATTGCTGCTGGAATGGGCCATAACCTCGACTTTACCCACTACATTTTCAATCTTACCGATATCCAATCCTCCCAGGCGGTACACTGTCACTTGATTTCCTTCCATTCCTACAATGGTACTTTCCAGACCAACCTTGCAACTTCCTCCATCCAAAATATAGGGTATTTTTTCCCCAAGCTGGTCATTGACATGGGAGGCCTTGGTGGGACTGATATAGCCAAATGGATTGGCACTGGGAGCCGCTAAGGGAAAATCTAGGACACCAAGCAACCCAAGGGTAAGAGGATGATCCGGCACCCTAACGGCTACCGTATCCAGACCACTGGTCACGAGGTCCGGCACAATATCCTTTTTGGGTAAAAGAAGGGTCAAAGGCCCCGGCCAAAACCGCTCTGCCAAACTTCTAAGAGGAGCAGGTATTTGCTTTACAAAATGCCCCACACTATCCAAATCATAGGTATGAAGAATCAGTGGGTCAAAACTTGGCCTGTTCTTCACTGAAAAAATTTTAGCAACAGCATCTGGATTCAGGGCGTTTCCCGCCAAGCCGTAGACGGTTTCTGTGGGAATACCCACCAGGTCTCCTTTTTCCAAATAAGCTTTGGCCTTTGCTATATCTTTGCCGATTTCAGCCATTATTCTGCACAAAAATCATCAATCCAGGTCTTGGCCTCAGTAAATCCCAAGCTTAGTGCCATTTTAAGATTGGTACATCCATCCTCCTTTTGTCCAAAGGCACTCATTTGGGTCACTCCTAACAGATAATAAGCCGCACCGTTCCTATTGTCCAAATTGACTGTATTGGAAAGGGACTCCATAGCGCCAACCGGGTCATTATTGCCCAGCTGGGCTTTGGCTTTGTTAAATTGTGCCAAAGCATGGTTTGGATTGGCCTGTAATACCACATCAAAATCGAAAATGGCATCCTCATATTCCTCCAGGCCCAAAAGCGCCAGCCCCCGGTTATAATAAATATCCACTTGCTTTGGGTCTAAACCATTGGCCATATTATAATCCACAAGGGCCTCCTTGAAGGCCTTTTTTTCGAGATAAGCATTCCCTCTGTTAAAAAAGGGTTTGTAGCTTTCCGGATCAATTTCAATGGATGCGGTAAAAGCCTCTATGGCTTCATCATATTTCCCCTGCTGAAAAAGCGCAACTCCTTTTGCGTTCAACGCAGAAGTAAACTCCGGGTTTTTATCCAAAGCCCTGTCGAAATATTCAATCGATTTTTGATACTGGGAAGATTCCAGCAATCTTATCCCCTCCTCAAACAACTCCTGCGCTGAAGGACTGCACGACCAGGTCATGAAAATGACCAAACTCCAAATCAAGTATTTTCTCACGTCTTTTTTGTTAAATTTAATCGATTGATACGCCTAATTAGCCTCAAGAGTTTATGATCCGCCCCCCCAAAAAGCAAATTAAACACTGTTCAGTATTTTACAGGCTTTTAATTTAGCGCACAAAGATAATCAATTATAAGGCTCAAATGGACTTTTCGCTCATTTTTGAGGCATATTCTTGGGGAACAGCCACAGGTCTCATGGTTTTCATATCCACAGAGACCATCGTTACAGAGGCCTGGGCAAAAATCTTCACATCACCTTTATCTGTTGGCCCCATCAACACCTGTTCCAATACAAAAGAGGTATTGCCGATATGGCTGCAACGGATATAGACCGATGGTTGATCCATAATGTGAAGCGGTACTTTGTAATCGATATTGATATTGGCTACTACAGTACCTGTCTTCATGATATCCCAACCACAAACCTTGTACAAATACGCTGCCCTAGCATGTTCAAAATAACTGAAATAAATCCCGTTATTGACATGCATGTAGCCATCAATATCAGAGAATCTAATCTGTATCGGCACTGAAAATGAAAAAGAGGACTTAACATCCTCTATGGTATATTTTTGCATGTCTTCGATGATTAAAGTAGAATTTCCGACTTACTGGTTTTTTCCAACATTCTTAAAATGGAGGGATTTGGACCCACCAAATCTTGAATAGCATCAAAAGAAATCCATGCCAAATCATTGCTTTCTTCTGATATCACCAATGGTTCATTCATCTCTGCTTCTATCAAAAAACGGACATCATAATGAAAATGCTCCGGAACTCCACCTTTTTGTGGAATAACATGCCTGTCTATATCAAAAATACCTGGATCCACTATTCTTAACGAAGTGAGACCGCTTTCTTCCCTGGCCTCTTCAAGTGCAACTTCCAATAAATTTTCATTCCCATCGGCATGTCCTCCAAGCTGAAGCCATTTATTGAGTTTTTTATGATGGGTCAATAGTGCATGCGTACGCAATTTATTGACGATCCAGGCAGAACCTGTAAAATGACCTTCTAGCCTTTCTCTGACAAATGCATTGTCATCAAAAGTCAGTTGGATAAAGTCTTTAACAAAGGATTTTTCTTCTTCAAAAGGTGTTCTGTATTTTTCAAGATTGGATCGTAGGGAAAGTCTGTCCATTTTATGTGTTGGTTTCAAAGATAAAGTCTATGAACTGGTCAAAAGGTTTGGCATCCTGATACAGGCGGTCCGAATAAACGGTGACTAAAACCTTTAGGAAACTGGGCTTATCGTTGATACTCACCTTTTCTATACTGACATTTCCAAATAGCTGATCAATTTTTTGCGAAAGATCGGCCCTGCTTAAAGGTGGCTTAAAATATTGCTTTTCGGTCGTCCTCACACTATCATTGATTTCTTCTATTTTTCTGTCAAGACTGACCTGTTTATACCCCAAATCTAACACTCGCTTACCAAAAGCAAAGAAAAGATAAGAAAAAGTTTTCTCATCAAGAGGACCTTCATAAGAAACAGCAAACCCATTGGCATAGGGTGAATTCAAAATATGTACCTCAGGAGAAGCATTGATTCCTGATTTTTTGAAATAATAATTTTTTGAAACCAATGCCATCAGGGACTCTCCTTCCTCTGATAGCATCCATTGCGCTACCGCCTCTTTGTTAATTTCGGACTGCTTAAAATTTTCCTTTATGGATAACGGTTTGGATCTCTTCGGGAACAATTTCCCCAAAACATCATCAATGAATGACGCCATCAGTGCTTTAATTTATAGTTACCACTTGGTTCTGACATTATCAGCCCCTCATCCTCCATTTCACGCAAAATCCCAATAGTAGTTTGATCATTTTTCAATCCGGGAATTTCTTGGATGGTATAAAGAGAGAACTCCTTTCCTTCACTTAAAGTTTGAATGATTTTTTTTCTTACCTGCTCTTCTCCCTTATCCAAGTACTTTTTTTTTGAAACACAGCTATCGCAAATACCGCAGGATAGATCAGAAACTTCACCGAAATAATAGGATATCTGATTTGCCCTACAAATTCCATCATTTTTGACATAGGCAATCATTGACTGTGCTTTAGAAATGGCATTCATTCTTCTTTCCTCAATTCTTTTGAGGTTGAGGGGAAGCTTACCCGCATCATAGCGCTCCGTCAGGAAGGTAATCTGGGGTTGGTCTTTTCTTTTGTTGTATGAAATCACTCCTACCTGATCCATATATTCCAACATCTTGATCAGATCCCTTTCGGCTAGCCCCATAGATTTGGCCAATTTGGATTCCTGAATTTTCAGAAATTCGACAAACAGCTCGCCTCCATAGGTCCTGAGTAAAATTTTCACCAAAGGATCCAACTTTGCATTGGCAATCTGGAATTCGTAGAGTTTACTCTGATCTATCATGAATTTCAGGGATGATGGGCTGAAAAAACTTTCATTGAGTTCCAAAAGCCCCTCTTCCTGCAGGACTTTCAGGGCATTGTAAGTCATCAGCACTTCCAGATTATAAGTTCCCGCAAACGTTGCCAGGTCGAAATCAAAGCTGCTCATCATGCCGCTACCTACAGCCATACGGTAATAGTTGGCCAGACTTTGGTAAACTTTTTTCAAAAATTCCACGGGAGGATATGCCATTTTTGCTCTTTCTTCCAGCACCTGCAAATCCTGCTGATGAGTGATAAGCACAGCATAGGCCTTTTTTTCATCCCTCCCTGCCCTGCCAGCCTCTTGGTAATAATTCTCCAGGTTTTCAGGCAGGTCCAAATGAATCACTGAACGTACATCCGGCTTGTCTATTCCCATTCCAAATGCATTGGTCGCCACCATGACCCTGATCTGATTCTTTTTCCATTCATTCTGCCTGCTTTCACGGACTTCATTCTCCAAACCTGCATGATAAAAGGTGGCAGAAATCCCCATTTGGTTTAAAATGGAGGCAATTTCTTTGGTTCCCTTCCTGTTCCTTACATATACAATGGCTGTACCAGGGACTTTTCTTAGAATTTCAATGGCTTTCTCAAGTTTGTTTTCCGCCATCCGTACAGCATAGCTCAGGTTTTTTCTTGTGAAAGAACGTACATAAACGGCAGGGGATTTCAGTTGCAGTTTATCAATGATATCATCCTTCACCTGAAGGGTAGCCGATGCAGTCAAAGCAAGGCAGGGAACATTGGGATGGTACTCCCTTATATTGGCTATTTCCAAATAAGGAGGCCTAAAATCATACCCCCATTGGGAAATGCAATGCGCTTCGTCTACTGCAATTAGATTGACCTTCATCCGCTTGAACCGCTCTATAAAAATCTCAGTTTTCAGTCTTTCAGGGGACACGTAGAGAAATTTGTAATTCCCATAAATACAATTATCCAACACCGTATCTATTTCCCTCTTCCCCATACCGGAATAGATCGCTGCCGCTAGGACTCCCCTTTTCCTAAGGTTGTCCACCTGATCTTTCATCAGAGCGATCAAAGGACTGATCACCACACATATTCCTTCCATGGCCAATGCAGGGACTTGAAAACAAATGGACTTACCTCCTCCGGTTGGCAAGAGGGCAAGACAGTCCCTCCCTTCCAGGACCGCAAGGACAATATCCAACTGTACCGGTCTAAATTCATTATAACCGAAAACAGTCTGGAGTATATGGTATGCCTTTTCTTTCAATCTTACCAGGAAATAGGTTCTTTGTTTAAAAATGCAGCGATTCCTTTTTTACAATCTTCGGATCCTCTTGCCCTTGCATTCATAGCGGCTGCATAATCCAGGCCGTCCTCCAGACTTTTCTCCTGTACCCTTCCAATCATTTCTTTGGTAAGGGCCATGGACTGCTCTGAATTCTGTTCAATTAGTTTTTGGGCATATTCATAAACTTTTTCTTCCAAGACACCGGCTTCCACTATCCAATTGATTAACCCCAGGGATTGGGCTTCCTTCGCATCAATTAAATCACCATCAAGCAAAAGCTGTTTGGCTTTTCCTTCTCCAATTTTCCGCAAAAGAAATACCTTAACAATCGCCGGTACAAATCCGATTTTGACTTCCGTATAACCAAATTTGGCTTCCGGAACCGTGAATGAGAAATCACAAACTGTAGCCAAACCACAGCCTCCTGCCAAAGCATGTCCCTGGATTTGGGCAATTATGACTTTTGGGGAAGTATAAATCCGATAAAACAATTCTTTAAGGTTATTGCTATCCAGTAGGTTTTCTTCATAAGAATTGGTCTGCAAAGATTGCAGGTAGGCCAAATCCGCCCCGGAGCAAAAAACTTTACCAGCCGCCTTGATCACCAATACTTTAACTTCCCTGTCTTTTTCAAATTCCGAAATGGCAGTTTTCAAAGCCTCTACCATTTCTGAATTGAGAGCATTCCTTTTCTCAGGCCTATTCAGTTCCAAATAGCCTATTCTGTCTTTTTTATAGGTGATAATGGGTCTTTCGCTCATTTTTTTCTGCTCAAGTAATGTTTATAAATTTAATTGAAAGATAAATTACCGATAGTGCTCTTCCAAAAACATTCATTGAAAAACGATTTTTAGCGCTTTATCTCTATTTGTCAAGGAGTCATTGGCAAAGATTTCCTTCCAATTTCCAGAATCCATTTCAACCCCCCCCGTATCCAGTCCTTCCTTCTCAAAGGAAACCTGCCCTTCTCGCATAATTAAGATATAGCCATTGGGCAAAAGAAATTCCACTCCCTCTTCCGCTTGAAAAGGAATTAACGGAAAAAATCCGGCAGAGGATTGCCTTTTCCTATTGGGGTTCACTTTGTATGTCAACTCATTCTCTTCTGCTTGATCATATACAAATAGCTTTCCTTGATACAAATAATCAATTGCAAATCCCCTTTCCAAATTATACACCAATAATTCTTCTTTTTTCAGATCCGAAATACGGTCAATCAGACGGTATGAACCTCCTAAGAAAACTAAAAGAGCCATCATCCATAAGAGTTTTTTCCCAGGCTGATAGATAAAAATCAATAAGAAACCAAGGAGAAGGAAATAAAGCACAACATCCGCAGGACTCAGGTACAATCCAGAAAGTTTTGAAAAAGGCAAAGCCTGAATAGCAAGTACCCCGAAATTGACCAACTGAATAATGCTTTCGGTAATTTTCGAGAGCCAATCGCCCAAGAAATTAACCTGTCCCAAAAGCATATAAGGAACACCAAAAGACATAATCAAAAAAGCACCGGGTATGGCAATCAGATTGGACAATAAGAAATAAACCGGGAACATGTGGAAATAAAAACTGGAAATCGGAAAGGTGGCTATTTGGGCAGCGATGCCTACCGTACTGATCTGCCAGACGTATTCCAAAATGCGGTTACCGGGAAGCCAAAGTTTTACCAATAGGGGCTGTATCAATAAAATCCCGGACAAAGCCAGATAAGACAACTGAAAACCAACTGCATAAATCAATTGCGGGTCAAAGACCAAAATTATCAAAGCCGAAAGGGCAATGGCATTGAAAATAGATGGGGATCTGGATTTCATTTGGGCCAAGCCCATCAGTGAAAACATGGTAGCGGCGCGCATTACAGAAGGTGACATGCCTGTCAACAGGGCATAGGACCAGATCAACAAAATAATACCGGTAAGATAGAGGATGCGTTTTCTTACGGAAATCCGGTAGGGTTTGATCCACAAAAAGAAAAAACCATAAATAATACCTACATGAAGTCCAGAGACAGCAAGGACATGCATGGCCCCTGCCGTGGCATAGGCTTCACTTAATTCCCTATCCAGGGATTTCTTTTGTCCCAAAAGGAGTGCCTTCGCAATTTGATTGGCCTGAATATCCTCAAAGTGCCTATCGATTTGCTCCAGAATTCTCCCCCTCAGCTGTACAAAAAAATATTCAATGGGAGATTCATAGACCCAAGCAATTTTTTGAAATCTTTCACCCACAAAGTGTTGGTGTGTGACCTGCTGGCGTGCCATGAATTTCCGATAATCGAATTCATGTGGATTTGTAGGTCCTTTGATCAATTGTGGACTGCCTTCTATCCAAACCATATCCCCTGGAAGCCACTTAACCGAGTCTTTGCGGTAGATGATTACTTCTCCCTTAAGTTCTTTGGTATCTTCCTTAAAATAGACTTTCCTGACCTTAACCCTATTGGCAATGGAATTGGGTTTGAGCTCATCCTGCCCGCTTACAACTGCCAAATACCCCATGATGGGTTCTTGGTGGTAGATCAAATGATCCTTGCTTTGAAGAAAATCACTGTAAAAAGAAACATGTACTCCTAAAAGAATAAGCTGTAAGTAAGCCAAAACCGGAAAAACCGGGTGTTTTAACTGCTTTTGTTTTTTAAATGATTTGATTACCAACAACACTACATAGACCAAAAAAAATACCGATAACAGATAATCAAAATTAGTTTTAGAAAAATGCGCCAAGTGAGGGTATAAGAGAATCCCCAGCACGAAAAAAACCAGGTATCTTAGGAATGGAAAATCAGCGAAAACCATAGCTTTAAAAATTTGAAGGAAAATACGGATAAAAATCAAAAAAGGGGGCCCTAAAGGCCCCCTCAGGTATAACTTAATCGGATAAGTTGATTAAAACCTGTAACCAACGTTTAATCCGGCTTTCAATTCAATCGCATTGAACCTATCAGCGACTTCTCCTGAAAAACCTCTGGAAACCGCCACAAAAGGTCCAAAAGCAAAATTGTTGTAGTTCCACTTATATCCTCCAATCAGACCGATGAAACCACTGTTCAGATTTGTCACAGTAACCGGTCCGTCAAGGCTTTCACGGTACTCTCCAAACCTATATTTGAAAAACGGTGAAATATGGAGCTTTCCGGATTCATTGCCTGCAAAATAGAAATTGTAAGACAATAAAAAAGAGGAAGCATTGAAGTCTCTTCCTGCTCCTGCAGAGCGGTAATTGAACCTGTCATTGATATGGAATTCCAGACCTATTGATTGGTCAGGCGCAAGGAAATGTTCATACCCTAACTCTACCGAACCAATAAGAATGGTATTAAGAAAATTCAATCTAACTTCACCTTTGGGATCTTCCAAAGCTTGAGCAAAGGTTAAATTCCCAATCAACAATAAAGCTGGCAGTACAAATAATAGTTTTTTCATGGTCATAAAATTTAAAAACAACAGTTTATACGGATCACAAATATAATTCCATTTTGTAGTGCAAGATATTACATTCTTCAAACATATCTCCAACTTGCTTAAAACCAAACTTGGCGTACAAAGGCATGGCGTCCAATTGGGCATGCATATAAAGTTTTTTCCCTTTTGATTCTGGATGATTGGCGATATCGTCCACTACGGCCCTAACCAATGCTTGCCCAACCCCCTTTCCTCTCATCGGTTTGAAAACAGCGAACCTCTCGAGTTTGATTCCCTTATCGGTAAATCTCCATCTGGCTGTCCCAGCTGCTTCACCATCAAACTTTGCTAAAAAATGGGTAGAAGTCTCCTCGAATTCATCATATTCTTCAGCAGGATCCACTTCCTGTTCGATCACAAAGACCTTTTCCCTGATATCGAATACGGTATCAAGCTCCTCCTTCGTCTTTACCTTTTGGACGCTTATGCTCATCTTTTTCAGTTACTTTTTGGGATTCATTTTTTTCGTATGCCTCAATGATGGACTTTACCAATTTATGTCTGATCACATCTTTTCCGCTTAGGTTGACAATTCCAATTCCTTTTACATCTTTGAGTACATGTAGCGCCTCTCTTAGTCCTGATTTTTGACGTTTAGGTAAATCCACCTGTGTCTGGTCACCGGTAATGATCACTTTGGAATTGGGCCCCATCCTGGTAAGGAACATTTTGATCTGCTCACTGGTGGTATTTTGAGCCTCATCCAAAAGCACAAAGGCATCGTGTAAAGTCCTACCTCTCATATAAGCCAAAGGTGCAATTTCGATTACCCTGGTTTCCTGGTAAAACTTGAGTTTCTCGGCCGGCACCATATCACTCAGCGCATCATAAATGGGCCTCAAATAGGGGTCTAGTTTTTCCTGAAGGTCTCCGGGCAGAAAGCCAAGATTTTCACCTGCTTCAACGGCTGGCCTTGTGATGATGATCCTTTTTACCTCTCTGTTTTTCAAGGCACGCACCGCCAAAGCCACTGCGATATAAGTTTTGCCTGTTCCTGCCGGCCCTAAAGCAAACACCAGGTCATTTTTAAAAGAGGCATCCACGAGTTTCCGCTGATTGGCAGATTTGGGTTTGACCACCAGCCCTTTGTTTCCGTAGATGATCACATCATTCTTGAGATTTTCTTCAAAAGGTGCACCTTCTAAAGCAATATATTCCTGAATATTTTCCGGTGTGATATGACCAAAACGGTGAAAATGCTGGAGCAACATATTGAGCAGGTCATTGATGCGCAGGATTTCAGGGGCACGGCCCTGAATCCTGATTTCATTTCCCCTAGACACTATTTTGCTTTGTGGAAAAGCGGCAGCTACATGCCTGATATTTTCATTTCCCGGGCCTAAAAAATCCAGCAAGGGAATATTTTCCAAAGTAATTACTTTCTCTACCAATCCGATACTTTTGAATTATGATTTGTTCCTATGGTGTAATGAATAAATTTCTAATTTTGTTCACACCTATCACAAAAATATAAAATTTTAACAGACTTGCTTATATGGCATTGATAACATTCACTTCGGATTTTGGAGACATGGATTATTATGTACCCGCGGTAAAGGCAAAAATGTTATCCATCAACCCTCAGCTTACGATTGTGGATATTACCCATAAAGTGGAAAACTATGATGTTGCCCATGCTGCGTTTGTATTAAAGTATGTTTACAATGAATTTCCAAAAGGAACCGTCCATTTGGTGGCCATGAATGCCACAAGTAATGTGACCGACGGTTATATCGGAATTAAATTGAACGAACACATATTCATCGGGCCTAACAATGGTATATTAAGCCTATTGTCTGAAGAGGAACCGGGTATCATTGTAAAATTAGGAGATGTGCATATCAAGGATAGCACTTTCCCCGCCAAAGACATCCTGGCCCCCGTAGCAGCAAAAGTGGCCACCGGTGCTTCCATACATGATTTTGGGGGACCATTAAGCCAAATTAAAAAGATGATCCCGAGAAATTTCAAGGCCACCAAAAAACAGATTACAGGTCATGTGATACGGGTAGACAATTATGGCAACTTGATCACCAATATTACCAAAGAAGTATTTGATACTTTGAATCCGGGAAGGTTCAATATAGAATTCAGCAGGGAAACATTGACCAAGCTCAACACGAATTATGACCAGGTGGAACCCGGGGATTGCTTTGCCTTCTTTAACAGCCTGGGCTTATTGGAAATCGGAATCAATCACGGGCATGGGGCAGAACTTTTGGGACTCAGGTATGACAGTCCTGTATTTATCAATTTTGAAACAGAGGGAACATGATGATACGCGTAGTGAGAATGACCTTTCAGGAAGATAAGGTGCGGGATTTTTTGGACAACTTTGAGGCCAACAAAGAAAAAATAAGGCATTTCCCCGGTTGCCGCTACCTGGAACTCTGGCAGGACAAAAATTTTAAAAATATTTTCATGACTTACAGTCATTGGGAATCAGAGGAGGCCTTAAATCAATACCGTGATTCTGAATTATTTAAATCGGTATGGACTTATACCAAAACCCTGTTTTCAGAAAAACCCATGGCTTTTTCAGCAAAAAAAATTGAAGAACTGCCTTGATAGCGCTTGCAAGGAAAAAAAATAGTATTCATATTTGCATCCCGTTCAGCAAGGAACGCGGAAGATTGAAATGCCCAGGTGGCGGAATTGGTAGACGCGTTGGTCTCAAACACCAATGAGGTTACACTCGTGCCGGTTCGACTCCGGCCCTGGGTACAACACTTACAAAATAACCCTTGTAAGTAATTCAAATTCAAAGGCTTACAGTGCAGAATAATATTTGGCGGGAAATTTCCTGCAAATGTCCTGCACAGTAAGCCTTTTTTTATGCCTTTTTGTTTGAGGAAATTTTTGGCAAAAAAAATCCCGGAAAAATTTTCCGGGACCAATTGAGAACAACTTAGTGGATTTTGAGAGAACCACTACTATAAAACTAATAAAGTATTTTATAAAATCCAAGCCTATGCTCCCCTGTTTTTAAGGCATATTCATATTTATAAATATTTGAACCCGAAAGGAAGCCAATCCCCGGAGCAATACCGGAGACAAGACCGGCAGAGCCCCCACCATCACGCTCCTTGATTTTTGGACATCACGTTTTGTGATAACCATATTATTTTCCTCAGTCCGGTTTACTTGGATTGTAACCCCTTCAGAAGCAATTTTGGAGGGGTTTTTCGTTTTTTTTACCTAACAATTCAACAACTTCCCTTTTACAACTTCTAAAAAGTTGTCCATCCTGGAAAAGGTAAAACACTTATTGCCAAGGTCTTTCAGGGAGGCGCCAATATGATACAGTTCCTGATCATCCAGGATCAAAAAGCGGTCATGGCTGCCCCTATTTTCTATCAAGGTGATGGGTTCGTATTGTTTGTTGTGCTTCTCCAAGTCCTTCTGCAAGACAGGCTTGATGCGTGTGTGTACGATACAGCTGACACCCTTCCTCCGCTTGCTAAGCAATAGCAGGGTTGTTTCATCTAAATAGTTATCCAAAAGTTCAATGGATTTCTTTGCCTTTTTGACCAGGTCTGATGCAAAAACATGAGCATCAAATAGCTGCCCTTCAAAGAAAATACCCTGTGTTGGTTTGGTATCTTTTTCCAAAGCTTGGAAGATCTGTTCCAGTTTACTGTCTGTTTGCAGCTGCCTCAGCTCCACTCCTTCCAGTCGTTGGATCACACCATGCAGATTGCCCAAGGTCTTACGCATGGCTACAAAAGCCTGCATGATTTGGATGCTGACTTCAATTGCAGTATCACTATTAAGTACGGCTGAGAGCATCGAAACGCCTTGTTCTGTAAAAGCATAGGGTAGTGACCTTCGCTTTGCGGTCGCAAATTGCGACTGCAAACTCTCCGAAGATATCATATTAGAAAGGTGAAGCTGTAGTGTATCCCATTCTTCTTGAGTAAGCTGAAACATAAACGTACCTGGAAACCGCTTCAAGTTCCTCTTAACCTGTTCATTCAACCTTTTCGTTTCAACATGATATACCATAGCCAAATGATAATCAAGCATTACCTGTACTCCCCTGACTGTATAATGTAGCTTTCAATATTTACCTTCATCGTCTCCATAAAAGTCTTTGTCATTTTAAAACGATGGCACCACCTGTAATCAGTTTAATTTATTATTACAACTACACTTGAGGTCACAATTTGTGACCTCAAGATAACTTTTCCAAAGTTTAAAACTTTGGAAAAGTCAAGGATTTTAAGATGCCAGAATGGAACCTCAAGTTTCCAAGATCATAAATTGTGATTTAACCCCTACTTTCCATTCAAAATCTTACCTTTGTCCACCTGCACATAATCCGGATAACCATCTACATAATACTCATTCAGTTTCCCTTTGCCATAAGGAACTAAAAAACTGTTCTTCTTTTTGCATTCATGCCAGATAACTTCTCGGGCATTCTTCATAGAAGGAAGTACTGCCCTCAACAGGACCCACCTGGCCCTGTAGAATTTGCCCAGATTACGGTAAATTTCCGCCAGATAGAGGGTATCCTTATACCTAAATCTGATCAAGGGGATCAAAGCCTTTAAATTTTCTTCCCAGATTTCCTGATCTCCATCTTTCAAAAACAACACCCTAAGATCCCAATACCGGTCATTAAAGGACCAATGCAGATTTTTTCTCAGATAAATTTCTTGTTTCTTTCCAGTAAAATCACCTGTCGCCAACATCCTATGTAGCCCATAGATATCCGGTAATCTGGCAGAGCTGACAAATCCCATATTGGGCACTTTAGCCTCCAAAGCCTTATTGCCCTCTTCATCCTTGCGGCCAAAAGGACCGAAATCATACACACCAATCTTATAGTCGTCCTTGATCCAAAATAAATGTCCACACTTTTTACACTCATTGACAATGTAATCATGAATGGCATCCAATCCTCTTAATTTTCCATCAGTAAAGCGGATACCCGTGGAGCGATAGCTGCTCGAAGGCGAGGTTTTGGAAACGAATTCCCCGCATTTGGGACACCCATAAATGGTCATATGTGATAAAATCATAAGTGTTATTACTGTTATTTTTTAAACTAAAAAAGCATCATCCAATTTACCTCCTTAGCAATTCCCCAACCTGCTTTACTACTGACCTAGACTCAGGAAGCATAGTCAAAGCCATCCAAAGGAGAAAGTAATATCAAGCGGGAGGGTAATAGCTGTTATTCCTGAACCAGTTTTTGGGCATATCCTAAGACAAACTGCGAAAATTTGGATAAAAAGCTAGGAGGTACAGTATGCTTATATTTCATAACTTCAATATCAAAAGGAATAACCTATCGTAGAAAAACGGCTTTTGTGGTTGCTTCAAACTTATCCGTTAAAGCCCTAAACTCAGCACCAAAGTCCTTTTGTCTACCTACGAAAGTAATAGCTAAACCAGTATAATACCATTTCTGACTTTCATAAGGTGCGTTAAAACGAGACCATACTTCATCCCCAACTTTCTCAATATCTGACTGAATAGACCTGATATTATCCAATTTATCAGCACAAGAAACAGCCAAAATATACTCTGAAGCTTCTTTTTTTAGATAATCCAGTGTATGTATTTTCCGCTCTAACCAAGGAGCCTCTGCTTCCCCTTCCTCCAAATGCAACTTATGCGGCTCAGTGGCCCCTCTTACCAAAGCAGCCACTTCACCACCAAACAGGCTTTCCACTTCCTCAATTTTAACTGCTGTATCTTCTACTACATCATGAAGCAAGCCTGCCATGGCTACCTTTTCTGAATACCCATATTCCAGTAATATTTTCATGACGTTTATCAAATGGCTGATATAAGGTATTTGAGTTGCCTTCCTGAAATGTCCGCGATGAGCTTGTGCCACAAACTCAATGGCATCAAAAATATTCTTTTCCATATCTATTGTTTATTTTTTCCGACACTTGTTTCCTTTTGTTCACCTGATAAAACTATTGAAATTTTATCTTGAACTAAAATAATTGACATAAAATGTCAGTTTTAATTTTCATTTTAAATTACCGATGCCCTACCAAACCACATCAGTTTTTCTTACCTTTACCTAAGGCTTTCATCAGAAATGAATTTTTATGGCTTACAACGATTCCAGACGCGCAGCCATCCGTCTGTACAAAAAATTAAAGTACGGCTGGATCTGGGCCTCTTCTACTTTCACCGGCAACTTTATCTTTGCTCTCTTTGTCACTTCCCTATTCAACAACCTGGGCTATACGGAAGAGGTCAACTATGTATTTTTCCTCAGTGTTTTAGCTATCGGGCTCTGGGTAACTGAAGCCATTCCACCCTTTTCGGTTGGAATTTTTATCATTGCTGGTCTGCTAATGGGCTTTGGCACCGAATTCATCCTGGAAGAGGAATATAAAACCCCTGTAGAGATGTATCTGGGTACCTGGACCAGTAACGTAATCTGGCTTTTATTGGGAGGTTTTTTCCTGGCAGAGGGGATGAGTATCGTGTCTTTGGACAGGGCCCTGTTTAAATTCACCTTGAACAAGTTTGGTGAAGACCCTAACCGGCTTTTGCTTGGCCTCATGCTTACAACAGCTATAGGAAGTATGGTCATGTCCAATACCGCCACTACAGCCATGATGATTTCTTCCATTTTACCTTTGGCAAGGATCATGGGTAAGAATTCCGAATACACCAAAGCCCTATTGGTAGGAATACCCGCAGCAGCTACCTTGGGAGGAATGGGCACCATCATCGGAAGTACGCCCAATGCCATTGCAGTCGGCGCCTTACAGGAGAAAGGCATCAATATCACTTTTATTGACTGGATGATTTTTGGACTGCCCACCGCCCTTATAGCCATTTTGATTTTCTGGAAATTCCTCACAAAAAAACTGCAACTCAGTCAGGTTCATCTGGACTTATCGGAATTGAACACCCCTCTCAGCATGAAGAAGGGCTTTGAAAGAAATGCCGTGCTTTTCACACTTTTTGTAACCGTCAGTATGTGGTTGACGGAACCCTTCCATGGGATTCCAATTGCTGCCACATCCGCAATCCCAATCGTTCTTTTAACATTGTTCCAAGTCATCAAGGCCGAAGACGTGCGCAGGTTACCCTGGGATACATTGATGCTGGTAGCCGGCGGCCTTGCATTGGGCATTGCGATGGTAGATGTAGGATTGACAGATATAATAATGGAAAAAATATCTTCATTGCCAATGCCCATGTTCGGAGTGGCCGTGGTATTTGCCATTATTGCAGTATTAATTTCCAACATCATGAGCAATACCGCAGCAGCATCTATACTTGTTCCATTGGGCTTATCCCTTCCGGGAATCTGGGGACTTGCAGTTCCTTTAATAATCGCACTTAGTTGTTCTTCAGCCCTGATGCTTCCTGTTTCCACTCCGTCCAACGCCATAGCCTTCTCTACAGGAATGATCGAACAGAAAAGTTTCAGATCAGGGGGGCTATTAATGATATTCGTAGGGCCGGTTTTGGCATTTTTAACCGTGCTGATTTATTCCTGGATTTTCACCTGATACCATTATACCTGGGCCACCAAGGTCTTCATTTTTTCCAATCCTGTCTTTGCCACAGTCAAAGCATCTTGCTTCCAATAGTCCTGATTGAAAAGCTCCAAGGAAAGTACCTTTTCTCCGCCCATGGCTTTGAGATCGGCAAGGATTTGCTTCATAGGGGCCGATCCATCACCCGGATAAACCCTGTCTTTGTCCTGCTGTTCTTCCCTTGGAATATGGGACACAAAATCATTCATATGAAAAACTTCAATCAAGTCTCCGCTGAGCATTTTCAGCCCATCATATCCCGAGCCTCCTCTAAAGAGGTGGTACACATCTGGCAGAATCCTGGCATCTTGGTCATTGGCAACAGCTGCCACCATGAGGACTTGCCCAAGGTGGTGGAAAAAAGGAAAGGCCCCCCAAAACTCCAATTGAGGAATGACACCGGTCTTCCTTCCCAAATCCAATAAAGCCTTATATCGCTCCCCCGCCTTGAAAAGATCCAAAGGCGCATCAACACCAAAAGCCGGGGCTGCTACCCGTTTACACCCAACGGCCGCCAAAAGCTCCATTTCTTTTTCCATTTGCTCAAAGCCGGCCTTCCTTTTGGAAGCGTCATCCACCATCCAAGGCGCAAAACCAATTGCATTTTCAAATTTAAGCCCGCTGTCGCTGATAAGTTTTCTTAAACTGGAAACAGAATTGCCCGAATTGATGTATTCCTGAAGATCTCTGATCCATAATTCTACCCCATCATAACCTGCACGGGCTGCTATTTCCAGATAACCTTTCAAACCGGGCTGTTGCCCCATAATAGTACTTGTATTCAGACAGAAACTGAATTTACCAACTGTTTTGGCCGGAGCCGCCTGCAATGCATTGGCTGTCAAAAAAGCCCCGGTTCCTAGTCCGATTGATTTGATGGCATCTCTTCTGGAAATCATGTAATTGAGGTTTTAGGTTTGGAAGATAATCTTGCTACTGATCTTAAAATTAAGCGAATTAGGCATCAACAATCAACCATTCATCAAAATATGCGGCCAAAAACCTTCAAGACCTAATTATTTTGGTAAATTAAGCTTTAATCAGTTTGGCCCTTCACATGAAGTCTTTAACGTTTTTGTCTTTTTTAGTCTTTTTGTCATTTTCGAATAAGGTCTTTGCCCAAGTTGTTACCGGTCTTGAACAATCCTACAGAAGCAATATCCCTTTTGATCAAGATGTGGTCAGCGGAGGTTACTTTGTGGATCCACCTAAGGAATTTGAAGGCCATCCCTATTTGATCACCAAAAATTTTGAATTAAGTGAAATAACCATTAACGGACTGACCTATAGCGATGTTCCCATTCTCTATAACATCTGGAAAGATCAGGTATTGACATTCCAGCCCATCCACAAACAAAAAATCCTGATCAGATCAGACAAAATCAATGCATTTACGCTTCGCTTAGAATCCCCTTTATCCTTTGTGAGATTACCGAATAATCCCTCTTATAGCCACCATGGCAGTGGTATTTATGAATATGTCGGAGATGGCCCGTCGAGGGTTTTGATCAAACACAGGAAATTAACCAAGCCAAAACGGGAATACAGTATTTACAGTGAAGTGTTTTATGAAACACAGGATTATTTCCTTCAAAAAAATGCTGAGATCCTAAAAGTATCCAATAAAAAACAGGCCATCGATTTCTTGGGTTTGGAAAACAAGGAAGTCAGGAAATTAACCAAAGCTTCCAACTTGGATTACAGAACAGATAGAAAAGGTTACTTGCATTTTTTGGTTTCACTTTATAATCAGGAGCAGAATGAAAAGAAATAAACAGATCCTGATTTTGATTTTCTCCTTGTTTGCAAGCCTACTTTTCCATTCAGAATTGCATGCCCAAGACCGGGAAAAAATTTCCGGATTATTCCCGGGCATTCCTTTTCCAAGGTTTGCCCAGCAAGTGAACTCCATGACCGGATACCGCTTCTATTATTCCATGGAATTACAGGGTTTTCAGGTCAACATCAGTGCAAAAGAAAATACGCTCACACAAATTCTGGAGGCTATTTTTGATCAGACGGATTTCAAGTTCAGCATAGATTCAGAAAACCGGGTATTTATCACTAAAAACACTCCTTTGGATCTTAGGCTTTCAAAAGATTTTTTTGATAGGCTCAAAACTGATGGAGAAGCAGATAGCCTAAATCGGCAATCTGATATCGAGAGGGCTTATTCCCGAAACAAACTCTATGTAATCGGCAATCCCAGTAATCAAAAGGAGGTTACTTTAAGCGGAAAAATCACAGGAATTGAAACCGGTAATCCGGTTTTTGGAGCTGTTGTTTTTGAAAGGGCAGAATACAGACGTGCGATCACCAATGAGGAAGGGTTCTTCCAAATTCTCTTGCCTGTGGGCCGGCACACCTTATTTATTCAGAACCTGGGGGGATTTATTGAACAAAGGCAAATCAGTCTTCAGGGAGATGGCATTCTGGATGTGGCGATTGAAGAAAATATCATTTCCTTATCGGAGGTCACGGTAAGCTCAGACCGCATGACCAATATTTCCCGACCTGAAATGGGGGTCCAAAAACTGAATATCCAGTCGATGAAAAAAATCCCCGCCATTTTAGGGGAAGTGGATGTAATCCGGTCTATTCTGACATTACCAGGCGTTCAAACTGTTGGGGAGGCTTCTGTCGGCTTCAACGTCAGGGGAGGTGCTGCTGATCAAAACCTGATCCTTTATAACCATAGTACGATTTATAATCCCTCCCATTTATTTGGACTGTTTTCCGCATTCAATCCGGATGTGGTGGAGTCTGTGGAACTATATAAAGCAGGTATCCCCGTACAATATGGGGGCAGGTTGTCCTCTGTCCTGGATGTCAAAGCAAAATATGGCAATAATGAAAAAATAAAGGTTTCCGGAGGCATAGGTCTCTTGACAGGAAGGCTGGCTATTGATGGCCCAATAGGAAAAAACACCACTTTCTCGATGGGGGCAAGAAGTACCTATTCCGATTGGCTGCTTCAGTTATTGGAAGAAAACACGGATTTCAAAAATGGCAGAGCTTCCTTTTATGACCTCAATTTCAGTATTTCCCATAAACTTAATAACAAAAACATCCTCCGGGCCAATGCCTACAACAGCAATGACAATTTCAGATTTGATAGAGATACCACTTTCCGCTACGAAAATCTGAATTTCAATCTGGGGTGGACCCATTATTTCAATGAAAGGATGGAAGCTGAATTTGTGGTCGGTAGGGATAATTATTCATTTGGCATTGAAGGAAGGGACAATCCAAGTAATTCCTATGATTTCGGGTTCAATATCCGTCAGGACTTCGCCAAAATACATTTCAATTACGATTACAACTTCAGACACAAATTCAATTTTGGTGTACATAGCACCCGATACAGGCTAAACCCTGGAAAAATCAATCCTTCAGGAATAGAATCTATTGTAGTGCCTGAAGAAGTCAATCAGGAACAAGCACTGGAGACGGCCCTTTATTTTGGCGACAATATTGAGATCAGTGAACAACTGACTGTAAGTATCGGGGGGAGGTATGCGATCTATAATTTTTTAGGCCCTAATACCAGTAGGGTGTATGCTCCTGGGCTTCCTGTTTCACGCACTACCCTAATCAGAGAGGAAATCTTCAATCAAGGCGAAGTGATTCAAACCCATCATGGTCCAGAGTTCCGTATTTCCGGCAGATATATTCTCAACAACATTTCCTCTATCAAAGCAGGATACAATACAGGAAGACAGTTTATTCATTTGATCACCAACAATGCCGCCATTGCTCCTACAGATATTTGGAAACTCAGCGACAACAATATTCTACCACAATGGGGAGATCAAATCTCATTGGGTTATTACCGAAATCTAAAGGTGGACAAATATGAATTTTCCATAGAGACTTACCATAGAAGTTTGCGAAACCTTTTGGATTTCCGCTCAGGAAGCACTTTGATTTTGAACAATGCAGTAGAACAGGCTGTGGTTCGGTCTGAGGGAAGGGCTTATGGAGCCGAGGTGTTACTAAGAAAAAATACAGGCAAACTGAATGGCTGGATCAGTTACACCTATTCCAGGTCATTATTGAGAACCGCAAAAGATGAACAGGCTGAAAAAATCAATACCGGTGAATGGTATCCCAATAATTTTGACCAACCACATAATGCCGTACTGGTAGGCAATTACGAATGGAGCAAAAGGTTCAGCACTTCCATTAATGCCAACTACAGCACCGGAAGACCCATCACCTTACCTGTGGCCAAATTTGAATATGGAGGTTCTGAAAGGGTATTTTTCTCTGACAGAAATGCTTACAGGATTCCGGATTATTTTAGAATTGACTTATCAGTCAATATAGAAGGCAACCATAAAGTGAGAAAACTTGCCCATTCCTCCTGGTCAGTGGGTGTTTACAACTTATTGGGAAGGAGAAATCCCTATTCCGTTTACTTTACCCCTGTAAACGGAATCCTGGAAGGTTTTCAGTTATCCATCTTTGCCCAACCTATTCCATTCATCAGTTATAACTTTAGAATTTAATGTTGAAAAAAATCTTCCATACCCACCTGATATTGGTCTTCCTGATAATGTTTTCATGCAGGGATCCTTTCGAGCCGAAATTGAGAGACATTCCGACAGAAGTGCTTGTGGTAGAAGGTTATATTGAAGTGGAAGGAGAGTCGTTCATCCGACTGAGTAAGACTGTACCAGTAAGAAGTACCCAAGCGAGTCCAGTAATCACAGGGGCCAAACTTTCTCTTTTGAATAGTAATAACGGGCGATGGGATTTTGTTGAAAAAGAGGAAGGCATTTATTCATTGATAGGTAATTTTCCACCTTTTGACAGCTATCAGTTACAAATTGAACTACCAGGAGCTAAAGTGTACAGAACAGAAAATTTACAGCCGGTTGTTTCTCCTGAAATTGAAGAACTGGGTTTTGTCAGGGATCAAAATGGCGTAGAAATTTTTGTCAGCACGAGAGGGAATGATCAGGCCCAATATTTCTTATGGACCTATCAAGAACACTGGATTTTTAGGCCGGGGGTCATTTCCCGGCTGATTTTTGAAAATGGACTTGTAAGATTCAGGGAAGAAGATGAAAGGATTGACCTCTGCTGGAACAATAACCTTAACCCTAAAATTGTCCTTCAAAATGCGGCAAGGTTTGAAGACAACCGCATCCTTCAGAGAGAACTGGTGCTGATTCCCAACAATTCAGAAAAACTCACAGAGCGCTACAGCATCGAAGTAAAACAAATGGCCATCAATCAAGAAGCTTTTGACTTTTGGGAAATCCTTAGAAAAAATTCCGATGATATCGGAGGGATTTTCAGCCCTTTGCCTTCTCTAATCAGAGGCAACATCTATAATGTAAGCGATGAAGGAGAACCTGTCATTGGGTATATAAGTATGGGAAAATCCGCTACCAAAAGGATTTATATAGACATCAATGATGTTTTTCCCTGGCCTGTATTTATTCCCGAATACGAATTTTGCAGAATATCCTTTCAGGATACTATTCCTCCCACTGACAAAGCTATTTTTGAAGCATTTGGGAGAGGAGATAGAATGCCTGCCAGGGACTTGAGGGCAAGCAATGGTGAGATTATAGGGTATTTTGGAGCTCCCACCCAATGTGTAGACTGTACGCTAAGAGGGACCAATGTCAGACCTGAATTCTGGGAGGATTAATGATGAGAATTATAAAACTGATTTTTATTTTATTACTAAGCTTAAATGCCTTTGGCCAAACCAGGGATGGCGAGAAAGTTTTTGCCCATTTATCCAAAAACATTTGCTTGGTCAATGATCAAATCTGGTTTTCACTTCAGGTAAGCAATGGCAATGAACCCAGTCCCTCCAAGATAGCTTATGTAGAACTAATTGACAGGGCAAGTTTGCCTGTCTTGCAATTGATCGTACCCCTATACGAAGGTAAGAATGATGGAGTACTGGAAATACCCCCCCATCTGGAATCGGATCACTATCTTCTCCGCTTTTACACCAGAACCAGCCCACTCCATGACAAAAATGGATCGGGAGTTTACAATCAATTGGTGACCATCATCAATCCGAAAAAAGGCCCGGTTTCCCAAAAACCATTTCAAGCAAAAAGCACATACAAATTTGAAAAAGCCAGGGATTTTCACATTCCGGAAAGTAGGTTGAAGAAAAACTCAGAGATTCAAATGCCACTTAACTTCGTCCAAAACACTTACCGAATTTCTGTCGGCATACAAAACCCATATTTACCGGAAAATTTTCAAGGTTTTATCGGACAGGAAATCTATCAGCCATTGGAAGGGGAAATTAGGGTCATTCCTGAACTGTATGGCCATATCGTTCATGGGAAAAACCTTGCAACTGAAATTGATACTACCGAGACCTTTTTCCTTTCAGCACATGGAAGGCAATCTGTACTGCATTCTGCTAAACCAGACCAGGAAGGCAACCTGTTTTTTGAGCTGGGCCCATTAAAGGAATATGAGTTTTTAATAGCCCAGTCCCTGAATTATGAAAAACAGCTCAATTTCGCTCCCCAATCTCCATTTTGGAATTTGAAATTAATAGATGATTTTGTTTTTCCTCCACTAAACCTGAATGAAGGAGACAGGAAGTTTCTGGAAATGTTGATGCTGGCAGCCCAGCTTAAACCACACTTTTATCCAGTGAAACGAGCTGAACAACTTCCCATAGTTACAGGGTTTGTGGCAGACAGGACCTATTTATTGGATGACTATTCACGCTTTGAAAATATGGAAACGACCCTTAGGGAATATGTCCCTGAAGTATTGGTAAGAAGACAAAACCGAAGCATGGTTTTTAAATTGCTCAACACGCCATTGGGTGGGCTGTTCCAGGAAAATCCTTTGATATTAATAGATGCCATGCCCGTATTTGATACTGGTGAGTTGGCGAAATTTGACCCAAAGGACATCGAAAAGTTGGAAGTACTTACAAGGGAGTTTTCCTTCAACGAGGATAAGTTTTCGGGTGTCTTGAGTTTAACATCGTTTCAAAATGATTTTGGGAAATTTGAACTCCCCAAAAACGCTTTGTATTTGAATTACTGGCCGATATTACAGCCCAAAAAATTGGAATCGCCCCATTTCAATCCAAAGATCGGAGCAGCAAATTACCCGGATTTCAGAACTTGCCTGCTGTGGAATCCTGAAATATCTTCCTCTCAAGCCCGGTTTTTCACCTCAGAAATAACCGGCAAATTTGAAATCAAGGTTTCCTTTGTCGATGAAACAGGAATGCTCCAATTCCTTCAATCCAGCTTTGACATTATTGATTAATTATCCTTCTTGCCCAATTCCTTGACCAAAAATTCCTGAAGTTTGGAAGCATAAACTGCCTGATCCTTAGGGTATCCGGGTACAAGCGACTGTTTTTCAGGAAAATTTTCCATGTGTAAGGTTTGGGTTGGGAACGCAAACCTTACACCCAGCCCTTTGGCTAATTTGACAATTTGTATCAAAATTTCCTGTCTGCAGCGTAATTCCTCCTGCCAGGTAGGTACCTGAAAGAATATATAAAACATGATATCCTGGCTATAGGTGGAAAGGTTGTTAAAATAAACATTATACAGGTCCTTACGGGTGTTTGGATGGTTCTCTACTATTTTTCGCAAGCCTTCCACAAAGGCCTCTATCAATTCGGGCGGCGTATCATAAGTGATGGTCAGGGTAGTGGAAAACCTCCGGTATTGTCTCAGACCATGATTGTCAATGGTCGCATCGGCAATTTTACCATTCGGGATATACATGACCGAATTTCTGAAAGTCCTGACCCTTGTGGATCGGAAACCCACTTCTTCCACCGTTCCATCCACATCACCAGAGGTGATCCAGTCCCCTACCTGAAAGGGCTTATCAATGAAAATCATAATCGAACCAAAAAAGTTTTTGATGGTATCCTGGGCAGCCAAAGCAAATGCCAAGCCTCCTATAGAAAGCCCTGTAAGAAAAGGAACGATATCTACCTCAAGCCCTTCTTTGAGTACAAACAAGGTTCCTACGATTACCACAAAAGCTTTCAAGGTCTTGCGGATCAAGGGCACCAGCTGATCATCCAATGTGGATTCCGTCTTCTCTGCCAACTTGGCAAAATAGAGCGAAACTATATCTACGATTTTATAAAAAACAATAGTGATGACCAAGGGCTTGGCTGCATTCAAGACTTTGATGACAAAGG
Source organism: Cecembia calidifontis (assembly GCF_004216715.1). Lineage (NCBI taxonomy): Bacteria > Pseudomonadati > Bacteroidota > Cytophagia > Cytophagales > Cyclobacteriaceae > Cecembia > Cecembia calidifontis. The sequence continues at coordinate 4,953,541 of NZ_SGXG01000001.1, forward strand.
AAACGACCTCTACAGGCAGCTGCAATAATTTTATAAAAAGGGTAGTGAGAACAAGGATCAAATAAATACTGGTGATTTTCGCCACAGGTAAAAGATACTTCTCACCGACATAAGCATAGCCCAATTTGGCCACCAGGTACAGAAAGACTTTATCCAATAGGAATGTAATCAGCTTGTGCGCAACAAAAAGAGAAAGAATAAGCAAAAACAAACCGGCCAATTGCCAAAAATGCAAGCCGAGATAAACTTGGTTCCCCATCTTAGGAAGCACATTCAACAAGCGGTCCGTTCCATAAGGGTAGGTTGCTTTATGCATCTCATCGATTTGGGAAACAGTAAATGCACTGAATTTCCATTCATCATTTACTTTCTCCAGATAAACCAAGGGAAGCTTTTTGGTATCAAAAAAGAATTTGGCCTGATTGCTGAATACCGTATCCAAAAAATCAGGCTCATTGGGAATTTCAGAAAACTTTATCAAGACACCGTTTCCATCAAATATCTGCTTCAGCTGAACAGCCAACTTTTCAGCCTCTTTCTCCCTTTCAGAACTCACATTGAGAGCCTGAGCGGCAGCTTTTGGATCATAATTATCCTCCTTGAGATTCAGAAAGAAGGTCAAAGTAGTGTGATAAGGAGTCCGAAGATTATGGTAATCCTCCTCTTCCAGGGGGATTATTTGATCATCCAACACTACCTGTGCAACAGTTGATATAGAAAAACTGACAAAAAAAAGAATCAGAAGGTATGTAAACTTAAAATGCTGCATGGTGGTAACTTTTCAATCTATCCACCGCAAAAGTAATAACATCGGAAAAAGTAGGAAAAGAAAAAAGGAAAAAGCCTCCCCTTAGGGTATTTGGGGAGGCTGCATTTTTAAATCGGTAATTTATATTCCGAAAACTTATTCCCTGAGATGGTATAGATGGTGTAATCGTTTTGACCTCCTGAATATTTGATCTCCACTTTATGGTCCCCAACGATCGGAAGGGTGTTAAGAAGCGTCCCTTCCAAATTGTACAGGTAAATAAACTCCTGGCTTTTGTCCACCACAACAAAAATATTTTTGTCCGAACCGAAGGAGAAAAACTGAAATTCCAGGTTATCTGAAAAAACATCAATTGTAAAAACCGTTTTGTATTCACGGTCCATGACTGTCACTTTATTGTACTCATGGACTACAAAAACATAACGGTCATCTTTCTGGTCTTTGATCAGGTAAAACTTGCTTTCGCGGTCAGGCCTCAAAAGCTGATTTCTATAAGTCAATTCCCCTTTAAGATTTACCTGGACCACTTCTCCTTCCGTGGTAATGGTAACAAGGCGGCTTTCTTGCGCACTTCCTCTTTCGAGGAGAATATAATCAGACGCCAATCCTTCTCCTAACCTGATAGGAGAACCCAATTCAGGCTCCCCCCTTCTATTAAAGAAATACAATTGCCCCCTGGAGGATAATGCTACCATTCTATCGCCAACACCTGCAATTCTATGATGGGCAGGCGCCGAAGATACAGGGCCACTGATGGTTTTGGGATTCCATCCCTCTAAAGCTTTGCCGTTTTTATCCAATAGGAACAGATTCCCTTCTGCTGTGGCAATAAAATACCTGTAATCTCTTGAATTATTATAATCCACTAAATTGAGATGGGTAATGGTCTGGCCTTCTATTCGAACAGGGAATCCCGAAACCAAATTACCCAACCTGTCAATAATGTAAACCTGCTTCTCCGTAGCAAACAAAAGTTGGAGTTTCCCATTTTTATAAAAATCGACTTGATGGATGCCGGACACAATTGGACCATCCAAATTATAACCAAATACCTGCTCGCCTTCGGATGTCAGAAGGTACAAATTATGGGCTTCATCCTGCACTACAAATTCCTGACTGCGGTCAATAAAATTTTGTACGATTACAGGCCCGTAAATAAGCCGGTTACTGAATGAAACTGCCCTGTTTTCTGTCAATAATACATCTTGAACCGATTTGATGGGGTTCATGCTATAACCCAACTCCATGACAACCGCATTTTTCTTTCCCATTTCCTTGACACTCAGGTTAAGCAGTTCAAAGGATTTCAATTGAGGAGCATATTTTTGAAAAAAAGATTTCCAACTTGGAGAGCTATTTTCAATAACTGCAGTCCAAAACCGCTGGATATCGATCATAAAGAAAAAGCCGTTTTCCGGAGATATATTTTCAATCAGCCTCTTCTGATTGAGGGATTTGCCCCAAGTATAATCATTATGGACATCATCGATAAAAAGTTTCATGGCCTTGCTACTGTTCGCAAATACCAGCACATCATTGACTGAAGTAATATAAGTATCAGGAAAGCCCTGAAATTTACCTCCAAATAAATGGGCAGGAAACTCTTCTGCTCCCACCATAAATATTTCCTGTTGCTGGTAGTAATCCAAAGGAGAATCTTCCAGGCCAGACCGATCCAAACTGGCATTGAATGCTCTTAATAATTGGATCTTTTCCTGGATCTGATCGGACTGGATGAGGAGTATTTTATCTTGGGGCTCGTTGGCAATCAATTCAAAAAGGATAAATGCTACTTCCCCCGTTAGGCCTTTCAAAAAACCTTGGTTCAGAAGCGACTTCTCAATATCTCCTTTTAGCGTACTGGTCCCCTTGAAGCCTTTATCCTCTATTTTAGAAAGCTGCTCAATATCTTTCAGGTGATATTGATGGTACACAGCTGTTCTATTGCTGATCAGGTTCTGGAAAGTTTTGGGATTGCCCGTGCTTGAAGCTTCAAAATCAAAACCCTTTCCATCCTGAAAATATGCCTGGCCTTCCATGACTACACGGTTGTCCAAAAACTTCAATTCAAGATTGGCAGAGACACCTTTTCTGGAGAAACTGTCAATCATTTTAAAATCGGTATTCCTACTAATCCCACTAATTATTTTGGCTATTGCCTGACCTGAAATCCTTATTACCCCCAAGCCTTTGGCACTGGGTAAAGCATCAAAAAGTTGCTTGTTATTCGATTTGAAATTTAATAGGTTACTATTTTGGGCGTAACGGATAGCATCCTCCACCAAAAAAGAGCTGTAACTGGCAACAAACACATTTCCGATCAAGGCATAACTCAGATTCCGCTCCAAATCAAGACTTTGGAATTCTTTGATCTCAATGTTGCTGTAACTCCTGGTGTTGATTCTGGAAAGAGGAGGCAAGTTATTCTCTAAATCCTTAAGAATCTCAAGATTTGAAAGGTCTTTGAAAGCAATGGTGTACAAAAAGTCAAATTCCTCCCTTCCCACTGGGTGAAGTGAAAGCACAAATTGATTTCCTTTTAAAGCCCGCTCCAGTCTCCCTCCTTTCCCCAATAGGCTGTCCAGTGCCATTACCTGATTTTGTGCATGATACAAAGAAGGCAGCTCTGAAATTCGGCTCCAAAACGGTTGAGTTACCAATTGATTCCATGCCATTACCGGCTCAGTAGTTTCAAAAACCAAAACCGCCTCTGAAGAAACAAGCTCAAGGGCATTTCTTTTTGAAAATGGAAAACCTGATTTAACAAAATAGAAAACTGCCCCTGCGATACCAACCGCTATCAACAAGACGAAAACAATTCTTCTAGTACTCACTTAAACCTATTCTTTATTGCAAGATTCAATTTTTCAAGTCAAAATAAACAAAAAATCCCGATTTGAAACCGGGATTTTGATAATCTATTTGATCGGAATTTATTTAGTGGAAAGTTTGTCCAATACATTCATCACTTCTTTCACATGACCTCTGGAAACTTCCAACAAAGCTTTTTCATCAGCATTCAGATCAAGCTCGATAACTTTTTCAACGCCATTTTTGCCAAGAATAACCGGTACGCCAAGGTAGCAGTCATCAATTCCATACTCACCTTCCAGCTTGATACATACTGGGAATACCCTCCTTTGGTTCTTTAAGATAGATTCTACCATCTGAGCCGCAGCAGAACCTGGCGCATACCAAGCAGATGTTCCCATCAATTTCACCAATTCACCACCGCCGAATTTTGTTCTTTCGATGATGGCATCCAGTCTGTCCTTAGCTATCAATTCTGTCACAGGAATACCAGCTACAGTTGTATATCTGGGTAGTGGAACCATGGTATCACCATGACCGCCCAATAAAATGGCCTGAATTTCCTTGGAAGAAATGTTCAGCTCATCAGCAATGAAAGCCCTGTACCTGGCAGTATCCAAAATACCGGCCATTCCCATTACTTTGGTTCTTGGCAGCCTGGAAGTAATGTGTGCCTGATAAGTCATCACATCCAATGGATTGGATACCACAATGATGATGGCATTTGGAGAATGCTTGATCACATTTTCAGTAACAGATTTAACGATACCTGCATTGGTTTCAATCAAGTCATCCCTGGTCATACCAGGTTTTCTTGGAAGACCGGATGTAATAACTACAACATCAGAATCTGCTGTCTTACTGTAGTCATTGGTACTTCCTATTGTCCTGCTGTCATATTGATTGATAGGTGCCTTTTGCCAGATATCAAGTGCCTTGCCTTCAGCAACTCCTTCTTTGATATCTACCAAAACGATCTGCTCAGCGATTTCTCTGTATGCCAACACATCTGCACAGGTGGCCCCTACATTACCGGCACCTACTACGGTTACTTTAGTCATGATGATGGATTTATTTTTAAGTTTTAACATTTGTTTCAAAAGCGTCGCTAAGTTATTAAACAAAGGAGATTTAATAAAACAATCCCTTTGAATACTTGTCAATTAAGCAGATGATCTTGCTAAACCATATAGACGGCTTGGATAAAACTACCTTGTTTCCTCTTTGTTTCTATCAAACATCTCCTGGAGATTAAAAAACCCAAAAGAGTTCCGATAGGATTTGAAAAGTCTTTTGTTGTTCTGGTTATAAAACTCCGCCAAAGAAGTCATCATTTTAGCCTTGATTTTAGGATAACTGTCAAACACCTCCTGAATGGCAAAATGAGGAAGCACCAACAGTTCAGCCTCTTCTGATGCCACTATTGCTGTATATATCCTGGTCACATTCTCAAGCAGAGAGTTTTCACCAAAAAATTCCCCTTTATTAACTTCATTGATGATTTCGAAATTTTCCTTGATATCAATGGTGAGATTGATCCTTCCAGATTTGACCACATACAGGGCCTGACTGGGATCCCCACTAAAAAAGACCACCTCATCTCTCCTGTATTTTCTTTCGTGTAAAGCCGTCAGGAACCTGGCCATTTCCATATTTTTAAGCTTTTCGAAAAGCATGACCTGAGACAAAAACTGAAAAGTTTCCAGTTCACTGACACTAAAAGTTCTTGAAAATGGATTGATCATGAATGTATCTTTTTAAAGTACAGGATATTTTTGGTGGTGGAATCACATTTAAATTTTTCACTGATTCTGTAACCCAAAACCCAGGCCACCTCATTTCCGCTCAACAAAACAGCTACCTTCCTCTTTTCGATCAAAGGAACTTTCAAATCTATTAATAAATCAGATATTTTTTTCTCTGATTTCATGCCTAAGGGGACTATTTTATCCCCTAACTCCCATCTCCTAACGGTAAGCGGAAAAGAAAGTTTATCTCTATCCAGCATCGCGTTTTCTGCATTCCTGTCTATTTCAACGTCTCCGTTCAAATATAGGATATCAAACCTGCCGGCATTAAGCTCTACCCTGATATCATTTTTTTCAATACTCACCGGCTCCCAGTCAATTTCAAGCTTTCCTAAAATCAAACGCTCCCGGTCAACATTGAGCATAAATTCCCTGGAATAAAAAACCTTGCCGGAGTGTCCATTTTCGGCAGTTTCCAGAATATCTTCAACTTCGGAAAAGCCAAATCCATAATCTCTCAACCAATAAAATAAAAGAGAATGTTTTCCAGGCAAATAGGAAAGATGCTTAAACTCCAGAATCTGATATCCCTCTTGATGGAGAATATGCTGGTCTCTCCAATCCCCATAAAGGTGGAAAAATGCCTTACCTGTATCCTTCAACCTTTTGAAGCTTTTGTCCAAACTATCCATACCCTCCGGAAACCTGGCCTCAATCAAAGGGAACACTTCATTCCTTAAATAATTTCTTTTGTAATCGCTTTTTAGGTTAGAACTGTCCTCTCTCCACTGATATCCATTTGAAGTCATGAAATCGAGTATTTCTGATCTATGAAAGGGGAGCAAAGGGCGGATGATCCTTCCCCTTCTTTCGGACATTCCATATGTCCCTTCAATTCCGGTACCTCTCAACAAATTAAGAAATACGGTTTCTATTTGATCCTCAAAATGGTGGGCCACTAATATTCCCTGAAGGTTCCTTTCCTGAACAAGTTCTTCAAACCAGCTATACCGGATATCTCTTGCGGTCATTTGTACCGAAGTACTGCTTTTTTCAAAAGAAGTATCATCCACTTTTTTCAGGTGAAAGGGCAAACCCCATGATTCCGCCAGCTTTTTAACAAAAGATTCATCTCCATCACTCTCAGAACCACGAAGTCCGTAATTGACATGTGCAATTTCAAAATTGAAACTTGCAGATTTGAGCAAGTAAGCTAGCGCCACGCTGTCAATCCCACCACTTAGTCCCAATAAATAAGTGGATTCTGGATCTAAAAGATTTTTTTTCCGTATATGTTCGATAAAAAGACTTACCATAACCCAAAAATATCATTTTTAGCTAATTTTGTCGCTGAGCTGATTTCTAATGATTAAAAAGAACACATTCTTTCTTCTTTCTCTTTGCCTCTTATTCATTTCAGGTGCAATGGCCCAGCAGAGTAATATGCTGGAAATCCAACAGGCAGACCTTTTGCAAGGGGCAAGTGGATTTGAAAGGCTGCTCAATAATGTAAGAATGAAGCATCAAAACTCGCTGATTTACTGTGATTCTGCTCATTTTTATAGAGCTGAGAACAGGGCCCAACTTTATGGCCGGGTGCGCATTGTAGACACCAATGACCCAGTGGTAACCACGAGCAACTATGCAGAATATGATGGGTTTACAAAAATCGCAAAGCTGCGGAATAATGTGGTTTTCAAGAATCAAGAAACAACCCTGTATACAGATTTTTTAGATTATAACAGGGAAACGGGCATTGCCAGTTATTTCAATAACGGCAAAGTAGTGGATTCCACGAATGTACTTACCAGTATTAATGCGACTTATGACACCAGGATCGAGCGGATTACTTTCACTGATGATGTCATTTTGGTGAATCCAGATTACACCATGAAGACCAATTTTTTGATTTATATGACTGTTCCAAAAACAGCAGAAACTGTTGGCTTGACCAATATTGTGTCCGCAGAAGGGGATAAACTGAATGCTCAGAAAGGAAGTTTTTACGATACAGAAAGAAAGCAATTCCGATTTTACGAGGGAGATGTGGAAACAGAGACCAGCAAAGTATATGCTGAAATCCTCTTCTATGATGAATTGGCAAAATATTATGAAGGAAGGATCAATGTCAGTCTGTTCAACAAAGAACGGCAGGTAGAAATTTTTGGAGATGAAGGAAAATATTGGGAGGACAGGAAATACAGCCTGGTTTATGGGAATGCCATGGTCCAGAAATACTTCGAAAAGGATACGCTTTATATGATTGCGGACACCCTGATCTCCCAGGATAGCGAAAATGCGGATGAGCGGTTCCTATTGGCCTACAATAGGGTCAAAATGATCAAATCTGACCTTTACGGTATCACTGACTCTTTGGCTTATATTTATTCTGATTCTACCATTTTCCTTTACAAAGATCCGGTCATATGGAATGATAAAAGTCAGATTACAGCAGACAGTGTACGCTTTTTGATCGCTAATGAGGAAATCGACAGGGTTTACCTTAATAGAAGGGCCTTCAACATCACCAAAGACACCCTAGGCAACTTCAATCAGATCAAAGGGCGTAAAATGACCGGTTACTTTTCAGAAGGTCAGATCAGCAGGTTTCATGTGGAAGGAAATGGTGAATCCATTTATTTTGACATTGTCGGGGATTCCGTGTTGAGGGGCATGAACAAAATGCTCTGCGCGAACATCATGATGTTTTTTGAAGACGGGAATATCAAAAGGATCAATTGGTTGGTCAAACCGGAAGGGGCTTTCAATCCACCCCACATGATCAAAGAAGAAGACAAAAAACTGGAAGGCTTCGTCTGGAGAGAAGATGAAAAACCCAACATGGAGCAGATTTTTGCCTGGCGTACACCCAAGAGAAGGGAAGAAGATCAAAAAAATCTTTTTGAGCAACCGTTAATCAACATTCCCTTCCCAGATGAGGAAGAAATACAAAAATCTATACAGGAAAAGTTAAATTCTCAAGAAGAAAAGAATACATCCCGCCGATAGGAAAACGAAAATTTTTTCGGAACGATTTTAGCAGGAAAAAATTTTATCAACCTTAACAAAATTTAACCCGCAAGTGGTTAAAAGTTCGAACCAATTTGGTAAATTTATACGTAACAGAATTAAACCCAGAGGGAAACAAAACATAGGCTTATTGATAAAACTCTACATGAAAAATATTTTGGCACTACTCACCTGCATGATTATGCTATTCCCAGTATGGGGCGTGGCTCAGGTGCGTGTTTTGTCTGAAAATATTGAATTCAGCGGAAAAATAGGCAGCTCCCAAAGAAAATCCCTTATCATTCAAAACGAATCCAGCCAAACTAAAGAATATTCACTCAAATTTTTAAGAGGGAATATTGGTTCTTCACAAAATGTAAAAATCTGTATTGGGGAAAAATGCTACGATCCCAAAAAAGAATTGGGCAAATTAAAAATCACTTTAAAGCCCAACGAAATTTTCACAGATCTGTATTTGGAATTTGAAATGGGCATCAGTGAAGTCAAAGGAAGTTTCGACCTGCAGTTTGCCAACATTGCCAATGTCAGAGATGTATTTCAAATAGAAGCTGTCTATGAAGTATATAACCCTATTGAAGATGAAACCAACCATAAGGATATCTCTTTGGGAAGTGTTTATCCAAATCCAAGCCATAGGATAGCTCAAATTGATTATGAATTTAAAAACCCCAATGCAAAAGCCAAGATTGCCATCAACAGTTTCATTGGAAATCCCATCGCGGAATATGAGTTGGATCCGCATCAAAAGACCTTGGTCATCAATGTTGCAGACTTGAACCCAGGGGTATATTTTTACACCTTATTCGTAGATAACAAAAATATTGTCACCAAAAAACTCGTTGTGAAGAAGTAAACCGGTTAAGCACAACAGGTTTAATTTGATAACAATGATTTATCCCTTATATTTGCGCCTCCAAAAAAACATGAAAGTAAACAAATCAACTATACTGCTGGTATTTACCCTAACCCTACTGTCTTCTTGTGGGAAATTCTACAAGTTGGAAAAAAGCACCAACTGGGAAGAGCTCTATGAGGCGGCCAACGATTACTACAACAAGGGAGAATTCAGCAGGGCCATCATCCTTTATGATAAGGTCCTACCAGTCATTAGGGGGAGTGAAAAAGCGGAACTTGCCGATTTCAATTATGCCTACAGCCACTTCCGGACCAAAAGATATATTGAAGCAGCTGGCTATTTCAATACGTTTTATCAGACCTACAACAGAAGCCCTTTAGCGGAAGAAGCCCTATTCATGAATGCCTATTCCCTCTATTTGGACTCTCCTGATTACAACCTGGATCAGAAAAGTAGTCGAGACGCGGTGAATGCCATACAGCTTTTCATCAATAGATTCCCTCAGTCAGATTCTTATGAGCGGGCAATGACCATGATTGAAGACCTTCAAAAAAGGTTTGAAGAAAAAGCCTACCAGGAATCTATGCTCTACTTGAGATTGACCGAAGGACTGTATCCAGGTGATTTTTACAGGGCATGTATTATCAATTTCCAAAATTTCGCGAAGGAATTTCCTGACAGTAAATACAATGAGGAGTTGGCCTACAAATTGGTCGAGGTTTCTCTCAGCTATGGACAGCGAAGTGTTTTTGACAAAAAAGAAGATAGACTGAATGATGTTTTCAAATTTGCTGATCAATTCAAAAGAAGATATCCTGAGAGCAAATATTTAGGAGCTATCCAACCCATTGTCAACAAAGCGGAGAAGGAATTGACTGCCCATCTCAAGCTTAAAAAAGAATATGAGGAAGCATTGGCCAAAGCTAAACTAGAGGAACAGGATAAAACTGCCCCTTCAGCTGAAGTCAACGAAAAGAAAAAATAGAACTGAAATTAAAAACAATCAATATATGGCAATCAATCCATCCATCATCACAAGAGATCTGGACAAAATTTCAGAACCTACTGGCAATATTTATGAATCTATTCATATCATTGGCCAAAGGGCAAAGCAGATTTCTTCTTCCATGAAAGAAGAACTGAACAACAAGCTTTCTGAGTTTGCCTCCACCGTAGATAACCTGGAAGAGGTTTTTGAAAACAAAGAGCAAATAGAAATCTCAAAGTTTTATGAAAGGATGCCAAAACCTAGTACATTAGCAATGGAAGAGTTCTTGGAAGGGAAATTATATTTCCGCTATCCGGACGAAACTGTTGAAGAATAATGCTTTTAAAAGGAAAAAAAATTTTATTAGGTATTACTGGTAGTATTGCAGCCTACAAAGCTGCCCATCTGACCAGATTATTAGTAAAAGAAGGAGCGGAAGTACAAGTAATCATGAGTACTTCTGCTCTTGATTTTATCAGCCCTTTGACCTTGGCAACCTTGTCCAAGCATCCGGTTTATCATGAGTTTTTTGACCCCAAAACCGGCTCTTGGACCAATCACGTCGATTTAGGCCTTTGGGCGGATTTATTTTTGATCGCGCCTATCAGCGCAAATACCTTAGGGAAATTGGCCAATGGACTTTGTGACAATTTACTGGCAGCAACCTACCTCTCTGCCAGGTGTCCAGTGATGGTGGCCCCTGCCATGGACCTGGATATGTACCAGCATCCTTCCGTCAGAGAAAATCTAGAACGATTGGTGTCATTTGGAAATATCATTTTAGACGCTGAAAGTGGTGAACTGGCAAGTGGGCTTTCCGGACAGGGAAGATTGATGGAACCGGAACACATTTTGGAAAAAGTGGTGGCTCATTTCCATTATAACACAGATTTTGAAGGGAAAAAAGTATTGATTACCTCAGGCCCCACCCAGGAGGCGATAGATCCGGTACGTTTTATCAGCAACCATTCCAGCGGAAAAATGGGCGCTGCCATAGCGGATGCATTTGCCAATAGCGGCGCTGAAGTTCATTTGGTTTTGGGTGTTGGTGCCAAAAAGCCTAAAAATCCCCACATTAAAATATATCCCGTTAGAAGTGCAAATGAGATGTACGAAGCGGCATCCAAACTGCATGGAAAAATGGACATATGTGTTTTTGCTGCTGCTGTGGCGGATTATGCCCCGAAAAATATAGCAAGCGAAAAAATCAAAAAAGAAGGTGATGGCATGACCATTGAACTGGTCAAAAATGTAGATATTGCATACACCCTGGGTAAAGCCAAACAAGCACATCAAATTCATGTTGGATTTGCACTGGAAACAGAAAATGAAGTTTTTCATGCCAAGCAAAAATTGGAAAAGAAAAACTTTGACATGATTGTATTGAACTCCATGCGCCAAGAAGGGGCAGGATTCCAGCTTGACACCAATAAAGTGAGCCTTTTCTTTGAAGATGGTACCTCTATAGATTCAGAGGTATTACCCAAAGAGCAAATAGCCAAAATGATATTGGAAGGTGTGAAAAAGATTCCAGTCAAAATTTAAATCCCTAATTTTCGTTACCTTATTCAAAGGAAATAAAGTATGATCAGGTACTGGTTTTTTATCGTGATGATAGGGCTTCAATTTGGGCAGTTACATGCCCAGGAACTGAATTTTACTGTTATCATCAACAGTGATAGGGCCAGGACCCAGGAAACAGGGGTCTTTGAGGACATGAAGATCAATTTCGAACAATTCCTCAATGGCAGAAACTGGACCACAGATCAGTTCCAGGCATTTGAGCGAATCAAAGGCAATATGCTTATCACCATAAGCGACATGCCTCAGGTCGGCTTTTATAATGCCACAGTTCAAATCCAAACGGTAAGACCTGTCTATGGAACCAATTATGAAAGTATGGTCCTCAATTTTATTGACAGAAACTGGTCATTTGAGTTCTTACAGTCCCAGCCTCTTGAATTTAACCGCTTTTCTTTCCTGAACAATATCAGCTCGCTTTTGGCTTATTACGCATATATAGCTTTAGGCTTTGATTATGACAGCTTTTCATTGAGGGGAGGTGATCCTTACTTTGAAATTGCAAACAACATCGTCAACAATGCCCAACAATCTCTCAGACCGGGGTGGCAACCAAATCCCAATGACAGAAGAAACCGGTATTGGCTGATAAATGATGTGTATACTTCTTCCGTGTTCGCCCCCATCAGGGAAGCCATTTATATCTACCATAGAAAAGGATTGGATCAACTGACTACGAATCCAGAAGAAGCTTACAAAAATATTGTGGAAGCCATCAGGCTTGTAGCAGAAGCAAATACCCAACAGCCAAATGGAATTTTTACAATTGCCTTTATCGATGCCAAGGGAGATGAAGTGAGCAAAATTTTGAAAAGAGCACCTTTGGATGTAAGGACTGAGGCGGTGGGATATTTGATGAAAATTGACCCCAACAACGCCAGAAGATACAATGACATTCTGAAAGGTTAAGCAGTTTTATTAGCTTTGTATTTGGTCCGTTTTTTATACAAATGCTCAAATCACTCAATATTTCCAATTATGCCCTGATCCAGGAACTGGAGATGGCCCCCAGTGCGGAATTGAACATGATTACAGGGGAAACCGGTGCTGGTAAATCCATCATGTTGGGTGCCGTCGGTTTGCTATTGGGAAACAGAGCAGATACCAAAGCACTTTCAGATCCTGAAAACAAATGTGTAGTTGAAGGTTGTTTCGGGATTGAAAATTACGGACTTGAGGATTTTTTCAATCAGGAAGACCTCGACTTTGACAGGGAATGTATCATCCGAAGGGAAATCAGCCCTTCAGGCAAATCCAGGGCATTCATCAACGACACGCCAGTGAGACTCGAAACCCTCAAAGAACTGGGTAAATTTCTCATGGACATCCATTCCCAACATGATACATTGATGTTGGCGGATGGACTTTATCAACTAAGCCTCATAGACGCCTATTCCAATAGCCAATTGGAAAAAACAGCCTACCAACAGGCTTATCAATCCTATCTTTCCGCCAAAAGAGCCCTTGAAAAAAGGACCCAAGAGGCCCTGGATTTAAAAAAAGAAGCGGACTTTAACCGCTTCCAGTTGGAGGAGCTTGCTGCCTTAAAGCTTGAAGCAGGAGAACAAAGTATTCTTGAAAGCGAACAGGAAATTCTGGAAAATGCTGAGGAAATCAAGGCAAAAATTCAGGAGATTTTGGGTCAGCTACAAGACGAACAATTTGGTGCCATCCGTATGCTTTCTTTAGCCAACCAGACAGCACAACAACTGTCCCGTTTAGCCCATAAATTTGAGCCTTTCAGTGAGCGAATCCAAAGTGTCTTGATAGAGCTTAAAGATATTGCAGCCAGTATAGAAGATGAAGACAGTGAAATTGAAGTTGATTTTGACAAACTGGAAAATGTCAGAGAAAGATTGAGTAAAATCTACCATCTCCAACAAAAACATGGAGCAGAGAGTGTAGAGGCCCTCATCTCTTTGGAGCAGCAACTTGCTGAGAAGGTTTTTCAGGTTGAAAATCTTGATGAGGAAATTCAAAAATTGCAACAGCTGAAATCCGAAGCTGAAAAGGAGATGTTGTCCAAAGGTAAGGTGCTCAGCGAAAAAAGAAAATCCTCTTTTGGGCCATTCTCCAGGGAACTTGAAGACCTTCTAAGACAATTGGGGATGGAAAATGCCAAAATTGAAATGGCCCATCAATCCATCCCTCCTTCCAAAGAAGGATTAGATCAGATTGATATCCTTTTTTCAGCAAATAAGGGAGTTACACCACAGCCATTAAAACAGGTGGCTTCAGGAGGTGAATTTTCAAGGTTAATATTTGCTATCAAATATATTATGGCAGATAAAATGGCCTTACCTACCTTAATTTTTGATGAGATTGATACAGGGGTATCGGGAGAAATTGCTCTGCAAATGGTCAAAATGATGCAGGAAATTGCAAGAAAGCACCAAGTCATATGCATCTCCCATTTACCCCAGGTGGCAGCAAAAGGGGACCAGCATTACTTTGTTTTCAAAGACAACAGCAGTCATAAAACGGTCAGCAAAATCAAATTGCTTACCGAGGAAGAAAGGGTTACAGAAATTGCAAAAATGATCGCCGGAGCTAATCCTTCTGCATCTGCCTATGAAAGCGCCAAAGAATTATTAGCAAATTGAAAAAACTGAAAATCAATTTTTAAACTTCTTCCGGAACTAACTTTCCTTTTCTAAGGGACCCTGATAAAACTGGGTCTTTGGAGCCCATTTTGGGAATACATGACCGAAATCCCATACTCCAAATCCCATATCCTAATTTTTTCCTTATTTTTACGGGCTCAACACAGAACCAACCTAAATATTGATATTATGGCAGAAAATTTATTGAAAGGAAAAGTCGGTATCATTACAGGTGCATTGGATGAAAACTCCATTGCCTGGAAAACTGCACTGAAAGCCCATGAACAGGGAGCCAGATTTGTTTTAACCAATGCCCCAATTGCCATGAGGATGGGTGCAATCAAAGAACTGGCCGAACATTGCAAGACCATTGTCATTCCAGCAGATGCGACTTCTTTGGAAGATATAGAAAAGCTTTACGCTGAAGCCAAAGAATATTTGGGTGGAAACTTTGATTTCCTGCTCCATTCCATTGGCATGTCACCTAACATCCGCAAAGGAAGATCTTATGGAGACCTTAACTATGACTGGATGAACAAATCTTTTGACGTTTCTGCCATTTCTTTTCACAAAATGATGCATGTGGCCGAAAAAATGGACATCATGAACGAATGGGGATCCATTATGGGCCTTTCTTATATAGCAGCCCAAAGAGTTTATCCTTTCTACACAGATATGGCTGACGCAAAAGCTTTATTGGAAAGCATAGCCAGAGGCTATGGCTACAGATTTGGTAAAATGAAAAAGGTGAGGGTAAATACCATTTCCCAGTCACCGACCAAAACAACTGCTGGAACCGGCATAGGAGGCTTTGATGCCTTCTTCAATTTCGCGGACAAAATGTCCCCATTAGGAAATGCTCCAGCCGAAGCCTGTGCCGATTATATCATTACCATGTTCTCAGATCTTACCCGATATGTGACCATGCAAAACCTCTTCCATGATGGAGGTTATTCTACTACTGGAATTTCAGAGGAGTTGATGGACCAATTCAAAGATCTTTAAAAACCAAATTAAGTTTCTTGGAATAAAAAAGAGGGGGATCCCCCTCTTTTTTATTTTTCTTAGGTATTGATCAGGTAAGGTGTTTTACCGTCGGTAATGATGATTTTTTTGTTGGGGGACTTTGCCAATTCCCTAAATGCTTCAATACTTCTCAGTTCGATAATTTCCCGGACCAAGCCTTCGGCCAAAATCAATTGTGCCCCGCTTGTACCTTCTGCCTCAATTCTTCGTCTTTCTGCATCTTGTCTTTCCCTATCCAAGAAAAATCCAATATGTAAAGCTTCCAGTTCAGCCTGGAGGGTTCTTTCAATAGCAAGGCTCAATTCTTCCGGCAAACGTATACTTTTCATGAGTACTCTCTCCAAGACAAAACCCCTATCTCATAAAGATTCATGCATACGTTCTTGAATTTTGTTTTCTATTCTAGTCTTCACCCCTGAATGCATATCCTTTGCCATATATTGGGCGGTTACCTCAGCCGCAGCAGACCGAAATACATTCAGAGTCAATACCCTTTCATAATTTTCACCCACATCCTCCAAAATAAATGGGACCTTATTCTTTTCGATACTGTACAAAATGGGAATTTCCGAATCGATAGTTAAACCTTCCTTGTTCGGAAGATTGAGTCGCTCTTCTTGATTTACCGTCTGCACCGGAACTTTTATCACTTTGGTCGTGAAGGGATTAAATCCAACTAACCCAGCCTCAGACACATTCGGGGAAAGTTTGCCAAATTTCCTTTCCACACCAACCTCCCCTTGACATATCACTGTACAGGATGACAACAAAACAAAAGCGATTGAGAATACAAAGGTTTTTTCGTAAGTGTTAAATTAGTTTATGCAGTTATACGGTCAAATTCATGTAAGAGTCAACAAAATTCCAAATAATTGAATGCTGTAAAATTTTATTTTTAATTTTCAAACTACTGTAAATAATATTCGTTCAACCAGATTTTGCATAAAAATTCGACCATGAAGGAGATATACCTTCAATATATACCTTCAGGAACTTTTGAGAGTTTAGATAATCCTTCTAATTTTGATTCATCAAACCAACGCTGCTGATTTTGAAAAAAATTGCCATCCTTGCTTCAGGTAGCGGCAGCAATGCCGAAGAAATAATGAAGTATTTCAGTCAATCTTCCAAAGGGAAAGTTGTATTGATTGGGTCCAACAAAAAAGATGCCTTTGTACTGGAAAGGGCAAAAAAGTTTCAAGTCCCCACTTTTACTTTCAGTAAAAGCCAATTGGAAGCAGGAGAAGTAACCCGAAAATTACAGGAAGAAGGAATTGATTTTGTGGTGCTTGCCGGATTTTTGCTCAAAATCCCAGACAACTTGATTCATGCTTTCCCAAATAAAATCGTCAATATCCATCCGGCACTTCTACCAAAATACGGAGGAAAAGGGATGTATGGGATGAAGGTACATGAGGCGGTCAAGTCTTCCGGAGATGCTGAATCAGGTATTACCATACATTTGGTGAATGAACATTATGATGAAGGCAAAATAATCTTTCAGGCAGCAGTCCAAATTGAACCCTCCGACAGTGCTGAGCGTATCGCACAAAAAGTGCATCAATTGGAATACAAATACTTCCCAAATGTGATAGAAAGTCTGCTTTAATTACCTGATTTTCCTACCTTTGCAACTTGAAAAATTATCCACCAAAATATAGCCACAAAGTCCCGTCCAATTCCTTTGTGTCTTAGCGCCTTTGTGGCCGTCAAAAATCATGGCTACTAAAAAAATCCAATCCGCTCTCATTTCTGTTTATTACAAGGACAACCTTGAACCCATCATCGCCCTTTTGAAGGAGCATGGTGTCAATATCTATTCTACCGGAGGTACTCAGAATTTCATTGAGGAACAAGGGGCAGAGGTAATACCGGTTGAAAAACTTACCGGATACCCTTCCATCTTTGGAGGCAGGGTCAAAACTCTGCATCCCAAAATCTTTGGAGGTATTCTTCACAGAAGAGATAATAAAGATGACATTTCCCAAGCTTTGGAATACGACATCCCTGCCATCGATCTTGTCATTGTAGATCTGTATCCTTTTGAAGAAACAGTAGCTTCAGGTGCTTCAGAGGCAGAAATTATTGAAAAAATTGACATTGGGGGAATATCTTTAATACGTGCAGCTGCCAAAAACTTCAAGGACGTAGTCATCATCGCTTCCAAAGCTCAATATGGAGAGTTAGAAGAAAGATTGAGAACTCAGGACGGTGCCACCACATTGGAAGACAGAAGGTATTTTGCAGCGCAGGCATTTCAGGTTTCTTCAAATTATGACACCCATATTTTTAATTATTTCAATCAGTCTGAAGGTATTCCTGCCTTGAAAATTTCCGAAAATAGGGCAAAAACCCTTCGTTATGGAGAAAATCCACACCAATCTTCCCGCTTTTATGGGGACTTGAGTGAGATGTTTGACCAACTCAATGGAAAAGAACTTTCTTACAATAATCTGGTGGATATTGATGCTGCAGTAGCATTGATTGCTGAATTTAAAGGAGAAACGGCATTCGCTATCCTAAAACACACAAACGCCTGTGGTTGTGCCACTGCACCGACAGTAAAAGAAGCCTACCAAAAAGCTTTTGAAGCGGATACTACTTCTGCATTTGGAGGAGTTTTGGTCACCAATCAAAACATCGATCTTGCTGCTGCGGAAGAAATGAACAGCCTTTTCTTTGAAGTCCTTATAGCCCCCTCCTATGATGCTGATGCCCTGGAATTATTGAAAAGTAAGAAAAACAGAATTTTATTGCTTCAAAAAATAGATGTTCCGGGTACGAAACAGATAAAAACCCTTCTCAACGGTTTCATAGAGCAGGATAAAGATCTTAAAACAGAAACCAAAGAAGATTTCAAAATCGTTACCAAATTGGCACCAACAGAGGCTGAAAAAGATGCGCTGGTCTTTGCCGCTAAGGTCTGCAAACATACCAAATCCAATGCGATAGTATTGAGCAACAGCAATCAGTTATTTGCTTCAGGAGTTGGACAAACTTCCAGGGTAGATGCGCTTAATCAAGCTATTGAAAAAGCAAGATCTTTTGGTTTTGATTTAAAAGGAGCCGTAATGGCTTCTGATGCCTTCTTCCCCTTCCCAGATTGTGTGGAGATTGCCCATGAAGCGGGAATTACAGCGGTTGTTCAACCGGGAGGTTCTATCAAAGACCAGGATTCAATAGACTTCTGTGATGCACATGGGATGAGTATGGTGATGACCGGTATAAGGCACTTTAAGCACTAAAAATTGAAATCAGTATTTTAAAGGTGAAAACCCTCATCGAGCGCTTGATGAGGGTTTTTGATTTTTGAAGCATTAAGATTTTTGTTAGTACCCCATTGGCTCCATTTGGGAGTTGCTGACTTCAATGGGAATTTCGCCATAGTCTGAAATCCTCCTGAACTTTGTGTTCCAGAAATTGCAGGATTACCTCCATTTCCAAAAACTTCAATTAGGAGAGAAAAGACAGTTGGCCAAAGTTCCTGAACAACTTAGAAGTGTTTTAATCCGTAATTCAAACACCTAATACCCTGTCATTTTTTTTATTTACCGGATTCAATCTGCTATTTTGCAGATTGGTTTAAAAAAAATGATCATGGGATTGTTATTTGGACCTTATGGCTGGTAATCCCATGAATAATTAGCTTGTACCCTGTACCCAAAAATAATGAAACAACACCAACTCAAAATCTACAATACACTTTCGAGAAAGAAAGAAAATTTTGAACCAATCAACCCGCCTTTTGTGGGCATGTATGTCTGTGGACCTACGGTGTATGGGGATGCCCATTTAGGTCATGCCAGGCCTGCTGTTACCTTCGACACCGTATACCGCTATTTGAGTCATCTTGGTTACAAAGTTAGGTATGTCCGAAATATTACAGATGTGGGGCATTTGACTGGAGATGCAGATGAAGGTGAAGATAAAATTGCTAAAAAGGCCAAATTGGAGCAATTGGAACCTATGGAAGTGGCCCAGCAATATACCGACACCTATCATAGGGACATGGAGCGCCTGAACACCATAAAACCGAGCATAGAACCAAGAGCTACCGGACATATTCCTGAGCAGATTGCATTGGTAAAAGCCATTCTGGATGAAGGATTGGCTTATGAAGTTAACGGTTCAGTTTATTTCGATGTGTTGAAGTATAATGAAAGAGAAAGATACGGCAAGCTTTCAGGCAGGGTGCTGGAGGAGTTAATCGCGGGAACGCGTGACTTAGACGGGCAAGGGGAAAAAAGAAACCCTGTTGATTTTGCCCTTTGGAAAAAAGCAGCCCCTGAACACTTGATGAAATGGGATTCCCCTTGGGGTCAGGGCTTCCCCGGTTGGCACCTGGAATGTACAGCCATGTCTTCCAAATATTTGGGCAAGCATTTTGATATACACGGAGGTGGAATGGACCTTATGTTCCCCCACCATGAATGTGAAATCGCCCAGGGAAATGCCTGCAATCACCAAGATCCTGCCAAATATTGGATGCATAACAACATGATTACCATCAATGGGCAAAAGATGGGTAAGTCTTTGGGTAATTTTATAACACTCCAAGAATTATTCACTGGCAAGCATCAATTGCTTGAGCAGGCCTATAGCCCTATGACAATCCGTTATTTCATGTTGACGGCACATTACCGGTCGACTTTGGATTTCTCTAATGAAGCCCTAAAAGCAGCACAAAAAGGTTATAGAAAAATCATCAATGGGCTAAGGATTGCCAAACATCTAACTTTCGAAGCAGATCCAGGCATAAGCTTGGATCAAGAACAGATCAAACAGGTCGAATCCAACATACAAAATGCCTACAAGGCCATGGATGATGATTTCAATACTGCACAAGCTATTGGCCATCTGTTTAATCTTTTGAAAAAAATCAATTCCCTCTATACAGGTCAATTAAATCCGGCAGTCTTTGGGGAAGAGGTTTTTCAAAAAATGATAGGCACATTTGTTGTTTTTGTAGAAAAAATTCTAGGGCTGAAAGATGAAAAACCTGAAAACCAGGAAGCATTGATTGATGTATTGCTCAAAATCTATGCAGAAGCAAAAACTGCCAGAAATTACCAAAAGGTGGATGAGATAAGGGCTGCACTCAAAGAAATGGGGTATATAGTTAAAGACATGAAAAACAAAATTGACTGGGCGTATGAAGAATAAGTATTGGATATTTTCATTGTTATTCCTTATTGTATGGTCATGCAGCGGGGATAAGGTCAATGACTCCTTACAAGAGCCAATTATCCGCCAGTCAACCCCCGAATTCAATGCTGACTCGGCCTATGTTTTCATTCAAAAACAAGTGGATTTTGGCCCCAGAGTGCCCAATTCTGAAGGCCATAGAAAAACCAGGGAGTGGTTGATAGAAAAGTTCAAAAGTTATGGACTTGATGTTAAAACCCAGGATTTCCAAGCCAGGACCTATGATAATCTCACCTGGAACCTCAGCAATATCATTGCTTCGTATAACCCTTCAGCCAAAAAACGGATATTATTAGGAGCCCATTGGGATACAAGAAGAATGGCCGATAAGGATACCGAAAGGATCAATGAACCCATTGACGGTGCGAATGACGGGGGATCCGGCGTGGGGGTTTTACTTGAAATTGCAAGAGTCATCACCTCTTCTGAAGAAAAGCTTGACCTTGGAATTGATTTTATTTTGTTTGACGGTGAGGATGATGGTGAACCAGAATTCAGCAACACTAGGAACAGTTCCCAAATTTGGTGGTGTTTGGGCTCCCAACATTGGTCCAAAAACCCTCATCAACCTGGGTACAGTGCTTATTATGGCATCTTAGTGGATCTTGTCGGGGCTAAGGGGGCAAGATTTTACAGAGAAGGATACTCTTTGAGATATGCCAAAAACATTGTGAACAAAGTATGGAATTTTGCCTCAGAATTAGGATATTCAGACTTCTTTATTCCCAGAGATGCTCCTGAAATAATTGACGATCACGTTTTTGTCAACAGGGATGCCAAAATTCCAATGATCAATATCGTGGAATTTTCTCCGAATTATGGGTTTGGACATTACCACCATACCCATGCCGACAATATGGATATCATTGACCGGAGAACTTTGAAAGCTGTTGGACAAACTGTATTGTTCACGCTTTACCAGGAATAACAACGTTCCCTAAACCACTGAAAAGATGAAAAAAGGCCATCAGGTTACAATGAAAGAAATCGCCAAGAAACTTGGCGTTTCTGTATCGACTGTTTCCAGGGCGTTAAAAGATTCACCAGAACTACATCCAGACACCAAGAAGAGGATTGTTGAGATGGCCAAAAGCATGAATTATCAGTATAATTTATTGGCCCAAAGTCTCAGGATCAGTAAAAGTAAGGTTCTGGGTGTTATTGTTCCTGAGCTGACCTCACATTTTTTCTCTAGTAATATTAGTGGCATCCAGGACACTGCCTACAAAAGGGGGTATAACATTATGATTTGCCAGTCAAATGAGAGCTATGAACAGGAAAAAGCCAATATCAAAACATTAGTATCCTCTCAAGTAGATGGCCTGTTGATTTCGCTAAGTCGGGAAACCAAGAATTATGATCATCTGAGGGAATTATATGACAGAGAGATCCCGTTCATCATGTTTGATAGGGTAACTGAGGAAATTCCCGTTTCAAAAGTAACTGTAGATGATGCCCATGGTGCTTATATGGCTGTACATCACTTATTGGAACAAGGTTGTAGGAAAATCGCCTACTTTTCAGGCCCTGAAGACCTCTATATCAGTAAAAAAAGAAAAGAAGGCTATTTACAAGCTTTGAAAGAATTTGGCATATCCGAAAGTGAAAGTAAGGTTTATATCACAGACCTTACAACAGAGATGAACCGGAGTGTCACCATGAAAATGTTGGAAGATAAGGATAGGCCAGATGCAATTTTCGCCATGATTGATCCTCTAGCTATTGATATTATGATGGTATTGAAAGAAAAAGGGATCAAAATACCTGAAGAAATTGCTTTGGCAGGATTCACAAATAATCCCACCTCCGCAGTAATAGAACCTTCCTTGACAACAGTTTCACAACCGGGTTATGAAATGGGCCAAATTGCTGCCAATCATTTGCTGGACCAATTGGACGATATAGTGTCCGATGAACCCCAGTCATTTGTATTGCATACAACTTTGATCCCTAGAAATTCTTCAAAAAAAATTAAATCAAAATAAAATCCATCCCATTTATGACACCGAAACTTGAGTCCAAAAGATTTGGAACCACTCCAGATGGGAAAGAAGTGACACTTTTCACTTTGAGTATCCCAAAAAAAATAAAAGTATCGGTCATGGACTATGGAGCCACTTTGACTCATCTTTTCATACCTGACCGTGACGGCAAAATGGAGGATGTAGTATTGGGCTTCGATAGTTTTGAGGGATATCTCCAAAAAGATTATCTGGACAATTATTGTTATTTGGGATCAACGATAGGTAGAGTTGCCGGAAGATTTACCAACAATCAGTTTTCAATCGATGGAAAAACTTATCACTTACCTTTGAATCAGGGAAATATACACCTCCATGGTGGAATGCAAGGCTGGGACAAGAAATTGTGGGAGGCAGAACCTTTTGAAACAGAAAACTCCGCAGGAGTAACTTTTTATTATAAAAGTGTCGATGGTGAAGAAAATTATCCAGGAAACCTGGAAATCTGGGTGACCTATACTTTAGATGAAAGAGGTACTTTAGAAATAAAATACAGGGCAATTACAGACCAAAAAACCATCATCAACCCTACCAATCATGCCTATTTTAACCTCAGTGGAGATTTTAGTCAATCCATAGAAGACCATGATTTTTTTGTAGATGCAGATCACTATTTATCTTTGAACGAAAAGATTCTTCCAACGGGAGAAATCAAGCACGTTGCGGGTTCTCCATTTGATTTCAGGAATTTGACAAATATCTCTAAGGCACTTCACCAAAAAGACCAACAAATCAAACTTGCAGGAGGTATAGATCATTGTTTTGTACTCAACCAATCCGATGACTGTGCCATTTTGTTCCACAAAAAAAGTGGGCGGAAATTGACTTTGTCAACCACAGAACCTGGTTTACAGGTATATACAGGCAATTATCTGAATCAGTCTTTTGTCGGTAAAGGGAATATTCCTTATGGCAAAAACTCAGCAATTTGTCTGGAAACCCAGCATTTTCCTGACTCTTGCAGCCATGATCATTTCCCAAGTATTCTATTGTTGCCCGGTGAAGTTTTTCAGTCAAGGACTGTTTTTTCTTTTTCAATAGAGAAATGAAAGAAAAGATAATTGAAAATTTCAGGTCAATTTTTGGCCCATCAGAACCATTGATCGTCTACTCGCCTGGAAGAATCAACCTAATAGGCGAACACACTGATTACAATGAAGGGTATGTAATGCCTGCAGCCATAGACAAAAAAATGTATGTGGGAATTGCAAAGAATGACCTTTCTCAGGCAAGGATATTCTCTCTTGACTTCAATGAAGAGTTTGCTTTTGACCTTCATTCTTTTGGTCCTAAAAAAGGACATTGGGGCACTTACATCATGGGAGTTACTGCCCAATTACAGCAAGCAGGTTATCCAGTCAAAGGGTTCGATATGGTTTTTGGGGGAGATATCCCTGTTGGAGCAGGTCTTTCTTCCTCTGCCGCCCTGGAATGTGCGGTAGGATTTGCTTTAGCTTCACTTTTTGGATTTGATATTCCTAGACTTTCCCTTGTCCACTATGCCCAAAAAGCCGAACATCTCTTTGCGGGTGTTGAATGTGGCATTATGGATCAATTTGCCTCGGTCATGGGAAAAAAAAACCATGTAATCCGCTTGGATTGTAGGGACTTATCTTATGAATATTTTCCCCTTGATTTAGGAGATTTTCAAATTCTACTAGTGGATACGCAAGTGAAACATTCTCTTGCAGATACAGCATATAACCGTAGAAGACATGAATGTGCTGAAGTTGTACTGATGGCACAACAAAACTTGGTGGGGGTAAAATCTTTAAGGGATTTGAGGTTAAAGGATCTTGTTGACATCAAAGCTTATGTTGATGAAGAAGGTCTAGGAAGAGGAGAATATATCATTGAAGAAAATGAGCGTGTATTAGAAACCTCCAAGGCCCTAAAGGAAGGAAATCTAAAAAAGGTAGGTCAACTCATGTATGCTTCCCACGAAGGATTAAGTAAAAAATACGGAGTGAGCTGTGTGGAGCTGGATTTTTTAGTAGATCTTACTAAAGCAATGGATTTTGTCTTAGGCAGTAGAATGATGGGAGGTGGCTTTGGGGGCTGTACCATCAATATCCTGAAAAAAGAAAAATTGGAGGACTTTAAGGAAATTATCACATCCGCATATACCGATAAATTTAAAAAATCCCCGAAATTCTACGAAATCAGTTTGGAAGATGGGACTGGAAGACTTTGAGTTTTTTTCAAAGCTTGCTCACCACCAAAACCCAATCATTTCCTCTACCGGATGAAGGAGGTTTAACGCTATTGATCCCCCTTCTGATCGGATCACCAGAATATCCAAAAGAAACCCCTGTTCGTGGGTCAAACCAAAGGGCTTTTAAATCCCCAGAAAGATCCGATAAATTCAGGGTGACGGATTTTCCGGTAGGGAAGTATACCATGACATAGGACCAGGACTCATCCCTTGTCGCTATCACAAAATTTTCATCATCTTGTTGTTGCTCCAATACAATATTATAATCTGGTATCCGTGAAAAATAAGCCTCAGAAAGTATCAATTGTTTCAAGTGCTTCATTTGGTTGGCCATGGGTAAATCCAAAGAGATTTGCCATGGTTTTAAAGGCCCATTAATAGGATCTCTATCTAAGGTATACATCTGCCAAACAGCATGGCATCCATAAGTCTGACCAGCCGCTCCCGCAAAAACATTCCAGTACATAATCCTTCTGATATCATCTGGATTGCTATAACCAAGCTCTTTGGCGTTAAAGCAATTGGGGTGCTCTTCGTACAATGGTTCTCCATCTAATGTGGGCTTTATTGGATGAAGATGATAATCATGGGCAATGATCCTGTAGGTAGGTTGATTGGGACAATGTCCCGTTTGATGCATGTTGAAATCCAACCATTCCTCTTGATGAAACCAAGTGGATGATCCAGCAGGTCTATTGGGTTGTGGATGAAAACTCATTAAAATGGGGTTATCTTCTCTCCTTGCCTCCGTAATTCCTTTGGCCATGAAGTTCCAGATTTCTACATCTTTAGATCCTTGCCTTGGATTCCTGTCTCCCCCTAAAACCCATACTAGATTTTTTCTATCGGCATACCTTTTTCCAATCCATCTTCCAAATTCATATGCATTGGTTTCATTGAAAATTTCCGGACCTGAACCCCATGAGTTTTTGTAAAGCTTATCCCCCCAAGTCGGTAATAGGGCTATATGAATTCCTTTCTCTCCGGCAAGATCAATGATTTCATCTACATACTTCCAGTAATCTTCATTGAACTGAAATGGATCCAATGCATGAAAGGGCTTATCCCCATTACTGTTAGGGGTATTCAACCCATCTAATTCCGCTAGAGCTACGGCTTGTACAACATTGAATCCTTGTTTTGCCCTAGTTTCAAGATAGTAAATTGCCTCTTCTTTGGTAGTTCTGTGAAAAAGTTCCCAAGCGGTATCCGCCATCCAAAAAAACGGGCTTCCATCTGGATTTTGAAAAAACCTCTTATTTTGTGAAACACGAATAGGTCCTTCTATTTGCCCTACAGAAGTAAAAGCAATCAAGAAGAAAAAGAAAAAAAACAATGAATACCTGGGCATAAAAGAAAAAAGCAGCCCATGCGGGCTGCTGAATTATTATTTAATCAATGAGGCGCTACTCCTTCTGCCGGTTTTGCATTCTTTTGCCAAATAAAGAAAATGGCAAACAGAACGATCAATATTCCAGGAAATGAAACCATTTTCAAAAGGGTGTCTTGACCAGCGGCCAACTCAGTATCGTGAACTAGGCGGGCTGAATCGATCCACTTACCGATAATCGGCTGGAAAATCGCAGTGGAAAACATTCCTACCCCGCCAATGATAGACATCCCCAAGGCCCCGCTCAAGGGTACCCTTTGGGCAACAGCGCCTACCATTACAGGCCAGAAATAACAAACACCGATTGCAAAGAATACCGCAGCCAAATATGCCATAGGTCCGGTGACGGTGCTAAACAAATAAATACCAATTGCGGCAAAAATCGCTCCGCCTAAAAGTACACCAGTTTGTCCTAATGTCTTGACAACTGGACCAGCAAAGAACCTTCCTACTGCCATAATACCTGTAGTAAGCGCCAAAATCAACATACCACTTGCTCCACTTTCACTCATCACAATATTTACCCATTGCTGTGGTCCGAATTCTGTGATGGCCGTCAATGCCATGCAAATAAACAAGAATATAAAAACCGGAGAGAACATGGCTTTTACATTACTTGAAAGAGAAGTAACCCCTTCCACAGTTGGTTTCGGGAATGCTTTTCCAAAGAACAGGATAGCATAGGCGATTGTAGGGATCATGATTACCCACATCTGCGCTTGCCAGCTAAAGGCTGCATCTGTCATGAATTTGGATACTAAAGCACCGATTACTATTCCGCCTGGGAACCACATATGGAACCTGTTCAACATTTTGTTAAGGGTAAGCCCTGAATACATATCCGCAATCATTGGATTACAGGCGGCTTCGGTACAGCCATTACCAAAACCAATAAACAAAGTTGATATTAACAACAAGGCATACCCATTTGCATAAATTGTCAAAACAATACCCAAAGTATGGGCGATAAACGCAATCCTCATGATATTTTTGGGACCTACTGTATGGTAAAAGATCCCGCCCAAGATCATGGATATAGGGAATCCCAAAAACCACATGGAATTGATAAATCCTAATTGTTCCGCGGATAGGCCGAACTCAGCCCCCAATTGAGGAAGAATACCGGCACGGATGGAAAATGAAAGTGCAGTGGTGATAAGAGCCAGGCAACTTGCATTAAACAAGGCACTCTTATTGATGTTTTCGTTCATTTGAGTTGGGTTTAAAAGGTTTAAATTGACTTAAACTATAGGATGATTGGTTGAATTGTCCTGAAAATATAAAAAAATATTTGAATTAGTTTTTGCCGTTGATAAAAATAAACTAAACAAGCTCAATTTCAATATATTATTTCGGATCAAAATCAATTTAATCCGCTTTATCAAAGACCATTAAGGTCCTAATTTCTGATTTGACAATGTTATCAGCTTTATTTTTGTATTCAATTTTGACGGCATAAGAACCGGGAGGTATATATTCTCCTTGAAACTTACCGTCCCATTCACAGGAAACCTTGTTTTCTACAACATTTGCATCAAGACAATGGAACAACAATTGTCCCCATTTATTATAAATCCAAACACTCACCTCGTCCACCAGATAATTTGTAAAAATCACAAAATTCCTTTCGGGATCCCCCTGAACTATGGCATTTGGGTAGGCTAATTGGAGTTTACAATCTTCCTTTACAATAAATGAAGTCGAAAATCTGCACCCCTCGCTGCTGGTTACGATTAGGGTATAGTTCCCTGGTTCAGAAGGCATAAAAGTACTGCCCTCATGAAGAAGTGAGCCTTCTAAGTACCACTCATATTGATTGAATTGTCCCGGATCGATCTCCGGGATCTCTCCTAAGGAAGGACAAAAAACATACTCCTCATCAACTTCCGGTCTAAGCTGGTCTTGGCTTTTTGAAATTAAGATTGCTTCATTGGCCAATAGGCATCCTTTGGAATTATAAACCTCAACTTCATACAATCCTTCTTCCATTACAGCTACCACAGTTTCATTTTCAAACCCGTCTTTTTCAATACGGTTTCCCTGGCTGTCTGTATGATACCATTTTATTGTTGGAGTAAATAAACTCAAATCCGAAATAAGGTTGATGTAAGTAAAACCTGGGTCAGGGCAAATTGGTAATCCTTCTAAAGAAATATCAATGGATACAATTGGCTGTTCTGCTGTAAAATCCTTTAAAGGCCGGGGACAGCTTACACTATTCTTCGGTCGCACATCAAGTTGGTATTCTCCAAAACTACTTAGCTGTAAGAATTGATCGGTGCCGATAACGTTTCCACTTGCTTCATACCAATAAAAATCAAATAAGTCAGGATCTTCATTGAATATTTCAGCTTTGTAAATCAAATTTCCCTCACAGTCCTCCCTGACCAAAACAACTTCAAAATCTATGGGTTGGGCAATTTTAACATTGATTTTTTTTATTATCCGGCAAAGAGGCTCATCTTCAATTGAGGCCATTGACTCAACAATATACTCCCCTTCCTTATCCAATATAATTGGTTCCCCCTTTGTAAAAATAATTTGATCTCCAGTGGGCGTTATTACCTTAAATTCAAAATCCAAGGAAGTTTCCGGGACTAAATTATAGTTTTCACAAACCACTAATTCCTCAGGAATAGAAAAATCTGCAGTACCAATCAATTCCCTAACTTCCTCTATCTTTCTACCAATTTCACAACCTCTTTCATTGTACACAACCACTTCATAAAAACCGTATTCTTCAATTTTAATTTCTGAAAGTCCATTAAACTGATTCAGATTAAAAGAATTTCCAGAATTATCAATAAATATCCATTCAAAATATTCTGCCTGATCAAAGTCAGTAATTATGCTTAGAATAGAATAGCGCTTCTCTTGACAATACTGAGCTTCAATAATGTCTACCTCAACTTCTAATACGGCTTGATTTACCGTAAATCTCTTAGGTGGGTTTGGACAGGGTTCGGCATTCCTAACCTGAACATCCAACTTGAACTCTCCAAAAGAAGTTGGAAACAGAAACTGACCATTTCCTACAACTTGATTTTTTTCATTATACCACGTAAATATCAAATTACTCGGATCACGACCAAAAACCTCTGCCTGATAGGTTTTATTCCCAAAGCAATCCTGACTGACAAGAACTGGCTCGTAAACAATCGCCTCATTTGCCACAACTCTAAATGTCATTTCCCTAGGACACAATCCCCTTTCTGGATCTGTTTCCAGTCCCCTGATGGTATAATTTCCACTCTCAAAAAGTGTAAAAGGTTCTCCTGTAAGTTTAGTAACTACCTGATTATCGGGATAAGTTAATTCAAACCATAAATTTTGATCTGTAATAGGAATAAATTCATATTCTCCACAAATATTTAACCTAATAGGTACATCAAATGAGACCTGGTCTTTATTGAGAATTCTGAAACCTTCTGAAGTCGGCAGGACACAGCCATTTTCATCCATTAATTCCAAAAAATAAAAGCCTGACCTTAAACTAATTTGAAATTCTTGGAGATTAGTTATTACACCTGAAGATCCTGGAAGTTCATCCTCTGTATACGGCAATCCATTCACGCTTAGAATTCTATAACTACCATTAAAAGGCCCATTTTCCATTCTAACTTTTATCTTTCCATCTTGCTTCCCGGTTTCAGTACATGTTTCAGGAATAATTTCCACAATTTCAAATTTTAATTCAGCATCTTGTTCTTCAAGCCCTATCACAAAGGGCATAAAGCTAGTACAGTTTCCCAGGGAATATCTGATGCTGTAAACACCTGAGCTTAAACCAGAAATAATTAAAGAAGAATCCGAGGGGGTCAAATTAAAGAATTCTTCTATTACCTGATCAACTCTGATGATTTGGAGTCTGTCAACATCAGTCAAAAGGTTTATTTGAATCGCACCATTTCCCAAGCTACAATTTCCTGCATCTGACACAAAGTCAATGTCAATTTCCGCCTGAGGCAATAGAGTAAATGGAATTCTATCTTCTAATTTACAAAATACATTGTCAGAATTATCTACCTCAAAAATCAACTCATAATCACCAGGACCATCCAAATCCAACACATTGAATGTTATATTGCTCCTTTCTCCCAGTAAAACCCTATTACCAGCCCCAAGTTTTTGAAAGTACCAGGTTCCTGGAACAATGCTATTTGTGCTCAAATCAATTTCTCTCCAGCCAAAGCAAACCTCAGACTCGGAAACATTCAAAAAATATTCTTCTGGAAAAGATACTGTGGTAAACTGTGTAAAAGGACAGACTATTTGCCCCTGTTCATTTCTGGAGTAAAAATCAACTCTGTAAACACCAGGAGAGTTAAGAGACACGGTATTTCCCGTGCCAACAATATTCCCGATTTGATCTTTCCATTCTATGAAATAGTCAGGTAATCCAGGGTCCTCAGGATGAATGAGTGATAATTCCACAACCCCATCTTTACAGATTAAATATGAATTTTGAAGGATAATATTTGCACCAAGATTAATTTTAACTTCTTTTGAGCCAGAATAAACTAAATCTGTTCCCCTTCTAATACTAAGATGAATAACATAAAGACCCTCCTCTGAAAAAGTAAAACTAAATGTTTGAAACCCGCCTTCGCGACTAATCACTAGACTACCATCTTCCTTTAAAATCCTCCAGGAAAAAACATCCGTAGGAAGTCCCCCTCCAGAAAAATCGCCAATTATACTTCCATAATACAAGCAGAGCTCATCAGGGCCAAAAATCCCAAATTCAACATTTTCCTCAATCTCTTTTTCAAATATGGCAATCTTTTCATAGGCAAGGGCTGCGTGCCTGAAACCCAAATACAAAAACAGGTTAAACAAAGTTAGAGATAAAATAAGGAGATATGTTGACTTTTTTCCCATTAGACACAGCAAACCCACAAAGATCCTGATTTAAATTTAGTCAAAAAATGAAATATACATAAACAAAAACAAAATACATTTTTCTAAATCTAAAAATTGTTTTTTTTACTTTGATTTCAAATCCATTAAAAAATCCTACCTCACAAACAACCACTCCCCGTTATCCAACTCCTCTTTAAACTCATATTTATCTTCATTGAAAACCTTCAACTGCTCTGGGTCATTGATTCTGTTTTTAATGATATAATCTGTCATCAGTCCCCTGGCTTGCTTGGCAAATAAACCGATAATCTGATATTTACCATTCCTGTACTCTTTAAATACAGGGGAAATTACCTTTGATTGTAGCACAGTAGTATCTACCGCCTTGAAATATTCCTGCGAAGCCAAATTGATTACAGGTGCACCTTTTGCAGCCTGATCTATTGCTTTTGCAATCCTCTGCCCCCAAAATTCATAAAGATTTTTTCCTTTTCTATTCTCCAACCTGATTCCCATTTCAAGTCGGTAAGGCTGAATCAAATCCATAGGCTTAAGAAGCCCGTACAATCCAGACAAAATCCTCAAGTGCTTTTGGGCAAACTCAAAATCTGCTGTTGAATAATTATCAACATCAATTTTTGTATACACATCCCCTTTAAATGCAAGCAAGGCTTGTTTTGAATTTTCAGGATCAAATTTTTTCTGAAACTCCCTGTACCTGGACTCATTCAACATGGCAAGTTTTTCGCTAATGCCCATCAATTGCATGAGATCTTTGGCACCTTTTCCCTTCATGATTTCCACTAATTCCATTGTTTCTGTCACAAACTCCGGCTGGCTGTTCAATTTTACTTCAGTTGTACTTAAATCGAGGGTTTTAGCTGGTGAAATTAAGGTAATCATATTTTTACTGTAATACTAGAATTGCGCTTCTCAAAGTTCTCTTTACATTTTGACGGGTACTTCCATAATTGACCACGACTGCGTATGTTCCGACAGGAACAAACCTTCCATTTACAACACCATCCCAAATACAAAGTTCCCTCTCTCCGTTTATGTTTGAATTTTCGCAATAAAAAATCAATTCCCCCCACCTATTGTAGATAAACACTTCCAGTTCGTCTACAAATTCAGTTGGGAAAACCCTGAAATTTCTATCTGGATCACCCAATAGCACTGCATTTGGTATTCTAATATCGACTTCACAATTTTCTTCCACCTCAAACCTTGCATTAAATTGGCAACCCTGATCATCTGATACAATCAGTTCATATTGACCAGGAAGTACTGGAGTAAAGGTAGCTGTGGTGGCAATTTCTTCTCCTTCTAACAACCAAGAGTAGTTGGTATACTGTCCAGGATCAATTTCAAAAGTAACACCTTCAGGAGCACAAATTACATATTTTGATTCCAATACCGGAGGGACGATCGTGGATTGCCTTATTTCAATTTGGGCAGATCCGACCACACACCCATCCGAATTGGTCAACTCCACTTCAAACACCCCATTGAATAAAACCACGACATCCTGAAAACCTATCCAATTCTCCTGCAATACCCTTTGCCCATCGACAATTTCATACCATTCAATTAGGGAAACATCTGTCAAATCCGCCACTATAGAAATAATAGTAAATGGATCATCTGCGCAAAACGGTTCAGCAACCAGTTCCACATTGATTTCAGGAACAATGTCATCTACAACAAAAGAGATGGATTGATTTTCACACAAGGTTCCTGATCTTGGCTGGACTTCCAGGAAATACTCCCCAGTAGATCTTGGGAAGAACAAAGGGTTACGGCTGACTACCTGCCTATTAGCATCTAACCAAAATATAAAGACTTGATTCGGGTCTTCATTAGGACCTAAGACTGCCTCATAAAACACTCCAAGTTCACAATCGACCCGGGGACCTGTCAAACTAAAAACCGGAGGAGCGATTATAACTACATTGGTTTCTCTTTCCAAAGGACAATCAATACCATTTGGATCTTCACCACGAATAACGTAATTACCTGCTTCAGCCAAAGTGTAACTACCATCCAGATTTGCCTGAATGATATTCCCCGCACTATTCCTTACTGTAAAGACCAACTGATCCGGAGATTGAGGAGTAAAGGTAAATGAGCCACAGGCCTCAACGGTTGATGGCACTGAAAAATCTACAAAATTTACCTGATCAATTTCCATTAGCTGATCAAATGGCACTGAACAGCCATTTTCATCCTCAATATTAACGGCATAAATTCCAGCCTGAACATTCACAATTACCTCTTCCGCATTTGAAATGGATCCTAAAAAAACTGCTCCATCCCCTTGTCGGACAAGCTGATAGGATCCATTGACAGGCCCGCTGACAAATCTTATCACAATCTGCCCCTCCTGAACACCCTGCGCATCACAAGCTTCAGATACAGCAGTAACTTCATAACCATCTATTCCCTGAGAGGGATTAAGATTACGAATGGTAACAGATTGCACAAATTCACAATTGAATTCATTACGCATCTGTATTGTGTACAATCCTGGATCTAAATCGGTGAAGGCTGGAATGCTTTCACCTGCTGCCAATGGACCAAAGTTCAACCCTAATTCCAGCACTTCAAGACTTTGGACGGCAGTCAATGCAGTGACTACAAAACTTCCGTTGGGATTGACACAATCATCTGAATCAGCAAGGATTACTACTTCAACCTCGGGCAAGGGGAAAATGGTTAAAGGAGCAATTTTTTCAACAAAACAACCTTCAACCAAAGGATCTTCCGCAAAAAATATAATCTCATAATCCCCGGGAGACGGTAAAGTTGAAGGGATTAACTCCAACTCAAAGGCAGTTCCTAAAGAAACCCTGTTCGGTGAGCCAGCAGGTCTATAGAACCACTCTCCTGATATGGGCGTATTGGGAGAAAAGACAACCAGAGGTTCGTCAAAGCAAACTTCTTCGGCACTTTGGGTAATATCAAAATCAAATGCAGGTCCTACAAAAACAGATTTACTGGCCGGACAAACGTCAAATTCCTCAGGACTGAGACCGTCGGGCAGCCTAAATCTAACTGTAACTGTGTATATGCTTTCCTCCGAAACTTCAATAGTATTGCTATTTTCATCACCAATAAGCTGGCCGGCAGCATTTCTCCACTCAAAATCATACAATCCTTCGGCAGGATCGTATCCATCTATAGCTGTCAGCTGCACTGGACTTCCAACACATAATGTAAACTCATCCGGCAAGGTGATCTCCGGTGCATCCACTACTTCCACTTCTATTTCTTCTCTGAAATATTCAGGATCCCCACATCTGTCCACCCGAAGAGATACGGTATAAATACCTGCTCTTGGTAAAGCTTGCTCCAAATTTTGAAACTGCTCTCCTGCGCCTCCAAAATCAGCAATAATCACCTCTCCATCTTCATGGACAATTGTCCAGAAATAACTGTCAATATCAGGCTCACCTCCACCCTCAAACAAGGCAAGGGCACCAAATTCCGGGTCAAGACAGATTCTTTCCGGCCCTGCCAAAGCAGGCTCCGGAATACTGCTTCCTGACTGCTGTACAAATGCAGGCAACCCCAGATTCATGGAAGAACCAGGGACTAGGGAAATACCCTGCTCAGAATAAAAACTATCAATACAATTTACTCCTGGACTTATTGTTGTAATTTCATTGGCGCCAGGACGGGCAACATAAATCTGGCCATCCGGACCTACTTGCAAAGCCCCAAATGGTCCCGAGGTACTCAAAACATTTTTGGATGCCAAAATACAATTTTCCCTTTGTGCTCTTGTGCTGGCCGAATTGAAACAATCGAAACAAGAAAGGTTTGTATCAATATCCTCTCCTACCACAGCCGATTCGGGACGTTTGATGAAATACTCTTCAATTTTTCCAGGACTACCTGTAAATGAAACAAACACCCTACTTCCGTCATTGGAAAACTCAAGCCCATAAATTTCCTCACCCGTACAGCCCAAATCCAATAAAGCGTATTCCGTAAGCCTCCCAGTCCCTTGGTTAAAATTAAAAATTTCCAGTCTCGAACAATTTCCGTCTTGAATAGTAATTGCCACTTGGCTGCCATCCGGGCTGAACTTCATACTTCCAACACCGGTATTAAAACTATGATTAGATCCAACAGAGGAAAAAACAGGTTGCCCTATACCAAACTGGCTGACGGGATAAGCCCTAAAGGTATTGTTCCCCAATTCATGGAATAATACCCAAGTGGTATCACCGGACGCAAGAGCGGCTGAATGTTCGGTACTCGGACTGAAAAGAAAATTGTTTTTAGTCACCACACTTCCTACCCCGGTAGGGTTATCCGTTTTAATATCCACCACCGAGTAGCTTACACGGTTACTTCCATCAGCAGCTCTTTGAGTGGTAAATACATAGAAAATTGTCTGATTTTGAGGTACAGGAACAGCAATTACCCCCTCGGAAGCTTGATTGTTTCCTCCGATGTTATCCCCATTGTTCATCAGATCCCCATTGAGATCCCAGACCGACTCTCCATCCGTAAAAAACAAAACCTGTCCTGTTTCATCTGAAATGGTGGTAGTCCCGGCCGGAATATTTCGGTTATGACCAACCGGTCTTGGTACAGGACCATTGGGGTCATCTGGGTCAGGGTTAAAATCAAGGCCCGCCCCATTTCCAAAATACCATATATTATTACTTTGATCTGGAAGATCCCAGATTCTTACCCTGATTTCCGCATAAGCATAACATTCCGATCCTGGCTCCCTGACCAAAACCCAATAAAGCCCTGGCAGATCAACACAGTTGTTGGTATCGGTTACCCAACCTTCATCTCTTCTATTCGACCAGAAATACTCATAATTTCCACCTTGTCCACCTCCACCAATATTGGGGTTCTCCCCACCTTGGCCGCCTCCTTGCTGCACTTCAAGCAAAGACCCGATATCCACACAAGCCCCTTCACATACAGTAGTATCCTGAGCTCTAAAATTTGCCTGAAGGTTGTTTTCTGTCAGTTGAATGGTTTTTGGAACCGAAATGGTGTTACCGTCAGCAAAAGTTACAGTAAGTGTTACCTGAATACTTTGATTGGCGGTAGCCTCTTCCGGAATCAACAAGTGTTCCTGATTAAAATCAATATCAATTGGCTGACCGTCTTCATTGGTCAGGGGGGGATTAAAAGTCCATTCAAAACTTACCGGCCTGTAGTTTTCAGGAGTGATAATACTGGTCAATTGGACAGGGTTATTGCTACAAGGCAGATCCGGCTCCCATGTAAAGTCAACTGTAGGGTTGACATCCTGATTAGGCGCAAATTGTGGAAAAACCCGACCACAAAAATCTGTACCATTAAAAGGATCTTCTTCAATATCCAACTCATCCAGCACCGTTTCATCGGGGTTATTCACTCTACCTATAAGCTGCGGCCCGCCAACTGTCTCCTCATAGATGTAATACAATCTACCATCAGGACCAACTTTGATGTCGAAAATCCTATCAATAGTTCCTTCTAAAGGGAGTACTTCAGGTTCTGCATCCAGGTCATTAATAGGAACTCTGAGAAGTTCATTGCCTCTTGAAAAGTAAAGGAATTGTCCATCGGGCGAAAATGCAGCTCCTTCAATGGTGTCCGCCCCGCCTGATTGGGAAACAAAATTAAAGGCACCAAAAGAACCGGTGGAAGCATCAAAATCAAGCACGGCAATATCATCCCCGGCATTTTCCGGAATCAAAATCAGTTTCCCTGTGGACTCTTCAAATACAATAGCCTTAGGAGTAAAAGGAAATGAGATATTGCCACTTACAATAAAATCCCCTTGCGTCGGCTCAATTCTTCGCGACACCAATTCCCCACCTTCAAAACTTATAAGATAAGAAGGGGACTGTGGTGTTTTTACTACTAAAATAGCCCCAGAAGCTGATGTCCCTACAGGTTGATTGAGTGAAATCACTGCACCAAGAGGTGGTGCTATTCCTTGTGCACCTCCAGCAGCATTCATGTCCACTACGGAGTACAGAAGCTGACCATTTGGGGCAACATGAAAAATATAAAAAACCCTATCTCCATTGGGTTCATAATCCAAAGTACCGATAGCTACTGACTGTCTTTGATCAGTCTGACCATTTATTCCGTTGGGGGCACCTTGAATAATAAGATTATCGTAATTGTAAACTAAGACACCATTTGTAAAAAATAAAACTTGCCCAGTGATCGGATCTACTGCAATTGCGTTATTATCAACATTCCCGGTCTCTGACCCTACTAATATGGTCCCCGGTAAAGTCCGGACTATCGGATCTTCTCCCCTACCAAATGACAAAAAGCTGTTTTCCTGGCCGGATCCACAATAACCAAAAATCCATTGATTGTTATTAAATCCCTGAGCTGAGGCATTTTGCAGGGCCGAAAAACAAAATAACCCACTGAGCAAAAAGAAAAATAAATATATATTTATGTAATTTGTTGCCGTTTTCATATTTTACACCATAATCACTAAAACAACTAAAGGAGTTGATCGTTTAGTTTGATGTGTTCATTTTACCAATTAACGAATAAAAAGTTGCAAAGGTCTTATCTATATCGTCTTTTTTTGCTGGTCTTTGGCTTTTTTTTATTTTTTGATTCCAAAGCTCAAGATCCCCAATATAGTCAATATTACGCAGCCCCCTTGTATTTAAACCCTGCATTCGCTGGATCTGAAATGCTGCCTAGGGTAGGCTTTAATTACAGAAACCAATGGCCTGGTTTGGACGCTCAGTTTACAACATTTTCTGCTTATTTTGACACATTTTTGGATGATTATAACAGCGGAGTTGGGCTCTTGGTTATGAGCGATACAGAAGGTGCTGCCAAACTGAGGTCTTTTACACTGGCCGGCCTGTATTCTTATGAGTTAAGGTTAGGTGAAAGGGCATATTTTAGACCGGGAATCAGGGCAAGTTATATAAGGAGAGATATCGGCTTTTTTGAAAACTTGGTATTTGCCAACCAAATAGACAGGAACAATCCAACAGGCCCTTTACTGCCCGGATCGGATATTCCTGGACTTGGTGAACCGGTAAATTTACTTTCCCTTTCAGCAGGAGGTTTATTCTTCACGGATAAGTTTTGGTTTGGTGTGGCAGCAGACCATCTTAACCAACCCAATCAATCTTTTTTAGAGAACGGAATAAGTAATCTTCCCTACAAGCTTTCTTTTCACACGGGATATAAAATTTCTTTAGGGACAGGAGGCTATCGAAATGACTTTACCCACATGTTCAAAGAACGCTATATAGTACCTACCCTAAATTACAAAAGACAGGGTCCCTTTGAGCAGCTTGATGTGGGCGCGTACCTTTATGCAGAGCCTTTGATCATTGGACTTTGGTACAGGGGTTTACCTTACCGACCGGTAGAACAGCAGAGTAATCGCGATGCCATCGTCCTAATGGCAGGTGTCAATCTGATAAGCGGGGTGAGTGTGGGTTACAGCTTTGATTACACAGTTTCCAGACTTGGTATTCAGTCAGGAGGAGCCCATGAAATCAGCCTGTCATTTCTTCTGGCAGATAAAAACCAGAATAAAATCAGAAGCCGGGACACCATTCTACCTTGCCCTAAATTCTAATAATGATTTTCATGGACGCAGTTTGGATCAAATACCTATTGCTAGGTGTGCTTACAATTGGTTTTATTTTTGAAAAAATCCTAGGTTATTTGAACATCAAAAGAGAGGTACCACCTGTGCCTTCTACGCTGAAAGAGTATGTAGATAGAGAAAAACTTCTTAAATCTAAAGCATACCAAATTACCAATTACCGCTTTGGGCTCTTAACCTCTGTTTTTTCTTTCACCTTAACTTTTTGCTTTATCTATTTTGGATTCTTTGGCTGGGTGGATGATTGGTTAAGAAGCATGATTGAAAACCCCATATTGCTTTCCTTAATTTTCTTCGGCGTCATTTTTATAGGGTCAGATGTCATCTCCATTCCGTTTGATTATTATCAGACATTTGGAATCGAAGGAAAATATGGGTTCAATAAAACCACAAAAAAAACCTACATCAGTGACAAAGTAAAAGGTTACCTTTTATCCATTCTGATTGGGGGTGGTCTCTTGACGGTTCTACTTACTCTAATCAGCTACATGGGCAAAGATTTTTGGTGGCAATTTTGGTTGATCAGTGCGGCATTCATGGTTTTTGTCAACCTATTTTACACTGCCCTCATCCTACCCTTGTTCAACAAGCTTACCCCTTTGGAAGATGGGGAACTGAAGTCTAAAATCATCCATTATGCCCAAACAGTGGGTTTTCCTTTGGAAAATATTTTTGTTATTGATGGGAGCAAAAGATCTTCCAAAGCCAATGCGTTTTTTTCAGGGTTTGGAAAAAGAAAAAAAGTAGTCCTGTACGATACTTTGATCGAACAGCACACTCCTGATGAACTGGTAGCTGTTTTGGCACATGAGATCGGTCATTACAAAAAAAAGCACATCATCTGGGGAATGTTTGCATCGGTGGTCCAAGTGGGAGTTCTTCTCTATATCCTTTCTTTGTTTATTTTCAGTGAAAACATTAGCCTGGCCTTAGGAGGCAAACAAATGGCCATCCACCTCAATATCATTGGCTTTACCATGTTATTTTCTCCCATTTCTATGGTCCTGGGAATAGGAATGAATATTTTGAGTAGAAAAAATGAATTTGAAGCAGATGAATTTGCCAAAAATACTTTTGCAGGAAAGCCCTTGGCAGAAGCTTTAAAAACATTGTCTGTAAACACCCTCAGCAATATTAACCCACATCCCTGGTATGTTTTTGTAAATTATTCACACCCTCCCTTATTAGACAGGTTAAGCAAGCTGGAAGAACCGGTAGAAGCTTTAAGTGAAAAAACCGCTTAAAATTTAATTTGAAAAGATTAATCACACTGTTAACAAATAGTTGTTTTTCTTTCGCTTGATAGTCTTTAAATTATGGATTGTAATTTAAAAGCCAAATGGAAGACCTATCTCACTACCATCACCCTATCACTGATTTGTTTCCACAGCCCAAATCCAGGCAGGATTGGGACCAATACCGCCTAAGTAAAGAACAAATAGAATTTTTCAATGAGCAAGGGTATCTTAGCGGAATAAAGCTATTAGATGAAAAACAGATTGAAGTTCTAAAGAAAGAACTGGAGGAAGTAGCAGACCCCATGCATCCGCTGCATCACCTTTTTCATGAATTTCATTCTAATGAATCCACGGATCCCAACACAGTACTCTTTCATTCGCTAGGGCATTGGAGGATTTCAAAAGCATTCCATGATGTGATTTGGAATCCGGCATTTTTAATGGCTGCCCATCAATTACTGGGCGGAAAAGGTGTCCGTTTTTGGCATGACCAGCTTTTTTGTAAACCTGCCCACCACGGCGGTGTTGTCGCCTGGCATCAGGATTATTCCTATTGGACCAGAACAGTTAAAATGCAGCACCTCACCTGCTGGTGCGGTTTGGATGATGCTACTATTGAGAATGGTTGTATTTATTATGTTCCGGGAAGCCACAAGTGGGGATTACTCCAAAAACCCGCACTAGCTGGTCAAATGGAAGGATTGTTACAATTTTTGACCGAAGAACAAAAAGCAGCATTCAAGCCTGTCCCTGTCGAACTTAAAGCCGGTTATGCTACCTTTCATCATCCTTTGATGGTACACGGAAGTTACGAAAACAAGTCTAACCGAAGCAGAAGGGCTTTTGTATTGAATGTGTTTGCCGATGGCACTGTCTCAAACACGGATGAAGAATTATTGAAAGGAGTACCGATTATTACAAAAGGAAACAAAATGGAAGGTCAGTTTTTTCCCTTGCTTTTTTCTCCTAATTTGGCGTAAAAATAAACCCATATGTCCAAATTGATCGAAGCTACACAGGCGATATCTTTCAATAGAAAATCTTACGATGACCACACTTTATTAAAGCTATACGAATCCCTCTTAATGCCCCGCAGGATTGAGGAAAAAATGCTGATCCTGCTCCGTCAAGGAAAAATTTCGAAATGGTTCAGCGGATGGGGCCAAGAAGCCATCTCCATTGGCGCCGTGAATGCATTGGACAAAGATGAGTTTATTCTTCCCATGCACCGGAACCTGGGGATCTTTACCGGAAGGGACTTGCCTTTGGAAAGGCTCTTTGCCCAGTTCCAGGGAAAAAAATCCGGATTTACCAAAGGAAGGGACAGGTCCTTTCATTTTGGCAGTAAAGAACATCATATTGTAGGGATGATCTCTCATTTAGGCCCTCAAATGGCCATCGCAGATGGGATTGGACTAGCGCATAAACTTTCTAAGGAAAATAAAGTCACTTTGGTATTTTCAGGTGATGGAGCTAGTTCTGAGGGAGATTTTCACGAAGGACTGAATGTGGCCGCAGTATGGAAATTACCTGTGATTTTTGTAGTTGAACACAATGGCTATGGGCTTTCTACTCCAAGTGAAGAACAATTTGCCTTTAAGTATTTTACAGAAAAAGGCCCAGGTTACGGCATGGAGGCTGTCCGTATTGATGGGAACAATGTCCTGGAAGTTTATGACACTATCAAAAACCTAGCAGAAGATATCAGAATAAATCCAAGGCCTGTTTTAGTAGAGGCACTTACTTTTAGGATGAGAGGACATGAGGAGGCCTCCGGAACAAAATATGTTCCCAAAGAACTCATGGAAACATGGGCCCTAAAAGATCCAGTTGACAATTACGAAAAATACCTGGAGGAAATTGGGGTACTGACCCAAGAGCTTAAAGAAAAGATAAATAAGAAAATTAAAGCCTCTATCAATAAAGGACTTGATTTAGCTTTTGCAGAGGAGGTGATCACTCCTGATACCCAAGAAGAATTGGCAGATATTTATGCCCCTTTTCATCAGTCCATCATCTCTCCAAATAAGGAAAAATCCACAGAAAAAAGATTTGTGGATGCTATATCCGAGGGCTTAAAACAATCTATGGAAAAATACCCCAATCTGGTCCTTATGGGACAGGACATAGCAACTTATGGGGGTGTTTTCAAAGTAACAGAGGGTTTCATAGACCAGTTTGGAACTGAAAGGGTAAGGAATACTCCTTTATGTGAAAGTGCCATCATTGGTGCAGCATTAGGATTGTCCATCAAAGGCTATAAATCCATGGTAGAAATGCAGTTTGCTGATTTTGTAAGCTGTGGATTCAATCAGATCGTCAATAACCTTGCGAAAATTCATTACCGATGGGGACAAAATGCCGATGTGGTGGTCAGAATGCCCACGGGAGCCGGTGTAGCTGCGGGCCCTTTTCATTCCCAATCCAATGAAGCTTGGTTTTTTCATACTCCCGGATTAAAAATCGTCTATCCATCCAATCCTGCTGATGCGAAAGGATTACTCAATGCTGCCATTGAAGACCCAAATCCATATCTCTTTTTTGAACACAAAGCGCTTTACCGCTCGATTTCCGGGCAGGTTCCTGATGATTATTACACGATAGAAGTTGGGAAGGCAAAATTGGAAAAAGAGGGTGAAGCCGTAAGTATCATCACCTACGGCATGGGCGTACACTGGGCCATTAAAGTCACCGATGAGTTGGGAATCGATGCGGACATCTTGGACTTAAGAACTTTGCTTCCCTGGGACAAGGATGCAGTAAGAAAAACTGTGGAGAAAACAGGGAAAGTACTATTCCTTCAGGAAGACTGTCTGACCGGAGGAATTGGTGCTGAAATCGTTGCCTGGATTTCTGAACATTGTTTTGAGCTATTAGATGCCCCTGTCATGCGGGAAGGAAGTTTGGATACCCCTGTCCCATTCGCTCCAAGTCTTGAGAAAAACTTCCTTCCTTTAGATAGATTTCGTGAAAAATTAAAAAATCTGATCGCTTACTAAAAAAAGAGCCCCTGAAAAGCGCTTTCAGGGGCATGCAAGCAAAGAGTTGATTAATAATTTACGATACACAAAATTAACCAAAGTCAGAGGAAAATGAAAATACTGCAATGGATTTACACCCTTTATTCGGCCTTGATTTTCATAATTTTAATGTTGATTTTAGGCTTGTTTGTTGTAATTCCACTTATTGTAAGCCCAAAAGCAGGGAAAATTTCTTTTTTTTTCATCAGGCTATGGGCAAAAATCTGGTCTTTTCTATCTGGAATCCGCTATGAAATTCACGGGAAAGAGCATGTAAAGCCTGGTCAACCCTATATCTACATCTTCAATCACCGTTCTTTTATAGACGCCCCGGTGATACCAATCGCTATCCCCCAAGAAATTCGCGCTATTGGTAAAAAAGAATTGTCCAAAGTCCCATTTTTTGGATTCGTTGTATCAAGAGTGGCCGTTTGGGTGGACAGAAAAGATGCAGCTTCAAGGAAAGCCTCTGTAGAAAGGCTACTTAAAATCCTGGCCAATGGAATTTCAATAGTGGTAGCACCCGAAGGAACCAGGAATAATACGGACCAAACATTGCTTCCCTTTCAACGTGGTGCTTTTAGGATATCTATTGAAACAGGCATTCCGATCCTCCCTATGGCTGTTATTGGTGCTGATAAAATAATGAAGAGAGGCTCCATACTCCTCAAACCAGGTAAAGTCAGGGTATATTTCTCTGCTCCTATTGATCCTTCCCCCTTCCAGAAAAATGCCGATTATGAAGGTTTGTCGGAAAAATGCTACAATAGACTTGAAGCAATGATCCTTACTCATGAATAAAGAAAAGAGAAAAACCCATCCAGGATCTGAAATAATTTTGTAAATTAGAAATTATAAAAAACCATCAATCACCAAAAAACACAAAATCATGTTCATGAAAAAACTTAAATCAATC
Organism: Cecembia calidifontis; assembly: GCF_004216715.1. Taxonomy (NCBI): domain Bacteria; kingdom Pseudomonadati; phylum Bacteroidota; class Cytophagia; order Cytophagales; family Cyclobacteriaceae; genus Cecembia; species Cecembia calidifontis. Next base: position 4,997,442 of record NZ_SGXG01000001.1, read on the forward strand.
TTTGTCCTTTTGTTCGTGTTCGGGTTTCTAATGGGAACAACAATTACTTCCTGTGGAAATAAAAAGACTGAAGATCAAACAGAGCAAACTGAAGATGAACCAGCCGAAGAAGAACATCCCTCCGGTGAAGAACATCCAAGCGATGATTCTGAACATCCTTCAGGAGAGGAGCACCCAAGCGGAGGCGAGCATCCTTCTTCAAAAGATTAAAATTGAATATTATTAGAAATGAGGTTATATCCATAGTCAAATAAAAGGCTTCATATTAGGCCAATGAAATTGATTAAGATAGCTACCTGAATAAAAAAGAGGCTGTCTCTGATTTGAGACAGCCTCTTTTAGTTTATCCTATTGAAAGAAAATGTTGTTTTGGGATAAAGTATCTCCCCATTTTCTTCCATCAGTGGATAAGCGAGAAAATTGATTGGACCAGAATTTGGCATTGGTTCAGGCTTTAGATCTCTTCCTTTACTCAACTCTATGCGGTTAGCGGGATGTCTTCCAAAGTAATACGTAGCCAGCGCAGTATATTTGTTCCCTTCACTGATATCTACAGGCCACCACTTCCCTTCTGCATAAAATTCAGCCCAGCAATGATACCCATCTATGCCTCCTTCATTTCTTTCGGAAGGGATGGAAGCACCAATGGCAAATCTTGCTGGTATATCAATCGACCTTGCCAGTGAGATGAAAAAAGAATGAAACTCTGTACAATTTCCAGTTTTAGAATCACAGGCAAAATCTGCACTTCCTGTTCCATAAGTTCCAAATTTCATGTACCGCATATTGTCAATGATGTAATCGTACAATGCCCTTGCATGTACTAAAGCCCCATCATTTTCCTTCCCTTTGATCGCTTCTTGGGCTATTTCTTTAAATCTGCCTCCTACCGGAAGTAATAAATCCGGTTCCAAGTAACGTCTAAGATTCCCATCAGTTTCAGTATAAGGCACTTTTTCTTTCCTAATGACCTCATAAACTACCTCTATCTCTTGGCCGCTATGCGAAGTATTTAAATCTAAGACCAAAATAGTATTCCCAAACTCTTTTTCCTCCACCATAGATTGTTTACCCGGAGCCTTGATAGATTTGACCTGGACTTCTTGATAGTTATCAGACTTTGCTATCGGAATCCAGACCTTTGCCTTGGAAGAGATTTTAGGTAAGGTGGCCCTGTAAAAAAAATCGAATTTATCAGTGCCCTCCCTAACCCCAAGAAGGTCTTTAGACGACTCTTTTACCGGCACCCTTCTCCAGGTTTTATCTACCATTTGTTTCCAGGAATATCTTGGTTTTCCATTTAATTTATGAAGGGAGGTCTCGGTCACTTTCATATTGCCCGGTTCTCCTTCCAAAAAGAAATCGACATCATATACGTCCCCTTTTTCATCAGCCAGGTCGACACAGGCAAAATGACGGCTTGGACCTAAATTGGACAGGTATTCCGTATGTACCCGGACCAATTTTAATCTCAACTCCCTTTTCTCATCATTTACAAGGAAAAAGCCATCATTTCTGGCCTTTTCCTGCTCTATATAAGCTTTTATCCCTTCCTCAATTTCATCTATGGACACTTTATCCCTGACTTTATTGTCTTCTTCATTGGTATTGAATTCCTCTTTCCCACCGCCCCTTTGGCAGCTTACCTGCACCCCCGCAAAAAGGATTGTCAGGCAGAACAGTAACAAACATTTTAAATTCGGAAGGATTCTTATTTCTGATATTTTTATCATAGAAAGTTTACTAAATTGTGATGGTATCAAAGCCAAATAGACCTGTGCAAAATTAAACAGTACATCTTATCTGTGTCATATTCCGCATTTGGTGATTTAATGCACATTGGCAATTAAGAGGATATTGTAAATTAGCGGATTATCAAAACAATTACAACTTGAATCTTATGAAGCCTGTTCTTCTAATTTTATCCCTTTCTATCTTCTTCTATGCCTGTGGTCCGCAAAGCGGACAAAATGACAATAAAGTGGAGACCGTAAAGCCAAAAGGCCAAATTCAAAATGTGTCTTCCGCAAAATTTTATGAATTGATTCAATCAGACAATGGTATTGTACTTGATGTAAGGACATTGGGGGAATTTCAACAAGGACACCTACCCAATGCGCTTGTCATTGATATTTACCAAAGAGATTTTGAAGAAAAAATAAAATCCCTTCCAAAGGACAAAGAAATCTATGTGTATTGTACAGTGGGGGCAAGGAGTAGACAGGCTGCCGGTATCCTTCAAAAAAACGGTTTTGAGAAAGTATATAATTTGGAGGGGGGTATAATGGATTGGGCAAGAAACAGGTACCCTATCACTCAAAAATGAGAATAAAAAAACCGGATCACTTGCAGGTCCGGTTTTTTGAATTTATAGTTTTTTAATTCTGATATTTCTGAACCATACTTCATCGCCATGGTCCTGAAGGGCTATCTTTCCTTTTTGGAATTTACCAAAACCCGGCATATCCTTGAATTTGGAGTTGGCGACCATTTCATCCCATTCTTCAGTCCACATGGTGGTAGCTACCACCATTACACCATTAAGGTATAATTCCAGATTGCCATCCTTGGCAATTATTTCGGCCAGATTCCATTCCCCAACAGGCTTTACCGTTTCTTCACTGGATTCAATCAAATCATAAAGATCACCAGCTCTGTGGGTCCTGATTTTGGCATCCGGATGCCCATCATTGTCCAATACCTGCATTTCGGGTCCGGTCATCCAAGGATAAGCGTATTCAGGTGATTCATGGACAAAAAACATGATTCCTGAATTACCGTTCTTTGCGATTTTCCATTCCACCTGAAAGTGAAAGTCACCAAACTCCTCATTGGTAACAACGTCCCCGCCGTCGCCCGCCTGCCATTCATCTTTATTAGAGGCATCCAAATAGATCGCTCCATCCTGAATTTTCCAGGCAGCTCCCACAGGTCCACCTCCGTATTTGGACCAACCTTGGAATGACTCTCCATCAAAAAGGCTTATCCATTCACTTTGAGGGACTTCAACTGCTGCTGCTTCAACGACTTTATCTTGATTTCCTCCACAAGCGTAAAGCATTGCGGAACCTACTATTAGGTTTAAAACAGTTTTCTTAAACATTATTTTTTAAGCAAAAGCACATACTTTACAATAGTTTCCACATCTTCTTTAGCCAAATGGGGATGGGCAGGCATGGGAACTTCACCCCAATTGCCTACAAAACCATTGATGACATGTTCGGTAAGCATCTTCACATTTTCTTCCGTATTATCATACTTGGCCGCTACATCAGCATAAGATGGACCTACAATCTTCCTTTCGACCATATGACAGGCGGTACAGCCTGATTCTTTGGCCTTCGCCGAACCAGCAATAAATACCGGATCGTCTTTGTATTTATCTTCCAAGCTCACAGGTGCGGATGCGGCTGGGGCTGATGGAGCACTTGAACTACTTGATTCTGAGGAACTCGATCCCCCACCGCCACAGGAATAGGCAATTAATGACAATAGTATTACTCCTGCTGACAAAGATTTATTAAGCTTCATAATTATATAGGTTGATGGTAATTTTAAATTCCTAAAATCTTTTTATTGAAGGCCTCATCGGCTCCAGCGGCAGCAAAATCATCAAAGGCTTTTTCGGTTACCCTGATGATATGATCTGCAATAAACTGGGCTCCTTCAATGGCACCTTGTTCTGGATGTTTGATAGCACATTCCCATTCCAATACAGCCCACCCTGAATAATCATATTGGGAAAGTTTGCTAAATATACCACTAAAATCAACTTGGCCATCTCCCAAAGACCTGAATCTTCCAGCTCTTTCTACCCAACTCTGATATCCTCCATAAACACCTTGTTTCCCTGTCGGATTGAATTCTGCATCTTTGACATGGAACATTTTGATTCTTTCATGATAGAAATCAATGAATTGAAGATAATCCAAACACTGTAATACAAAATGGCTTGGATCATACAGAATATTGGCTCTCTTATGGTTGTTAACTTTTTCCAAAAACATCTCAAAAGTAATCCCATCATGAAGGTCTTCACCGGGATGGAGCTCGTAGCAAACGTCTATCCCATATTCTTCAAAGGTATCCAATATGGGCAACCATCTTTTTGCTAATTCTGTGAATCCTGTATTGACCAAACCGGCAGGTCTTTGAGGCCAGGGATAGACTGTATGCCACATCAGTGCACCGGAAAATGTAGCATGGGCATTCAAACCCAAGTTGGCAGATGCTTTGGCTGCATATTTCAGCTGCTGTGTAGCCCAAGCTGATTTTCCCTTCAGGTCTCCTGCAAGGTTGGCAGGTGCAAAGGCATCAAACAATTCATTATAAGCAGGATGGACAGCCACCAATTGTCCTTGCAAATGGGTAGAAAGTTCGGTAATCTCTAACCCCGCTTCATTTACGATTCCTTTAATTTCATCAGCATAAGTCTTACTTTCTGCGGCTTTTTGAAGGTCGATCATTCTTCCGTCCCAGGAAGGAATCTGCACCCCTTTGTAACCTACATTGGCCATCCATTCACAGATGTTTTTAAGATTATTGAATGGCGCCACATCATCGGCAAATTGGGCTAGAAATATTGCGGGTCCTTTTATGGTTTTCATAGGTTTTATGTTATGTGTAAAATAAAAGATTTCAAATTTCCTTAATCTTATCCAACAAATGGGGATCAGTACTCAACAACAAATGGAGTCCATTTTTGATCAGAAGCCGAGCTCGCTAATACATGTTCAATAAATGCCATCCCTCTAATGCCGTCTTCAGCTCCTGGGAAGTCCCTCCATTCTGCTTTTGGTTCCTCACCTTTGCGCTGTGCATATATGCACCGTGCAAAATTCCTGTAAATATTTGCAAAAGCCTCGATGTAACCTTCAGGGTGACCGGCAGGTGTCCTGGTGTTTTCATTGGCCAGGGAACCCAAATATCCTGTTCCTGCCCGGTAAATTTCAGCAGGTTTCCCCGGCCATTTGGCGATAAGTGAATTGTTATCCTCTTGCTCCCATTCAAGGCCGCCTTTTTCCCCATACACCCGTATTTTTAGGTTATTTTCACATCCCGCATCAATTTGGGAAGCAGTGAGGATCCCGGAAGCATTATTTTCAAAACGCATCAAAACAGCGCCATCATCATCTATAGGCCTACCTTTTACCTTAATATCCAAATCTGCGCAGATTTTGGCCACCTTGATTCCGGTAACATATTCCGCCAGATTGAAGGCATGTGTTCCTATATCCCCAAAGCAGCCTGCTTTTCCGTTTCTGGCCGGATCTGTCCTCCATTCTGCCTGTTTGTTGTTCTCATGTTCTAAAAGCTTGTAAAGCCAGCCCTGAGGATATTCCACATATACTTTTCTGATTTCCCCTATAGCACCATTCGCTATCATTTGTTTCATTTGCTTTACCATGGGATAACCGGTATAAGTATGGGTCAGGCAAAACAGTTTATCACTTTTTTGAATGATTTTATATAACTCCTTAGCCTCCTCATACGTCAGCGTCATGGGCTTATCCAGGACTACATGAAATCCATTTTCCAGCGCCTTTTTGGTTGGATCAAAATGGACATTATTTGGAGTCACGATGCTGATAATATCTATTCTCTCAGATTCGGGAAGGGCCAACTCTTTTTCTATCATTTCGGTGTACGAGGAATACACCCTTGATGGGTCCAACATCAATTCTTCCCCAGCTTGCCTGGATTTTTCAGGGTTACTGCTGAACGCTCCTGCAGCAAGTTCAATTAATCCATCCATCAAGGCAGCGTTCCTATGAATAGCGCCAATAAAAGCACCAGGACCGCCTCCTACCATACCCATTTTGAGTTTCTTTTGAGCTGTCATTGTTAATTGAGGTTTAAAGGTTTATTTTTTAAACTTATTCTATTGTCAATTCTACCGAAAGTTAATCCATGATTTCAATTCGCTTAAATCTAAGCCAAAATAAATGACCAACTGCTTTAAGATGTTATGAATGGTCAAGAACATCGAAACTGGCCATTTGGTGATCAAACATGCCATTCTGCGAAAATAAAATTAAGCTAAAAAACCTGAATTTTAAATAGAAATTTGATAGTTTACGTTCTCAAAAATTGAATTATTGCCTAATAATTGATTCCCATGAGCTTAACTCTTAGAGTAAAACTGTCATTCATGATGTTCCTTGAATTTTTTATTTGGGGTTCTTGGTATGTTACAATGGGCACTTTTTTGGGCATGAACCTACAGGCATCCGGGACCCAGATCGGCAATGCATTTTCGACACAATCCTTTGGGGCCATCATTGCTCCTTTTATCATTGGGCTGATAGCTGACAAATATTTCAATGCAGAAAAAATCCTTGGAGCTTTGCATATCCTTGGGGCTGTTGCACTTTTTATGGCCTATCAGTCAACATCCTTCCAAGAATTCTATCCCTTTATTTTTCTTTACATGGTGCTCTATATGCCTACCCTGGCTTTGGTGAATTCAGTTTCATTTAGACAAATGAAAGACCCTGAGAAGGAATTTTCGCCAATCAGGGTCTGGGGGACCATAGGTTGGATTACCTCGGGCTTGACCATCAGCTATATCTTTTTTTGGGATTCAGTGGACAACATGAATGCCGGTATGTTGAAATACACCTTTCTCATGGCCTCCATAGCCTCCATTATTCTGGGGCTTTTCAGCTTTACCCTTCCTAAAACTCCCCCAAAAGCTACAAGAGGACAAAAAGTAAAGCTATCAAATATCTTGGGACTGGATGCGATCGGATTGTTGAAAGATAAAAATTACGCAGTTTTCTTTCTCTCTTCCATTTTGATATGTATCCCTTTGGCCTTTTATTACCAAAACGCCAATCCTTTTTTAGCGGAAATAGGTGTTTCGGATCCTACCGGGAAAATGACCATTGGGCAGGTTTCTGAGGCCTTATTCCTGCTTTTACTCCCTGTTTTTTTCAAACGCTTCGGATTTAAAAAAACCCTGATGGTGGGAATGATGGCCTGGGTGGTCCGATATGCCCTTTTTTCCATTGGAGATGCAGGCTCCGGAATTTACCTCCTCCTCATCGGAATTGCCCTACATGGAATTTGTTATGATTTCTTTTTTGTTTCGGGTCAAATCTACACCGACTCTAAAGCAGGAGAGAAATTTCAGTCTTCAGCGCAAGGCCTGATCACATTGGCAACTTATGGTGTCGGGATGCTCATTGGCTTTGCTATTGCCGGACAAGTCACTGATTTATATAAACTTCAAGATGGTACACATGATTGGAACACCATCTGGATGATTCCCTCAGGTATTGCTATATTAGTAGTATTAATCTTCGCTGTAGCCTTCAAAAATGAATCTGTCAGTAAAGAAACCCAAAACAAACCTATTGAAAAATGAAACAAAACAGCAGAAGAAAGAGCTTAAAAAAGCTCCTTTTGGGGACGGCCGCTGTGGGTAGCCTCCCTTATCTGGAAGCAAAAGCCACTCAAGAAAACGGACCATTGAAAGGGAACATAAACCATGCAGTTTGTCATTGGCCTTTTAACCCTATGACCTTGGAAGAGCTTTGTATCGGGATCAAAAAGATAGGATTCAATGCCATAGATCTGGTAGGACCCAACAATTGGCATATCCTACAAAAACATGGTGTCGAATGTTCCATGTGCAATGGTGCAGACCTTGGGATAGTTCAGGGTTTCAATGACCCCCAATACCATGATAAATTAGTACAGGGTTATGAAGAGGTAATCCCTCTAATGGCCAAAGCCGGATACAAAAACATTATCGCATTCAGTGGAAACAGAAAAGGAATGGATGATGAGACCGGACTTAAAAACTGCGCGGTGGGACTTAAAAAAATTATGGGCATTGCAGAAAAGCACGGCGTCACGGTAATCATGGAACTGCTCAACAGTAAGGTAGACCATCCTGACTACATGTGCGATAAAAGCGCATGGGGCATAGAATTATGCAAAATGGTAGGGTCAGACAACCTCAAATTACTTTATGACATCTACCATATGCAGATCATGGAAGGTGACCTGATCAGAACCATTAAGAGAGACCACCAATATTTTGGGCATTACCATACCGCTGGAAATCCCGGCAGAAATGAGATAGACGAAACCCAGGAAATCAACTACCCTGCAGTGGTAAGGGCAATTTTGGATACCGGATTCAAGGGCTATTTATGCCAGGAATTTGTTCCAAAATCCAAAGATAAAATGGCCGCCTTGGAACAGGCTATTAAAATATGCGACCTTTAATTAATCAATATAAATTTTATTATGGCAGATAATTCGTATGATGCGATCGTTGTCGGTTCCGGAATCAGTGGAGGTTGGGCAGCGAAAGAATTAACCGAAAAAGGATTAAAAGTTCTTTTATTGGAAAGAGGACAGAATGTTGAGCATGTCAAGGATTACAAATCAGCTACCCTTGCACCTTGGGAAATACCACATAGGGGAAGAAGGACAGTAGAAATGATTGAAAATCATCCCAATTTAAGAAGGGATTATGTCCTCAATGAACTGAACCTTGACTGGTGGGCCCATGAATCGGATTCTCCTTACATAGAAAAAAAGCCTTTTACCTGGTTCAGGGGATATCAAGTGGGAGGAAGATCGCTTCTTTGGGGAAGGCAGAGTTACAGGCTACACGACATTGATTTTGAAGCCAACCTGAAAGAAGGTATAGCCATAGACTGGCCGATAAGGTATAAAGATCTTGAACCTTGGTACAGTTATGTAGAAAAATTCGCGGGGATTTCCGGAAGCAAGGATGGCTATTCCATTTTGCCAGACGGGGAATTCCAACCTCCAATGCCTTTGAACTGTGTCGAAAAAGATGTTGCAGCACGGATCAAAGAAAAATGGGGAGGCAAAAGAATCATGACCATAGGTAGAGTTGCCAACCTTACCCAGCCTCTTGAAGGAAGGGTGCAATGCCAGTTCAGAAACAAATGTTGGCTGGGCTGTCCGTTTGGAGGCTATTTCAGCACACAATCTTCCACACTTCCGGCCGCCATGAAAACCGGCAACCTAACCCTAAGACCATGGTCTATTGTGACCAGGTTGATTTATGACAAAGACACCCAAAAGGCCACTGGAGTAGAAGTTTTGGATGCAGAAAACAACCAAACGTATGAGTTCAAGGCAAAAATCATTTTCTTATGCGCTTCTGCCTTTAACTCAACTTCCATTTTGATGAGAACAGCTACGGACATTTGGCCGGAAGGGCTCGGTAGCAGCTCAGGAGAATTGGGACACAACGTCATGGACCATCACTTTAGACTGGGGGCCAACGGAGTCGCGGAGGGTTATGAGGATAAGTACTATTTTGGAAGAAGGCCAAATGGCATTTATATCCCAAGGTTCCGAAATGTTGGTGATGACAAAAGGGATTACCTGAGAGGATTCGGTTATCAAGGCGGTGCTTCCAGATCAGGATGGAGCAGAAATGTAGCTGAAATCAATTATGGAGCTCCCTTGAAAGAGGCTTTGAGCGAGCCAGGACCTTGGACAATGGGAATAACAGCCTTTGGGGAAATCCTGCCTTATCACGAAAATACGATCAAACTCAGCAAAGAGGTAAAAGACAAGTGGGGATTGCCGGTATTGGAGATGGATGCTGAAATCAAAGAGAACGAGAAAAAAATGAGGGTGGACATGATGAACGATGCAGCTGAAATGCTGGAAGCTGCCGGTCTTAAAAATGTCAAAACCTTTGATGCTGGATATACCTTTGGACAAGGTATTCATGAAATGGGAACAGCAAGAATGGGCAGGGATCCTAAAACCTCTGTCCTAAACGGAAACAATCAGGTCTGGGATGCCAAAAACGTGTTTGTGACTGATGGGGCCTGTATGACTTCCGCAGCTGCTCAAAACCCTTCCCTAACCTATATGGCTTTGACAGCAAGAGCGGCAAGTTTTGCAGTGGAGGAACTTAAAAAAGGCAATCTTTAACTTAAAAAGAAATTTATCATGGCAATGAACAGAAGAGATGCTCTAAAAAGTGTGGCCCTAATGATGGGAGGGGCAATGGTTGGGGCCAATGTTATCCTTACAGGATGTAAGCCAGAAGACCAGATCATTGGACTTGATTTCTCTCCAAAAGACATCGCATTTTTGGATGAAATAGGTGAAGCCATCATTCCAACCACGGATACCCCCGGAGCAAAAGCAACTGGTATTGGCGCATTTATGGTAATGATGGTGAAAGACACCTATAATGCTGAACAGCAAAAAACATTTGTGGATGGACTCAATCTCATACGCAAGGATTTTGAAAAAGCCAAAGGCAAGGACTTCATGAATGTCACAGTAGAAGACCGTACCGCTTATCTTAATGAGCTTAAATCAAGTGGGAAAACTACTATTGAATCAGACCCTGCCCAAGTGTCAGCGGTTTTGGGAATGCTACAAGACCTGACTGTACTTGGTTATTTCACCTCAGAGATTGGTGCTACCCAACAGCTCCGGTATTTCGAGGCTCCAGGGAGGTACGATGCATGTATAGATTATACCCCTGGAGAAAGGGCTTATGCCATTTAATGAATTGATTTAAACAACGGAGACTGTCTGTAGGCAGTCTCTTTTAATTTCAACCTAGCATGAACAAAAGAAGAAAATTTATTCAAATGAGTGCAGTACTTGGGGCGGGTGCATTTCTACCGCTCCAATTCTGCAACACTAAAAAAGAAGAAAGTACAGGAACCGAAGCAGTAATCGGAGCAACAAGTGGCATCCTGGATGACTTTGGCATTCAACTTTATTCTGTAAAGGAAAATATGGCGGAAGATCCTGTTGCTACTATCCGTGCTATGGCTTCTTTCGGTTATACCCAATTGGAAGGATTTGATGGGGGAAAAGGGATTTTCTGGGGCATGTCCCATACTGAATTCAAGTCACTGATGGATGACTTGGGAGTTGATTTCATCGCATCCCATGCAAACACCTTCCAAAATCTGGATGAACTGGCTGAAAAAGCCGGCGCTATAGGCATGAAGTATTTGATCTGCCCCTGGGTAGGCCCTCAAAAATCAATGGACGATTATAAAAGACTGGCAGATGAATTCAACAAACAAGGAGAAATCTGTAAACAGCATGGTTTGAGGTTTGCTTATCATAATCACGGGTACACATTTGAAGAACTGGATGGTCAGATTCCTCAGGATTATTTGATGCAAAATACAGATCCTGACCTAGTGGATTATGAAATGGACACCTATTGGGTATATACAGCAGGCAAAGACCCCATATCCTACATCAAAAAATACCCAAATCGCTTTGTTTTGGGCCATGTCAAGGACAAGTCAGGTGACCTTCCTTTTGAAGAACCCAATGGTTCCACTTTGATCGGTAAAGGCATCATGGACTTCCCGAGCATTTTAAGGGCAGGAATGGACAATGGTATGAAATATTACATCGTAGAACAAGAAAGATTTGACGGCACTGACCCCATGGAAGCGGCAAAAATCAATGCTGCCTATATGAAAAGTCTTGTTTTTTAAATCAAAAAACCGGCCAAAAGGCCGGTTTTTTTAATCTACAATTCCTCCTTTGATTGTCCTTGAAGTATAAATCAAGAGATAAATAATCACCAATAAGACGACAAGTGCCGCAACTTCAAACTGAGACCATATTTTAGAACGGTTGACTACCCTATCAGAATTCATGGCCAAAATCTTACCCTCCTCCAATTGAATTTGGGAAAGCTTTTCAAGATCACTTATAGCCCGCTCAATATATTTATTATACTCCATCACATTATCTTTATTTATTCCGGTCGCATCGGAATATAGTTGAGCATACTCAGCAATGCGCAGGTTATTTTGGATAATGTTTTTAAAATCATTTAAAAACCCCTCTTCTTTGGTAGTAAGCTTGGTGCTTTCAAAATCCCTCACCAACTGTAAAATTTGCTCTTCATAAGCTATAATTTCGTCAATTACATGAGAATAATCACTTTCAAATTCACAATGATTTACCAATAACTTTATCCTGAATAGCTTCTCAGAAATAGAAAAAATATAACTCTCCACTACCAGCCTATCTTCATAAAAGGAAATGAAACTATCCCCCAGTTCATTAAAATTTTTTCTTTCGAGAACATTCTTCCCAAAGATGAGAAGGATTAAAAATGTTAAGATCAAAGCAGCTTTAAGCTTCCGGTTTTGAAGTTTTGTACGGGACATAATGAAAGCACTTTAGTAATTTGAATGGAGGACACCTCAACAGGAAATATTTCTCAACTAATTAAGATTTTTGGAGGGAAATAACCTAAGGTTTTCCAAAAATATTTAAAACAATAAGGCCTCCATATTGTAGGAGGCCATTGTGATGTGATTAGGTCAATCGCTGCAATCCCGCTGGGGCTTCCCGATATCGGCTCGTTTCACTTTACCTTGTCGGGATAAACTTCTCGCCCTTGACGTTCATCCTAAACTATGTGATCCCGCTGGGGCTCGAACCCAGGACCCTAACATTAAAAGTGTTATGCTCTACCAGCTGAGCTACGGAATCATGTGATTGGAACAATTACTATAAATATCTCTCGGATCAAATAGTATGTCCATTTAATAAACAGAGCATCCTTAGGGGATGCTCTGAAAGTGATCCTGTCAGGACTCGAACCTGAAACCTACTGCTTAGAAGGCAGTTGCTCTATCCAGTTGAGCTACAGGACCTGGATAAAAGTCGGGGTGGCAAGATTCGAACTTGCGACCTCCACATCCCAAATGTGGCGCGATAACCGGGCTACGCTACACCCCGAACTTATTCAATCTCGTTTGAAAAACCTTTTGTTTTCCTTTGTGATCCCGCTGGGGCTTCCCGATATCGGCTCGTTTCACTTCGCCTTATCGGGATAAACTTCTTGCCCGTGACGTTTATCCTTAACTATGTGATCCCGCTGGGGCTCGAACCCAGGACCCTAACATTAAAAGTGTTATGCTCTACCAGCTGAGCTACGGAATCATTTAGGTTTTGATTTGTTTTTTCTCAAATCATTGCCGTAATTGGACTGCAAATTTAAGCTACTGAATTTAAAATGCAAAACCTAAAGCAAATCTTTCTGACAAAATTTATAATATTTTTTTTCGCTTTTTTACAAAGTATTAATTGTCAAGCGAATAACGCCAAGCTAAGTTTAGCAGATTCTTTGTTTGCTGCTCAAAATTACAAAGAAGCTTACGGTGTTTATGTAGATCTACTCGAAAATGAGGAAGCATACAGTCCAGCGATGCTTTTAAAAATGGCTTTTGTGGCAGAAGGCATGGGGGATTTTTCAAGAGCCAGTTTTTACCTCGCTAAATATTATGACCTCAATCCCAACCCAAGGGTAATTACCAAAATCAAATCACTTACCGAACAAAGCAACCTGATAGGGTACGAATTAAACGATGTTGACCGGTTGGTTAAATTCCTGTCCGACTTCCAGACTGAGTTAACCGCGCTCTTCGCTACATTACTTGTAATTTCTCTGATACTTCTATTGGTTTTCAACAAAAAAGCAAACCGTGCCAAATATTATTTACCTTCAGCCTTCTTCATTGTTCTGGTATTTATAGCCAATAACTTTTTTACAGGTCCCAGAACTGGTATTATAACAGGAAGTCCGGCTTTAGTTATGGAAAAGCCCACAGCAGGCAGCAAATTGATAAGTGTGGTGGATCCTGGACATAGGGTAGTCATCCGCTCAACAAAAGATGTTTGGTATGAAGTAAATTGGATGGACAAAAGAGCTTACATCAAAAAGGAACATATCACAAGACTTTAATTAAAAGTTCAAAGGATCCAGATATTTAAAATGCCCATTCATCTGGATCTTTTCTTTTGCTTTTTCAATCCCCCTTAATACCGGAATCACTTTCATCAGATATGAGATTAAGAATTTTGTCCTTTCCGACTCCTTATCCATACTCAACAATTCGTATTCCTCTTCCAGTTTCAATCCAATTTTGTGGGAGTAGGAAAATGAATTTACGTCCAGAGGCTTTAATTCAACCTTTTGCCCCATCAGTCTAAATAGTTCCTTGAGATAAAAAAGGAATTCATTATACAGGCTTTGGGGTATTCGTGGATCATTATCCCTTATTTTTACCCAACCACCTGCGTAAAGCTTATCCTGCATGGGGTTATCGAAAGAAATCAATTCAAAAACCCGTCTGGCCACAGTTTTAATATCCATCCTTCCATCGTCATAGACCTTTGAAATTTCAAGCAACTCCACCTCTGTTCCTAAGGTCATGAGCTTATCAATGTAAACACAAATCCCAAAAGCCCCCCCGTTATCTTTGATATCATGAATGAGTTGTCTATATCTGGGTTCAAAAATATGCAGGTTGAGGTTTTCCCCAGGAAAGGCAACCAATTTCAATGGGAATAAGGGAAGATAAACCTGCATTTTAATTTAACTAGGTATTGGGAAATTGATTTTCATGTTGTCCATGCACTGTTACCGGTCCAAGGTTTCCAATAAAGTCTCAATCTGATCAGGTGACATATAGAGATTTTTTATTTTATCCTTATAGTCATCCTCAAATCCATCATGGTTGAGGATATAATTTTTTGTAGCAAGGATTTGATGCCCCATACCACAAACTATGGCATATCCATCGGCCGTGTATTCTGCCTCCACGACTTTTTCTTTAGAAGTCAGGTACTTGAAACCGAAGCGCATCATATTCCCTGTAGACCTTTTTAAGTAATCCATTATATGCCCCAATTCATGACCAATCCAGCCCACTAATGCATCATTAGGGATCTTTTCAATCGGTATCACTTTATCTTCAAACTCCAAGGTCCTGGTGATTTTGATCCGGTATTTTCTTTTCTCCAAAGGATCCACAAAAAGAGACAAAACTTTCGGCTGGGCCTGCATTACGGCCCCGCTAATCCTCTCTTTGAATTCAAAAGTAATATCTACCTCTTCCAATTCAGGAAAATATTCCAATGCTTCTTTCACCGGACCAAGGATAGCTTTGGGGACTTTTTTGTTCTTGAAATTGACTATTGCGTCAAGGTCTTTTTCGTCTTTTTGAAAATTTGGGGGTGATTGAGCTAGGCTCTGGATAAACTGAGGACTTCCGAGAAGGAAAATCCAAATCAATACTAAATGCATGCAATTCAAACTGTTGAACTACTATGGTACAAAAAATTATCCTATAATCCAATATAAAATGTCACAGAGAACAAAAAAGGAGGGCATTTGGCCCTCCTTTATATATGATTTGGTATTTTATTAACCTTTGCTGGCAATGTAAGTCAACAAATCGAGTACTTTATTGGAGTATCCCCACTCATTGTCATACCAGGACACAACCTTTACAAAAGTTTCACTAAGCTGAATCCCTGCATCCGCATCAAAAATGGAAGTCCTTGGATCTCCGTTGAAGTCAGTAGATACTACGGCATCTTCCGTATAGCCCAAGATACCTTTCAGGTGGGTCTCAGAAGCCTCCTTCATTTTGGCACAAATTTCTTTGTAGGAAGCCGGCTTTTTCAACCTTACTGTCAAGTCCACCACAGAAACGTTAGGGGTAGGCACCCTAAAGGCCATACCTGTCAGCTTTCCGTTAAGTTCAGGGATAACTTTACCTACTGCTTTTGCTGCACCTGTAGAAGAAGGGATGATATTTTGTGAAGCTCCTCTACCTCCTCTCCAATCTTTAGCGGAAGGACCATCCACTGTTTTTTGTGTGGCTGTAACAGCGTGAACCGTAGTCATCAAACCTTCCTCAATACCCCAATTATCATTCAGCACCTTAGCGATCGGTGCAAGACAGTTTGTTGTACAGGATGCATTGGACACAAAGTTCATGTCTGAGGTATATTTGTCATGGTTTACCCCCATTACAAACATCGGAGTATCATCTTTGGAAGGTGCTGACATGATCACCTTTTTGGCACCGGCATCGATATGGCCTTGAGCAGAATCTTTGGTAAGGAAAATACCGGTAGATTCCACAACGTAATCAGCACCTACCTCACCCCATTTAAGGTTTGCAGGGCTTTTTTCCGCTGTTACTCTGATTTCATTTCCATTGACCACCAATTTACCATCCTTGATTTCCACGGTTCCGTCGAATTTACCATGGGTGGAATCATACTTCAACATGTAAGCGATATAATCTACATCAATCAAGTCATTGATGGCAACCACCTGAACGTCAGGCCTTGATTGTGCAGCCCTGAATACCAGTCTACCGATTCTTCCGAATCCGTTGATTCCTACTTTGATTTTGCTCATAGTTATTTTATTTATTGTTGTATGGGTTAGACTTTAAAAAGAAAACCGTTGCTGATAAAATCCATTTTTTTCAAACGGTATGCTTCTCAATAATGTGATAAAATTACCAAATAAATTCTGCCTACCAAAAATATTTAAAAGATTGAAAATGAAGCCATTAATCAAACCCCAAAATACAATCGATTGCGAAATTCCCGAAAAAAATCAACCCACTGATTTTCAGACAAATAATTTTTTTTACAAAAAAAGCGGCCGAAGCCGCCTTTTTTTGTCATTTTTTTAAGCTATCCAGAATTTCATTGAAAGTTTTACTTGGCCTCATGACAGCGGATGTTTTGATTGGATCCGGTTTGTAATAGCCACCAATATCAACCTTCACCCCTTGCACACCATTCAGCTCTTCCACTATTTTGGATTCGTTCTCAGCTAATTGTTTGGCAATAGGGGCAAAAATTTCTTTCAATTCCAAGTCTTTATCCTGTGAAGCCAAAGCTTCTGCCCAATACATCGCCAAATAGAAATGACTTCCTCTGTTATCCAATTCCTTCACCTTTCTTGAAGGAGATTTATCTTCCTCCAAAAACTTCCCGGTTGCCTTATCCAAAGTTTCTGCCAAAACTTTTGCCTTTTCATTTGAAAACACTTCACCTAAATGCTCCAAAGAAACTGCCAGCGCCAAAAACTCACCCAGGGAATCCCACCTAAGGTGATTTTCTTCTAACAATTGTTCAACATGTTTTGGGGCAGATCCTCCGGCTCCTGTTTCAAACAAACCTCCACCATTCATCAAAGGCACAATGGAAAGCATCTTCGCACTGGTACCCAACTCAAGGATAGGGAACAAATCGGTCAGGTAATCTCTCAATACATTTCCTGTTACAGAAATAGTATCCTTACCTTCCTTCATTCTTTGCAAAGTGAATCTTGTCGCCTCAACAGGAGACATGATATGGATTTCCAAACCATGTGTATCATAATTTGGCAAATATTTCTCAACCTTTTTGATCAATTCGGCATCATGGGCCCTGTTTTTATCCAACCAAAAAACTGCCGGCACTCCTGTGGCCCTGGCTCTGTTCACTGCCAACTTCACCCAATCCTGTATTGGTTCGTCTTTGGTCTGGCACATTCTCCAGATATCCCCCTGCTTTACCTCATGTTCGATCAAAACAGTACCATCCTCAGAAAGGACTTTAACTGTCCCATCCCGAGGTATTTCAAATGTTTTGTCATGAGAGCCATATTCCTCTGCTTTTTGGGCCATCAGTCCCACATTGGGTACAGATCCCATGGTGGCAGGATCAAATGCACCATTTTTCTTACAGAAATCAATGGTTTCCTGATAAACTCCCGCATAGCATCTATCCGGGATAACCGCTTTGGTATCCTGTTGCTTCCCTTCTTTGTTCCACATTTGCCCCGAAGAACGGATCATGGCAGGCATTGAAGCATCTATGATGACATCACTCGGTACATGGAGATTGGTAATTCCTTTATCAGAATTCACCATCGCAAGCTCAGGCCCATCAGCAAGACAAGCCTCAATATCAGCTTCAACCTCTTTCCTCTTCCCTTCCGGAAGATTGGCAATTTTTGCAAGAAGGTCTCCTAAGCCGTTATTGACATCCACACCGATCTGTTTGAACAAATCCCCATGTTTTTCAAATACGGGTTCAAAAAATACTTTAACTGCATGGCCAAAAATGATAGGATCTGAAACCTTCATCATCGTAGCCTTCAAATGTAAAGAGAAAAGGACACCGGCTTTTTTGGCGTCTTCCTTTTGTTCTTTCAAAAATTTCCTGAGTTCGTCCACGCTCATTACCGCAGCATCAATGACCTCACCTTCCTGAAGGGACAGTTTTTCCTTAAGTACAGTAATGGATCCATCTTTCCCATGGAGTTCTATCCTTACTGAGGAAGGTTTTTCTATGGTAAGGGATTTTTCACTGCCGTAAAAATCCCCCTGATTCATACTGGCCACATGGGACTTGGCGTCTGCACTCCACTTGCCCATACTATGCGGGTTATTTTTAGCGTATTGTTTCACCGCTAATGGCGCTCTTCTGTCGGAGTTACCCTCTCTCAAAACAGGATTCACCGCACTGCCTTTAACTTTATCATAGCGTGCCTTGATGGATTTCTCCTCCTCAGTTTTTGGCTCATCCGGATAATTGGGTAAAGCATAACCTTTTTCCTGAAGCTCTTTGATGGCAGCTTTCAACTGTGGGATAGAAGCAGAAATATTGGGAAGCTTCACAATATTTGCTTCAGGGCTTTTGGCTATCTCCCCTAACTCCGACAGGTCATCGTTAATTCTTTGGTCAGGCTTTAAATATTCTGAAAACTGGGAAATGATCCTTCCCGACAAGGATATATCCCTGGTTTCTACGACTATACCCGCCGAACCGGTAAAGGCTTTGACTATTGGCAAAAAAGAATAGGTCGCCAATGCCGGAGCCTCATCCGTAAGGGTATAAATAATCTTGGCTGTTTTACTGGTCATTTTTACTTATTGTGAATAGATGAATTTATTTGGAAGAAGTAGCTCATAAGAAATTTTGGAAAATCAGGGATAAAATCTGATTCAAAAGAAGAGAGCTATTTCAAAATTGCGGGCTAAATTAAATAATTTATGCGAGTTTCAAAGTTTGATTACATCAAGGGAAAATATGGCATTTTGGATAAACTTTAAGGACATTGGTCATCCTTTCAACTTAAAAGCATCAGCATCTTTCCAAGCAGGGAATTTTTCCCTGTATTCAATTAATGCTTTGTGGTCAAGGGTAGCAAATAGGACATTTTCTTCATCGTCTGAATAGACCAATGTTTCACCTTTAAAGTTATAGACTGCAGAATGGCCAGAATAGGGAATGGCATTGCCATCTTTTCCAATTCTATTGACGCCTATGGCATAGCTTAAATTCTCAACAGCCCTCGCTTGAAGCAAAATATCCCAAACACCAATTCTCGGGCTGGGCCAACTTGCTACATAGAAAATCAGGTCGTATTCCAGTTCATCATCCTCAACTGTATTCCTACTCCAAACCGGGAATCTCAAATCATAACAAATCTGGGGAAATATTTTCCATCCCTTTAAGGGAAAAACTTCTCTTTGGGTTCCCATGGAGTAATGGGCGTCTTCATCAGCCATCCTGAAAAGATGCCTCTTATCGTATTTATTGACAGTGCCATCTGGTGACACCCACAACAATCTATTATAGAACTTTCCTTCTTCCTTGATTACCAAGCTCCCTGTAATCACAGCCTGGGTTTGGGCAGCCATCTGGCGCATCCACTTTGTTGTAGTAAAATTCATGGGTTCTGCCACTTCAGCAGCATCCATCGTAAAACCTGTGGAAAACATCTCCGGCAAAATGACCAGATCTACCTTTTGATCCAGGTTCATAATTTTTTCTTCCAGCATCGCCAGATTGGCGGTCCTGTCTTTCCAATACAAATCAGTTTGAACAAGTGCGACGGTAAGATCAGAATTTAGCATTTCTTTCAGGAATGGAATAAGAAAAAACCAACAAGATATCTTGTTGGTCAGCATTTTTTATCTCAAAGGATAGATCATCCGATAGTCTGTCGGCACCTTTCCTTTACTTACATCTATGAGTTTGCTCTGTACCAATCTTTTTTTCAAACCTTTAAGGTAATCAACAAATAGAATACCTTCCAAATGATCGTATTCATGTTGGATTACCCTGGCGGTCATTCCGGAAAACTCTTCTTCTTTAAGGTTCCAGTTCTCGTCAAAATACTCAATGGTAAGTTTCTCAGGTCTGATTATTTCAGCCCTTACCTCAGGGATGCTGAGACAACCCTCTTCAAAACCATAATGATCACCATATTCGTCCAAAATAATGGGATTGATAAATGCCCTCCTGATTCCTTTCTCTTCGTCATTTTCATCCAACATCAGCGTGGAATCAATCACAAACAAACGGATACCTTTGTTGATCTGGGGAGCAGCCAAACCCACGCCATTGGCATGGTCCATGGTACTGAACATATCCTGGATAAGATCATGGAGGTTTTCTCCTTCGGTAATTTCTTCAGCCTCACGCTTCAATATAGGGTTGCCATAAGCAACAATGGGATAAATCATAATTGTTCCAAGTAAGATTGTAGGATAATTGCGGCACTCACCTTATCCAGATTTCCTGTTTTTTCTTTTCTGTCCTTTTTTTTACTGCCCATGGCAATCATACTTTGCATGGCCATTTTGGAAGTGAATCTTTCATCAATCATCACCAGTTTCTTGTCGGGGAAGATCTTTGAAAGCCGGTCTTTCAGACTGATCACCCTCGGGGTCATTTCATTGGGATTTCCATCCAGGTTTTTGGGATAGCCCAAAACGATAGTTTCTACCTCTTCTTTTTGAAAGTAGTTTTGAAGAAACGTAATCAGTTTTGAGGTTTCCACCGTTTCCAGGGGATTGGCCACAATCTTCAACGCATCTGTAACGGCAATTCCAGTCCTTTTGGTTCCCAGATCTATGGCTAAAATCCTACCCATTAATTATTCCTGATTTTCTTTTTGATTTTTCTTAGGACTTCCTTTTCCAACTGAACAGCCTTTGGAAATAAAAGTTCATCTTCTATCTGGGCATGTATGATCAGTTCCCTTTCAAAATTCTGTAGCTCATGGTACAGCACCTTCATACTGATAGGAGCGTCCTCCGGCAAAAAATAATTCTGTGTGAGTTTTCTGATCCCCTCCATTTCATCATCATGCGCTTCATGGGCCTCAGACAGAGCAGCCACCGGACTTTTCTCCAGTATTTTAATCGATTCCTCTAAAGGGAATTCATCATTCTCTAACTCCTGCAAGAGTTTAATTCTTTGAAACAGCCTGTTTTCTTCTTCGTGAATGTGATGGATAAAATCTTCCACAAATAAGGGAAACATAATCCGCAGATCTGATAGCACCGCATTGTAAGCAAGGTCTTCTACCTGAATCCCCGACACCATATTGGACAAAAACGGCAGTTCTTGCCTGACAAAATAATAATGCTTCCTTTTTAAATAGGCTACCAAAACTTCTATGGGATGCAGAAAAAGCTCGTCCTTTTCGGGCTCTTTCCTTTGCGCCCAGGCCTCAAGTTCATTGATCAATTGCTGGGGTTTGATTTTGAATCTGTCACAAACTTCCTGAAGGGAGTTTTGCTCATATTGAAAAAAACTGATTCCGAAATAATGAAGGACTGCCGCAAAGACATAATTTTCAGATACTATGTCTTTGATCGGATTTTTTTCTATATTTCTGAAACTGTCCATAGCGGCAAAATTAAGCCATTTTACATAAATAAAGTTAAAAGGCCTATCAAAATCGATTTTATTTCGTTTATAAAAACGAAATGATCGAGAATACTGTTTTAAGTATATTGTGATGAAATTTCACCAAGCAAACAATTTAATCGGAGGATAACGTGAGCGAAATCAAAAACACCAAACAGCAAATCAGATTACCCCTTCTTCTGGCTTTGGCTATCTCGGCCGGTATTTGGATAGGTGCGACATTTGCAGAACCGAAAACAGATAGAAATGACCTGAAGGCTGCCATTTACAAGCTTCAGGAAATTATTACATATATCAACAGGGATTATGTGGACAGTGTCAACACCAATGAATTGGTTGAATATGGCATTCAGAGAATGTTGGAAAAACTGGATCCACACTCTTCCTACATTCCGGCCAAAGATGCCACCTTGGCCAAGTCACAACTGGACGGTGAGTTTGATGGTATCGGAGTAGAATTTGGAATCATCCGTGATACGATCTATGTAGTGGCCCCACTTACAGGCGGTCCTTCTGAGAAATTGGGGATACAGTCCGGCGACCAAATCATCAAAGTTGATGGAAAAACAGTGGCGGGGACAGGCATTACCAACCGTGATGTTTTTGATTTATTGAGGGGACCAAGAGGCTCAAAGGTAATTATTGAGATCAAAAGGAAAAACCAGAAAGACCTGATTCCTTATGAAATCACCAGAGATAAAATCCCGCAATACTCTATCAATGCTTCATATATGGTCAATCAGGAAATTGGCTACATAAAAGTAACAAGATTTGCAGCTACTACCCATGAAGAATTCAAGAAAGCCGTAAGGGAACTGAAAGATCAGGGCATGAAAAAACTGATCCTTGACCTACAGGGCAATCCAGGGGGCTACATGGGTGCAGCTATCAATATAGCGGATGAAATACTTTCCGAAAATGCCCTGATCGTATCCCAAAAAGGTAAAGTGAACCGCTATAACCAAAAAGCTTATGCGGTCAAACCGGGGCTTTTTGAAGATGGTTCCATAATCGTACTGATCAATGAGGGAAGTGCCTCTGCTTCAGAAATCGTTGCCGGCGCCATTCAGGACAATGACCGTGGACTTATTGTAGGAAGAAGATCTTTTGGAAAAGGATTGGTCCAAATGCCGATAGATCTATCAGATGGTGCGGAATTGAGATTGACCATTGCGAGGTATTATACCCCCTCAGGCCGATCCATTCAGAAACCTTATGGAGAAGATCAGGACTACTCTTCGGACTGGACTTATAGATTTGAACATGGGGAATTCTTCAGCGCTGACAGCATCAAATTCAATGATAGCCTGAGGTTTGAAACATTGTCCGGAAGAACTGTATATGGAGGCGGTGGTATCATTCCTGATTTCTTTGTACCCTTGGACACCACCATGAGCAGTGCCTATGTCAACAGACTCTTCAATTCGGACTCCGCTAGAGAATTTATCCTCGATTACCTCGACAAAAACAAGAAGCAGTTTGAAGGTATGAGCTTTGAATCCTACTATAAAAACTTCCGGATTACAGACGATATGCTTCAAGCGCTTATCAAGGTTGGAGAGAAAAATAAAGTAAAATTCGATGAGAAAGACTTCAGGAAATCCAAAGATTACTTAAAGATCCTGCTCAAAGCCCACATGGGCAGAAACATCTACGATGACAATGCCTTCTATAAGGTAATCAATGATATCAATGAAATTTACCTTCAGGCTTTGAACCTATTTGGAGAGGCAGAAAAATTGGCCTTCGCGCCTAAATCAAAGGAATAATTAACGTTTCATTCATTCGTTCAAACAAAAAGGGAGTCCTTGAAAGGCTCCCTTTTTTTATTAATGATATAATGCCGTTAAGTTAAGGAATGTGATTAAATAGATTTGTAATTCATTGAGTATTTCAGTTTAGCTCTGAATTTCCGCTTGAATACCTGGTTTCTTCTTGAATATTCTATTTTGGAAGCGATTTTCTTTACATATTTCTGGATAATCTGCTCCAATTCACCAATTAAATCTCTGATTTTAAGAATCAGGGATTTTGTTTTTGACAATGCATAAGTTTTATTGATTATCAAGGTCCTTGCTGACTTTGATGTCCGTCCTGTTTTGGTTTTTGGCTCCACATCATAGCAAAGAATATTGCAGAGTGATATGATCAGGGTCTTAGCATAGAAGTCCTGCTGGACCGCCCATGCTGTTTTGCCGGAAAAATCAGATACTTCAAGTCTTGATTTGATCAGTTTATATGCTTCTTCTATTCCCCATCTCTGTTTGTACAGGTTTATTAGAGAGGAGGCTGTATATTTTTTCCTGTCCAACAGCGAAGTCGCATATATTGAAATCTTACCCTTCTTATTCTTTTTCTTGATCAGTCTTACGGTCATGGTTTGGGATAACGAGGGATACTTTTCAAGCAGCCATCTGTATTTTGGAGGGAGTATTAATGTATATTCCGCATCAGAGGAACTACTTCGGGAAAAATCTTCGACACATTTCCACCAATTGTCTTTCATCCTGAAAAGAAAGTCGGCCCCTTTTCCTTTCAATTCGAAAAAAAGTCTCAGTGATGCATAATACCTGTCGCACACAAGAAGATCCCCTTCTTTAATATGTCCAAGATGGGCATGACATAGGGTGGCTTCCGAAGTGGTGTAGCTTTCCATACCGGCATCCAGTACAAGGCCGTTGTAAACATCATACAGGTAAGATATCCTGCTCATGTAATGTCCCGCATCCGCATTGGGCCCAAAACCATGATAGCTGAACTTCTCTGACATGGAGGGATGATCCGGGAGTTCAAGTGTTGAACCATCAACAGAAAGCACCCTATGCCCCTTCCATTTCTTGAACTTTGCATGTTGGTAAAAAAGACTGCAGATCAAACCGTTAAGCTTTTTAAAAACTGTATAGCACAGTTTTTTCCTGGCCTGGGTAAATGCACTTTTAGTGGGCGATAAGGAAGATTCCCCAAAAAACTCTTCAAGGCAGATATTAAGTCCTTTGTTGCTCTTTGACAAAATAAAAAGCACAAGAACTTCAAAGGAAAAGAAACGGTCACGAAGAAAATCTTTCACCGAAGTCCTACTTTCGATGATAAATTTTTCATAACTTAGTTTTAACTTGAATTCATTTACAATTAAAGTTTTAAGGCTTCCAGCACTCCCTGCTTTCGGAAGCCTTATTTTATACCTCTAATATAATGAATTTCAGTTAATTAACCACTAACTAAACGGCATTAATTAATGATATGTAAATACCAACAAGAGATTTGAGAATCAGTGTAAGCCTTTGTTTTTTTTATACTATCTTCAAACTATTAACCCAGAATGACCTATGAAAAAGATGTTTTTCATTTTAGCAGGAATTATCTATTTATCCGTCATGAGCCATACTGTAATAGCCCAGGCCAAAATTACCCATATCGCAGTTTATGTTAAAGACCTGAAGAGGAGTGCAGATTTTTATTCGAATGTCTTCCGATTCCCTGAACTCGACGAACCCTTTAAGGATGGTCTTCATGCCTGGTTTGATATTGGCAACAACCTTTCACTCCATGTTATTCAGGCTCCTTGGGAACCCATCACGATCAATAAGAATAACCATATATGCTTTAGTGTTCCCGATATGGAAAAATTTATCACTAACCTAAACGACCTCGGGGTAGAATTCGAAGATTGGCCTGGTAATAAAGGTAAAGTAAACATCCGCCCTGATGGGATCAAACAAATTTATATCCGGGACCCGGATGGCTATTGGATAGAAATCAATGATGAATTTTGAATCCGAAATTTAAAAATTAAGCAAAAACAAAAGCACTTCGGGTTCGAAGTGCTTCTGTTTTAAAATTTGGACACTACCTGTTATTGGTAAAGTGAAGAAGGCCATTTGTCATTTCCTGAGTTGATATCGGTTATCACTTTATCAGGGTCAATTTCCACGGCTACTACTTTTTTATCCACCCTCAAAAGATGGTTCCATTGATTGCCTTTGAACCAAATCTCTACGGGCAGCTTTCTTCTTTCCTTTTCACCGTCTTCATAAGTGATTTCCAACAAGACCGGCATAGGCATCTCGCCTAAATTGGATAGACTGACCACGTAGTTGGCTCCATAAGGATAGACACCATTGATGGCCAGATCAATATTGGCATTGCTGTAAAACCATCCCTTCCAGAACCAATCGAGGTTTTCACCCGACACATTTTCCATATGGTTGAAGAAATCACTTGGCTGCGGATGCTTGTATGCCCAAGTCCTGATATATGACCTAAATGCCTTATCAAATATTTCAGGCCCCAAAATATATTCCCTTAGCATAATCATGCCCAATGCCGGCTTATAATAAGCTACCATTCCCAGGTTGTTGGGCTGTGTACGGTCAGGATGGGTGGCAGTAGGCTCTCTGTCCTTGTTGGTCAACCAACCCGTATAACGTCTGGTCTGGATCAAGTTATTGGTATATTCGCCGTTATTGAAGGCTAAGTAAGAATAATAGTTGATAAAGGTATTGAAGCCTTCATCCATCCATGCATGCCTTCTTTCGTTGGTACCCACGATCATTGGGAACCAATTGTGGCCAAATTCATGGTCAGTAACTCCCCAAAGTCCCTCTCCTTTGGCCTTGAAACTGCAGAAATTCAAACCTGGATATTCCATTCCTGCTACATTGGATGCCACATTGACCGCTACAGGATAAGGGTATTCATACCACATTTCGGAATAATGCTCAACTGATGCTTTGCTGTATTCTGTAGACCTGCCCCATGCTTCCTGCCCATCACTCTCTTTTGGATAGACAGATTGTGCCATGGCTTTTTTTCCACTTGGAAGATTGATCCGTGCTGCATCCCAGATAAAAGCTTTGGAAGAGGCAAATGCTACATCCCTCGTATTTTTCATCTTAAAATGCCAGGTAAGCATTCCATCCTGCCTTGGACGTGTATTGGCGTAGTCTGTGATTTCATCAGGAGAAATGATATAAACGCGCTCATCGCTTTCAGAGGCTGCTTTCATCCTCCTCTGCTGTTCACGTGTCAGCACCTGGGAAGGGTTAACCAGCTCCCCTGAACCAACCACAATATGGTCAAAAGGAACGGTTATCTTGTAATCAAAATCACCATATCCCAGATAAAACTCCCCTGCACCTAAATAAGGATCTGTATTCCAGCCGGTCACGTCATCAAATACCGCTACCTTGGGATACCACTGGGCAATGGAATAAATCACACCATCCTCTACCTGTTGACGGCCCATACGGTCCATACCCTTTTCAGGAATTTTAAATTCAAAATCCATGGAAACAGTGGCCCGTCCCCCATTGGCCGGAATGGGCTCGGAAAAAGTCACTTGCATCCTGGTATCACTGATAAAATAATCAGAGGTTACCGGCTTGTTTTTTCCGGCAACCTGAGCTTTTACATTACTGATTTTATACCCTCCGTCAATATCCCCACTGTACCTATTTCCCTGCACAGGCGTCGTCAGGGTACCACGGGACTCTGGCGTAAACCTATTTTGTTCTAATAGCAACCAGACAAAATCCAGGTTCTCCGGACTGTTGTTTTTGTAGGTAATGTGTACTTTCCCTTTTATCACATGTTCTTTTTCATCCAAAGTAGCCTCCAACTGGTAATCTGCTCCATTTTGCCAGTAAGCAGGACCGGGCTTTCCGGAAGCTGTCCTGTAAGCAGTACCCTGACGGTAGCCAATTTCGGTGAAAGCTTCATCCCTGTGGTCTGTCACCGTCATCTGCCCAAATACAGATGTTGAAATCCCCCATAAGATCAGAAGGGAAAAAATTTTAAATTGCTTCATTCTATACATACATTCTACATTTTGTTCAGCCCGCTAAAATTACTGATTGGACGCTGAAGAAAAAACCAAGCCTTCGGAATATTCAACTATTTTGACCAATGTGTATGAAAATAGCAAATGTTGTAATTTGAGGTCAAACATGCTTAACTTTCGGGCTTGTAAAATACCAACTCCCAATGAAATTAAGTGTACTAGTTGCTTTTTTAACTTTTAATTTAAGTTATGCTCCTGTGGATCAGGACAGTTCAGCAGTAGAACTGAAAGAATTCACTATCTCGGAAAACAGGTTGGAGATCCCTTTTAACAAAGTCTCCAGAAATATTTCTGTACTTCAAAGAAAAGCTATAGAAACTACTCCTGCCAGAAGTATCCAGGAACTGCTTTCTTTTACTCCCGGGGTAGATGTCAGGCAAAGAGGTGTAAGCGGGGTTCAAGCCAATATTGGCATTAGGGGAGGCAGTTTTGAACAGACCTTGATGTTGCTGAACGGCATCAAATTAACCGACCCACAGACGGGCCACCACCTGATGAATATCCCTGTACCTTTACAGTCTATACAGCGGATTGAGGTTTTGAAAGGTCCCGGGTCCCGGATTTTTGGTCAAAATGCATTCGCAGGCGCCATCAATATTATCACAGAGCTTCCTGAAACAAAAAGTTTGAACATACAGGGATTTGGAGGTGATTTTGGCATGCGGGGAGGCCATATCATCAGTTCCCTGCCCATAGGAAAGTACAAACAGACCCTTTCTGTATCCCATGATGCATCAGATGGTCATTGGTACAATTCAGATTTCAAGGTCAACAATGTATTTTATGAATCCGGATATGAACTGAATGACAAACACGAATTCAACAGCATGTTTGGATTTTCGGACAGGACTTTTGGGGCCAATGGCTTTTATACCAATGCCTTTCCTGACCAATGGGAAAGCATACAGACCTACCTTTCCGCACTAAGTCATTCTTATCGAAACAAGGAATTGTTTTTACAAAGCAGAGGCTATTGGAGAAGGAATATTGATGAGTTTAGATTGAGGAGAAATGAACCGGAATTTTTCACCAACAACCATACTTCTGATGTATTTGCTCTGGAAATCAATGGCGCCTACACCCATAGATGGGGCACTTCCGGACTTGGAATCGAGACAAGGGAAGAACGAATCACCAGCAGCAATTTAGGTGACCGCAACAGGAGTTTCATTGGTCTTTTTGCCGAACACCGGGTTGAATTCCTGGAAAAGTTTGACGCAAGGGCAGGTGTTTATTCCAACTACTACAATGAGTTGGGTTGGAGGCATTTTCCGGGGGCAGAATTAGGCTTTCAACTCGATAAGTTTTCAAGGTTCTATACCAATTTTGGAAACAGCTTTAGGATTCCTTCTTTTACGGAGCTGTATTATCAGGATCCCAGTAATTTCAGCAACCCGGATTTATTGCCGGAAGAAGCCTGGAATTACGAACTCGGTTGGAAGCTGAACAAAAGCAGGCTGAATGCAGAAGTAGTTTACTTCTACAGGTTTACAGAAAACCTGATAGACTATACAAGGGAGCCCAGTACTGTTCATCCAAATCCCAACAGATGGGCACCGGGAAACCTCAGCCAGGTTACTTTTAGAGGAATAGAAACAGCCTTTCAATATGCACCAAATCTGGGAGGCCAGCATGTCAGGTTAAATGAGCTCAATCTAAGCTACAATTATATTGACGCAGCCTTGGTGCAAGCAGAGGGTGTGGAATCAAGATTGGCTTTGAATTCCCTGCGCCATCAGGTTATTGCGGGATTACAGGCAGCATTTATTCAAAAAATAGAACTGACCATAAAGGGAAGATATATCGAGCGGATGGCCTTGGACCCCTATTTCTTGTTGGATGCCCGGCTGGACTACAACAGACTCAAAAAACTTGGATTCTTCGCTGAAATCTCCAATATCACCAATTCAGATTACATAGAGGCCGGATTTGTTCAGATGCCCGGAAGATGGGCAAAGGCTGGGTTTATGGTGAATGTGGGGAGGTAATTTGCCAATATTCAACCCAAAATTTCATTCTTTAAAGAAGAAGTTGATTTTTTTTATACGACATTTTATGTCAATAATTAAAAATACCCTGTTTTGGGTATTTTTTTTATGTTCTGAAAGGGCTAAGTTTATAGGAGGTTAGTTAGTCATTGATCAATTTAATAATCAAAAGATTTAATAAAAATGGCATAATGGTAAACATTAAAAGCACCAAAAATTAATTATGAACGATACGATTTATACCTATTTCTTGCCTTTAGCTTTCTCTTTCAAATCATTCTCTCGTTTAATAAATCCCTCTTTTGTGAAGGGGTCCGCATGCGTAAGATTTTTTTTAGCGAATTCGGTTTCGGGGAAATTGGCGAAAGGTTATTGGGAAATTGAATTTTTATAAAAAACCTAATAAAAATATATAACCATAGAAAAATGCTAGCAACACTTTCAAAAATAGGAGAATACTTACTAGAAGGAAAAGGGATTTGGTCCAAACTAACCTCTGAACCAAAATTTGAGCCGGAAAAAACGAATTGGGTTATTCCAATTTTGTTGGACTGTGAAGCAGGTATTGCATCCATATTGGAAGGTGAAAAAGAATTATTTGTTGAAGAAGAATCAGCAATAAAATTCAGGTATTTGGATACAGAGCTTTGGGGGAGAAGAGGGAAAAAGTGTTGTATAAGTAGTGAAAGCAAAAATTTAGAAATGCTTAAAGAGTCCTTGATCGGGAAAACCTGGTGTAGTAAAGGATCATTAAGTGAATCATACGATGATTTTTATAAGTCGAAACCCAAAGACAGTCTTTTTAGGAAAGCGCTAGAGGAAATCAATAAAAGTCAATGCTGTCCTAAATAATTTACAAGACAGATGTTTAGCTGTGTTTCTGCAATTTCTATTGTGATTTTATCTGTAATCCGGAAATAGAACCCCCTGTTGGCTTTTTTGAGGAGGTTTTTCATGGTCTTCAAAGGGTTTGTCCAGCCACTTTTGCAGCTCTATTTTAACGAATATGTTCAGTCTGATAAATGCAACCAGATTGGACAGATGCCATCCGAATTTAGCGGTTGCCTTCATCACTTTTAGGAGCAGAATGGTGATCAGCGCGGTCCATATCTGGATCATCACGGCATTTTTCGATGTTCCGATAAAGGTTTTGATATGGAGTAACTGCTTGATGTCCCTGAAGAAGATCTCAATCTCCCATCGGCACCGGTAAAGATCACCGATTGTCTTTGCTGACCATTTGAAGTTATTGGTAATCAGTTCGACGGTCTGTCGGTTTTTTTCGTCCCATACAGCCACTCTTCTGAGTTTTCCGGGGTACTTCACTTTTGACTGCGGGTTTACCAGTTCAATTTCTTCGTCTATCAGTACTTCCTGTGCAGTATTTTCAGGGAGTCGACGTTCATTGATTGTGCTGAACTTAAGGTTATCCTTGTGCCTTATGACGAAAAAGACCCCCTTGCTGTCCCAAATGTTGAGCATCGGAAAGTCATTGTAATAGCGGTCCGCCACTATAACGGATCCTTTCTCCAAAGGAATATCATAAGCGCCTTTATTGTCTGCCATACTTCCTTCTGTAATATTCACATAAACAGGGAGTTTCCCGTCATAGTCCAGAAGCGTATGCATCTTTACAGCACCCTTTTTGGTCCTGAAGGTTGCCCAGTCAAACATCGAAAGGCAAAGACTTACCACCGTGGAGTCGAGCAGATAGACGGGAGCCTTGATCCGTAGTTTTACCCTGCTCAGGGACGCCTGCTGTCCTAAATGCTTCAGAAGCCCGTAATACAGCTCCTTGAACAGGTCAGAGTCCCTGCGCTTGTTCTGATAACTGATACTGGACTTGGATGGTGCCTTGGCAATCCCCAGATGGTTGAGGTTCCCCGTGGCCGAACGCAGGCCGTTTGAAATATCCCTTACAGAAGTACTTTTGGCAAAATGGCAAAAAAGCATGGAAACCAAATGCGTCCAGCTGTCAAAGCCTTTGCAGCCCTTGTCCGTTTGCTTCTCTTCAACCAGTTTCTTGAAAATTGAAC
Source organism: Cecembia calidifontis (assembly GCF_004216715.1). Classification (NCBI taxonomy): domain Bacteria; kingdom Pseudomonadati; phylum Bacteroidota; class Cytophagia; order Cytophagales; family Cyclobacteriaceae; genus Cecembia; species Cecembia calidifontis. The sequence continues at coordinate 5,028,836 of NZ_SGXG01000001.1, forward strand.
GCTCGATTTTTTTAATAATCTGAGAAAACAATGTAATATTACTCATGGGAGGTTTATGTTTTTTGGTGCAAACCCAAAATAGCTATTTTGGGCAAAAAACCAGACCTCTCATATTTTATTTAGGACGGTATTGAATAAAAGTCAATTCGATGGTAAAATTTTTGACTTAAAAAACATAAAGGATTATCTACAATTCTCCAAAAATGAAGAAGCAGTCCTTTTTTACGTAAAAATTAAATCACCAAAAATAAACAATGGGCTTCCAATTCCATTGTTTGATTTAGAGGGTTATGAAGAGTTTGTTTTGGAGAAGTTCCAAAAATCGGGAATTACAAAAGGATTAAATTATCTGACAGGCGAAATAAATGAGGATATTCTAGTCCCTGATTTTACGGGAAGAGATAATATCAATAAAGTTTTTCAATTAACCACCATAAATCATATTACAGATTTTGATTTAAAAAACTTGAATCAATGCTGTCCTAAATAATTTACAAGACAGATGTTTAGCTGTGTTTCTGCAATTTCTATTGTGATTTTATCTGTAATCCGGAAATAGAACCCCCTGTTGGCTTTTTTGAGGAGGTTTTTCATGGTCTTCAAAGGGTTTGTCCAGCCACTTTTGCAGCTCTATTTTAACGAATATGTTCAGTCTGATAAATGCAACCAGATTGGACAGATGCCATCCGAATTTAGCGGTTGCCTTCATCACTTTTAGGAGCAGAATGGTGATCAGCGCGGTCCATATCTGGATCATCACGGCATTTTTCGATGTTCCGATAAAGGTTTTGATATGGAGTAACTGCTTGATGTCCCTGAAGAAGATCTCAATCTCCCATCGGCACCGGTAAAGATCACCGATTGTCTTTGCTGACCATTTGAAGTTATTGGTAATCAGTTCGACGGTCTGTCGGTTTTTTTCGTCCCATACAGCCACTCTTCTGAGTTTTCCGGGGTACTTCACTTTTGACTGCGGGTTTACCAGTTCAATTTCTTCGTCTATCAGTACTTCCTGTGCAGTATTTTCAGGGAGTCGACGTTCATTGATTGTGCTGAACTTAAGGTTATCCTTGTGCCTTATGACGAAAAAGACCCCCTTGCTGTCCCAAATGTTGAGCATCGGAAAGTCATTGTAATAGCGGTCCGCCACTATAACGGATCCTTTCTCCAAAGGAATATCATAAGCGCCTTTATTGTCTGCCATACTTCCTTCTGTAATATTCACATAAACAGGGAGTTTCCCGTCATAGTCCAGAAGCGTATGCATCTTTACAGCACCCTTTTTGGTCCTGAAGGTTGCCCAGTCAAACATCGAAAGGCAAAGACTTACCACCGTGGAGTCGAGCAGATAGACGGGAGCCTTGATCCGTAGTTTTACCCTGCTCAGGGACGCCTGCTGTCCTAAATGCTTCAGAAGCCCGTAATACAGCTCCTTGAACAGGTCAGAGTCCCTGCGCTTGTTCTGATAACTGATACTGGACTTGGATGGTGCCTTGGCAATCCCCAGATGGTTGAGGTTCCCCGTGGCCGAACGCAGGCCGTTTGAAATATCCCTTACAGAAGTACTTTTGGCAAAATGGCAAAAAAGCATGGAAACCAAATGCGTCCAGCTGTCAAAGCCTTTGCAGCCCTTGTCCGTTTGCTTCTCTTCAACCAGTTTCTTGAAAATTGAACGCTCGATTTTTTTAATAATCTGAGAAAACAATGTAATATTACTCATGGGAGGTTTATGTTTTTTGGTGCAAACCCAAAATAGCTATTTTGGGCAAAAAACCAGACCTCTCATATTTTATTTAGGACGGTATTGAACTTGAATAAAAATTTTCAAATAGGTAAGGAAAGTTTGTCAAGACTTAATTATGCCTCGAATTATGTCTTAAATAACCTTCAAACAAGAATTGCAGGTTTAAAGCATCTTGTAATCCCTAATTATTTAGCAAAGGACTTAGAAAGTCTGGATATCGAGGAAATGAAACTATTTTTAGATAAGTCCTCAGATTTATTGTTCAAAACAGAGAGATTAGAAAAAGAAGTATTGAGAAAATTACCTGATTGTAATGTTTTCTGGATCAATTATATAGCGTTTGAAACGAATGGCAATTATTTCAAAATTTTAAACACAATTAAAGATGTAAATAGCTTGCATCTGACTAATTTATTGGAAGCTTTTGATGAGGCTGGATGGGTTTTAAGAAATTTTATCAATCTCAATACTTCTTTTAACCTTCAGTCAATTTATTGGATTATCCCAGTTCGGGAAGGATCAAAGGAAAAGAAAAATGCTGTTTTGGCAATTTTTAAGGAAATTCTCGAACAAAGAAAGATAAATGAAGAAGATATTTTTGATCATTTTATAAGCATGCTGCTATGCCATCGATATGGAAGGTATAGACAGTATCAGTTCAAATCTTCTCCAAATAACTTTGATTTTGCCATTCGAGATACAGTCTTTAAATACACTGCATTTGTTTACGCATTAAAGAAATTAAACTTACTAAAGATGGAAGATAACAAGCCAAAACCTGATACTGAGGAAAAGCCTACTCACACAAATCCTGAAAAAATTGAGGATTTTTTCAACAAAATGGAATATACCCAAGAACAAAAGGCAGTATTTTATTTGGGTAGGGTATTAAGTTCTGTTGCTTATGCGCAATATCAAAAGGGGCATAAATCTAAGCCTATCCTAAACAAAATCAACTATAATGGAATGGATGCTTCGGCATTAGAAAGATTGGATTTAGACCTTTCAGAAAAGTCGCGACAATATAATATCCATGAATTCACTGAGCCAAATTTGGCAAAGTTCAGATCTGCCTTCAAAGAAGAAAAATGGACCTTAAGCCCCCAGAAAAATGTGTTCTACCTAATGGTTGGATATACTTTCGGACTAACTAAAGAATAAAAAACTAAACAACATTAACATAATACATATGAGCGCTATTAAAAACAATTCTGATTTTCTTTTTATTTATGAAGCCATCAATTGTAATCCAAATGGTGACCCCGATCAAGAAAACAAACCAAGAATGGATTATGAAACTCAAACGAATTTGGTTACTGACACTAGGCTTAAAAGATACATTCGTGATTATTTCATGAATGAGGGTAAAGAAGTTTTTGTATCAATGGAAGATGGGAAAAAGGTTAATCCCGATCAAAAGTTAGAATTTACTATCAATAGACTTTTAACAGAGCAAGATTTGGTTGAAAGTTATTTTGATGGGAATGATGAAATGAGAAAATCCTTCGATGAAATCAATAAAGAAAAAAAAGAGAAAGAAGGTGTATTTAAAGCATTGCAGAATAAAAAGAACAGAGCCCTCAATGACTTTATTTTGGATAAGATCGTCAAAGAAACATTTTTGGACATCAGGCTTTTTGGAAGTGCGTTTGCCGTTGGTGGTTTTACCCATGCCTACACCGGTCCTGTGCAAATTAATTGGGGATATTCATTGAATAAAGTTTACCAAATAGATTCTGACTCAATTGTCACAATTATGAATGATGATAGCAGCACCTTTGGAAAAGATTATAGAGTGCATTATAGCTTATTGGCATTTCACGGAGTAGTCAACAAATATTCTGCACAACAAACAGGATTAACAGAAAAGGATTTAGAAGAATTTAGAAATGGAATATGGCAGGCAATTCCTTCTCTCCCCACCAGGTCAAAGTTAAATCAATATCCCAAACTTTACCTTGAAATAGTCTACAATGATGGATTTAATAATGGACATTTTGGTGATTTAAGAGATTTGATTCATTGCAGTCCAAAGGATGAGATCGCAGGTTACAAAAAGGTGAGGAGGTTTAGTGATTTGAAAATTGATTTTTCAAAGTTAGAATCTTTAATCAATTCCAATAAAGGAAAAGTCATCAAAGATGTAATTTTAAAGACATCAGATGGGATCACCATTAATATATAGCCTTATGGATGTATTGTCATTCGATATTTGCGGGAAATTTGCTCATTTTAGAAAATTCCATGCCAACAATACAGCATTAAGTTATTCCATACCTCCTAGAACCACTATCATTGGAATCATCGCAGGAATTATGGGGAGAGAAAAAAACTCATATTATGAAGAGTTTTCTTCTGAAAATATGAGAATTGGGATACGGGTAGTTTCTGATATAAGGAAAAGTTTCCATAGACTAAATTATCTTATGATTAAAAGTAAGGATGACTTCACTGGAAAAAATGGAAGAGTCCAGACCCCCTTTGAAGTAATCACTGGAAATTCCATAAGAGAAGGTAAAGTAGTCTACAGGGTTTTTATTTCAGATCAAGAAGGTTCGAAATCCAAGAATACCGAAAATCTGCAAGAAATTCTTATTAACCAAAAAAGCTCATATAATGCAAGTCTTGGCCTAGCGAATTTTAATGCATCTATTGAAAATGTTAAGTTTTGGCAAAAAGTAAATACAATTCAAGTTAATAATGAGTTTGTTAACATTCATTCTGCTTGTAATAGTGCAGATGTCAGTGAATTAGAATTTTTAGAGGAAGCAGCTTTTAAATTTAATTTTGTAGAGGAGGAACTACTACCGGCCGATTTTAAAGCAAATAATGACCGGGAGTTAAAAGCAATGAATAGGGTTCTTTACACCACTAGAAACTTTCCTTTGAGAGTTAAATTAAAGGGAACCTACCATGAGTTAAAGGAGGAAAATGAAATTCAAAGAATTCAATTTTTAGAAAATGTTGGTATTCTCACACAGTAAAGAAATTAATGGATCCAAAATAGGTTCAAAGCAGCTTATCGAACATATTAAGGGCGTTCTTGATAAAGCTGTTTTTGGTTATTATGATCAATTAAGTTTTTCTGATAAATATTCAACATTGGATATTTTAAAACATATCTGTTGGCTTCATGACTTTGGCAAATACACTAAATATTTTCAGGACTATTTGATTTACCCTGAAAAAGCAGATAATCTGTTAAAAAGTCATTCCAACTTAGGAGCCGTTGTAACATACAACTTAATGGAAAGTATTTCTCCGGAAATTGCATTAATTGGATATTACCTAATTAAGCTTCATCATTCCAATTTGAAAGATTTTGAGTCAACGATTGATCCAGTTGGATACAGAGAAAAGATAGAACTTGAGAAGTTTAATTTGCAGATAAAGGCATTACATGATTATTCTGAATTATTGGGATTCCTATATTCAAGTCATAAATGCAACACTAAGGGTTTAAGGGAAGGAACCTAGGTTCCTTCCCTTAGGCTGAAAATATTAATTTAGTGTTGTCATGAATAAATTTAAACATCTCAGCCAGGAACAAAGGTACCAAATAGAGGCTTTATTTAGAAACGGAACTTCCCAGACCAAAATCGCTGCGATTATCGGTGTCAACAAAAGTACTGTATCCAGAGAACTTCAAAGAAATACCGGCAAGAGGGGCCGTTATAGCGGTGAATATAAGGCTGCAGTTGCCCAGAACCGTACAGACGAAAGACATAGACTCAAGAGAAAGCGAATCAAATTTACCGAGTCCCTTAAAGAAGAGGCCCGCAAATTCCTTGTTGTTGACAAATTGAGCCCAGAGCTAATATCGGTCACCTGGAAGAAACAAGGTAAAGAAGGGGTTTGTCATGAGACACTCTACAACTGGATATTTACTGCCAAAAAAAGTAGCCATTGGAGATACCGAAGGGACAGGGAGCTTTACAAGAATCTCCGGCATGGTAAAAGAAAGCGTAAGAGAGGTAATTACAGGCATACCAGAGGAATTATCAGGGAGAGAGTTCCAATTGACCAAAGGCCTCCTGTAGTTGAAAAAAGACAAAGGATAGGAGATATTGAAGTAGACCTTATGATGGGGAAAAACCACAAATCAGCTCTTTTGGTACTGGTGGACAGGGCAACCTTGGTTACTACCATAGAGAAACTTGATGGTAAAAATGCAGATATCATTGAACAGAAAATAGCAAAGAGAATACAGAGAATTGGTGCTTCGTTCTTCAAATCAATCACTTTCGATAATGATATGGCATTCGCAAACCATTATAAAATCAGAGATAAATTCAATATCCCAACATTCTTTACAAGACCATACACTTCACAGGATAAAGGAACAGTGGAAAACAGAATCGGACTTATCAGGGCTTTCCTGCCAAAGGGTACTGACCTCAATCAAATCTCTCGGGAACAGATCCAAAATATAGAAACCAAAATCAATAACAGGCCAATAAGAAAGTTTAATTATCTTAGTCCTATCGAATGTCTAATGAAAAAATTAGGCGTTGCATTTATGACTTGAACATGGCATTAATAAAGATTGATGATTCTCATTTAAGATTTAGGTCTACTTTAGATTTTTATAAATGCTTCAAAAATTATTTTCAGAAAGATGCGGATATAGAAAGGTATTTTTTTACTGTCGTCCGAGAACTGATACAAGATAAAAAATAAAATCCTAGAATAGTACAAAAATCAAAGATGGGCAGCTCTTTTGGAACTTACCCATCTTTTTTATATTGTTGTTTCGACCAAGAACCAACAATATGTCTCAAGTTAAGCATAAATTTTTGTCTGGGCATCCTATCATCGCCCAACTTCTTTCTCTTATTCCCAAAGAGCTATTCAATCAGGTCGTTGAGGAAGAAAACTCGGATAGGTACTACAAGAAACTTAAAACAAGTGATCACTTTATCTGTATTTTTTATGCCGTGTTGACCAGAAACAGCAGTCTAAGAGAGGTATGCAAAAACATCGGCCTGATCATTACCAAGCTTATTCCTTTTGGAATGAAGCAGCTGCCTGCAAGGAGTACTCTTTCTGATGCAAACCGTAAGCGCAGTTATCGTGTTTTTGAGCAACTGTACAAAGGGCTGTATTCATACTATAGGGCATCTTTGGTAGGAAATTGGCTTGATATCGGTGGAGAGGTCGACCCCAGCCGTGTTGAGGTTTTTGATTCCTCAACGGTCACGCTGTTCAAGGAAATCCTCAAAGGGGCCGGACGCAATCCCCTGAACGGAAAGAAAAAAGGAGGTGCCAAGATTTTTGCTAAAATGAATCTGGCAGAAGGCGTTCCCAATTTTATATGTATCCGTTCTGCGGCCACAAATGAAAATATGTTTTTAAAAGTGATGGATCTGCCTGAGCATGGGATAGCTGTTTTCGACAAGGGATATAACCGCTATTCCTGCTTTGAAAAATGGGACAGTTCAAACAGATATTTTGTGACCAGAAAAAAAGACAATGCAAGATATGAAGTGGTCAGTGAGTTTGACTGTACGCATGCTATTGATATCATCAAGGACCAGATTATCTCACTGAGCTACAGGGAGAAGGGAGTTTCTCGGACAGTTGAGGCCAGACTGGTGGTTTATGCTGACCCTGAAAGCGGTGAAACGCTGGAATTTATCACCAATCTTAAGGGATTGGATGCATTGACCATAGCTCTTCTGTATAAGAACAGGTGGGTTATCGAAGTGCTTTTCAAGCAGATAAAGCAGAATTTTGAGCTCAGAAATTTTTTGTCGGACAGCGAGAACGGGATCAAAATCCAGATTTGGATGGCATTAATACTCAACCTGCTGTTTACAGTTCTACATAAGCGGATAAAAGAGGCTGAAGACTTCTCGACCATGGTCATGGTAGCAGCAAAAAATCTTTGCTCCTACGTCAGTCTTGAAAAGTTCTTACTTTTTCCTGAAGCTTACTTTAAAAGTATATTTCAAAAAGACCTTCAAAATATGCAAACCCAATTATTCCTCTCAGGATAGGGGGTACTTTTTGAAATCAAAAAAAAAGTCCTCTAACATCATTCTAGAGGACTTTATTCTAATTTTCGTAATTTAGTCGGACGACAGTAGTATTTTTTAATAAATTCCTAAAATCCGCAGGATTTTAGTTTGGAGATTTGAATCTGCTTGTTTGTGTTCATTTTTGGTCTAGTTCGGGAATTTCTTCCCTTTGATTGAAGAGTGTTCATAGTTTTGAGACAATGGATTTTAGGTTTGAGGATAAAATGGACGGTTTTTTTCCTCAATTTTAATGGAAAAGGCATACCTCTTCCCTGTAAATCTTTATTTTTTGAGCTCCTGAGGGGTTTTTATCTGAATTTAGTTCAAAATCGGCTTGTAATCCTTACTCGTGAACAGTTTGAGCACTTCTCTTCTTCCCGTTCTTATCCACTTGGCTGAAACAGTGATAAATCTGAAGATAAACTTCTTGAGCCTGTCGGTAGGCTTAAGCCAATCAACTTTTCTGGAATACTCTCCAATGATATAGGTGTAAAAATTGGCATACATAGCCGTCATAAGCATAAAGGAGGTATTCTCTGCAAGGAACGAACAGGGCAACTTAGACCAGCCAAAGTCATTGTTGAGTACATCAAACAAGCGTTCGCTTGCACCCCGGGCGTTATAAAACCTTACAACAGCTTCATTGGACGATGTATGTTCATTGGTCAGAATAGCCCTGTAAGTAAATGCATCTCCACTAAACACATCTGCCTGCCCGTCTTTACGCCTGATTCTGGTAATGACCAGCCTGTAAGACCTGTCTTTACCGAAAGGTTTGTAGTCGGATAGGTCAGTAACTTCCATTTCCTGTACACCCAAACGTATTTTCTGCCACTTCTCAGGGGCTATACTTCCAAGGATATTATCCAGTTTGGCACATCTGTTTGCCCGTATATAAAAGCTTTCGGTATGTGCTTCCAGTGTGCGGAGAACTTCTTCCTGATAGGATGCTGAATCGGCTCTGAACCTTCCGATACGGATATTTTCATTGGTAAGCTGCCCAAACATGCGTGTAAGTGTATCAGCCTGCAAATATTTGGCCTGACTGTTGCCATTTCTGCCCTCTACGTACACAGGAATGGCCTGTGAAAATTCAGGATGTGCTATGGAAGCTACACCTGGCTGATATCCATAGACGTGTTTATATGTCTTTTTTGAATCGTACTTTTCAGTTGGAATGACGGTGTTGTCATAATCGAGGTCGTAAGCAACACCTGACTTGAGTAATCCGGTCTTACAAGCTGATTTTAACAACAAGCTGTTGAGTTTTCCATTGATATTAAATTCATGGCTTACTCCACTGGACGGATTTATAAAGAGTTCTGTATCAACAGCAAGCTCTTTGATACCTCTCAGAATTGTATCGGCACTGCATACTGAAAATGAAGGGACCTGTTCAAGTGCGTCTCTCAAGTGAACATTGATATCTTCAGTACAGTCGCCACCATTAAAGAAAATAGCCATATGATTGGCGAAAATGTCACTGTATGAAAACCCTCCCCTTAAGGCTCTAACCCCCAATTGATTATCAATGAGTTCTGGGAGACCAGAATTTTTGAAAGAGTTAAAAACAAAATTAAAACCTCCGAAAGGTGTGATTTTTTCTGTCGAATTCGTAATTTTCATACCGCTTATCTAGTTTGAGTGGTATCATCTAAATAAGTGAAAAAAAACGAGCCGGAAAAGCCTGAATTGAATAAATTCAGCCACTTTTTCGGCTTTTTTTAAATCCGCCCTGCGGATTTAAGGAAATTATTTATTCTCTCTATTGATAGAGTCTGATAAAATAGATGCCTCGGACAGTAAAATCTATATTCGAAAAGCCTCAAACCCAAATGCAGTTGATGAAAGAAAAGGATTTGGAAAGCCTGAATTTCCTAACAAGCACTTAAGCGAATTTGATCAAAAAGATTTAAGAAATTATGTTAGGAAGAGAGTAGTAGAAAAAATTGAAACAACTGATATTCTTTCCTATAGAATTTTTACCCTAGCTGCACCTACAGGAATTGGTAAAACCATGACGGCTTTAGATTTTGTGTTAAAACTGAAAAATAAAATTATCCATAGTGAAAATAGAATTCCCCAAATAATTTATGCATTGCCTTTTATCAATATCATTGAACAAGCTCTTAAGGAATATGAATTGACTTTGGGCAATGATTTAAAAATCTTAGGTCACTACCAATTTGCTGATATTTTTGGTGATGATAAATTTGAGGAAAATGGGTCAAATTATAATCAGCAAAAAATGGAGTGGGATACCTGGCAAAGTGATATCGTGATCACTTCATTTGTTCAACTATTTGAAACCTTAATTGGGTATAAAAATAAACTTTTAAAAAAATTTCATCACTTAGCAGGTTCAATAATTATTCTTGACGAGGTTCAAACGCTTTCCATAGAAAAATTGCCTTTAATCGGGGCATCATTACATTTTCTTTCTAAATTTTTAGATGCAAGAATAATCATAATGACAGCAACCCAACCAAAAATTTTCGAATTAATGGAAAGGGAACTATCAATTACTCCTGAGACCGATTCACTCAAACCATTTGACTTATTACCTGAATCCAACAAAATTTTTGAGTGCTTCAATAGGACGAAGATTATCCCAATAAATATTGTAACAGAATCAAATAGTCCAACAATTGACAATGAAAGCTTTATTGGCGCCTTTCAAAATTATTGGACTGAAAGCAAAAGTTGTTTGATTGTATTAAATAAGGTCCAAAGATCAATTGACATCTTTGATTTGATCAAAGAATTTATTTCCTCTAATCAGTTTGAAAACCCCATTTTCTATCTTTCAACAAATATCACTCCCATAGAAAGAGAACGAAGAATTACTGAAATTAAAAATTCAATAAAGAAAGGAAACAAACCTATTTTGATTGCTACCCAAGTAGTAGAAGCAGGGGTAGACTTAGATTTTGATATGGGTTTTAGAGATTTGGGCCCTATTGATTCAATTGTACAAGTTGCAGGTAGAATTAATCGAGAAAATGACCCGGACAGGTTTGGCTCTCCTCTGTATATTTTGAATTTTGGAGATTGTCGTCAGATATACGGTTCGGTAACAGATTCCAAAGCTCGTGGAGCATTATCTAACAGAGAAATGATTGAAGAAAAGGATTATAATTACCTTGTTGAATCTTATTTTGAAGCTGTTTCAGAAACTAACCAAACTGATTTTTCTTTTAGTAGGGAAATCTTAAAAGCTATGATGGAATTAAGATATGATAAACCTGAAAAATCTAAAAATGAGCCAAAATGTATCAGTGATTTTAAAGTCATTGAAGATTCAAAAAACGGGATGAATGTTTATGTTGAGGATCCCAAAGATTCTATTTCTGAAACAGCAAGGAAATCCTATCAGGATCTATTAAATCAAAAAATCAATAAAGAAGAATTTGATAGCCTTCATAAAAGAAATTTCAATCAAAGAATTATAAGTGTCCCAAACTATTTTGAAACTTCCCTTGAATTAAGAAAAGAACCACAACTTGGAGAAAATATTTATTGGATCAGGGCAGAAGACTTCAACTACTTTTACAATGAGAATACTGGTTTTATACGAAAACCAGGAAATAAATCTGTTATCGTTTCATTTTAAACTCAAAAACTATGTCCTTAAAATCAAAAATCATCTCTCATCTCGACACTATTCAAGACCAAGAGACACTTAAGCAAATCCATAACTGGTTGGATGCTTTTCTTGAAGCAGACACAAAGGAAACCTTCGAAAGTGGCGAAATTAAAGCCATACAGGAAGGTTATGAACAATACTTTTCTGGCAGTATGGTCTCCCCAAAGGAGGCCTCCAAAGTATTTGAGGAATGGTTCTAAGGAAAAGAGAAGTAAGATGGACCCAAAAAGCTGTTCAGGATGAACTCAATATCATGGAGTTTTGGTATCTGAGAAATCAGTCTGTCAGTTATTCTCTAAATCTGGAAAGACTTTTCAATAAGTCTCTGGATTTATTGTCCATCCATCCTAAATGAGCATAATATTCAGTCAGAAACCTCCTATCCAAATTAAGACTGTCAGAGACTACAGACTGTATTATATTTTCGATGAAAAAACAATAACTCTTAATACCATTTGGGATACACTAAGGAATCATGATAAGCTAAATTTTAATTTACCCATGTCCCAACTCCTCATTACCACCATACGGTTTCCGGAAATCAAACTCCAGACAAGGGATGCGCATAAACTACGCGGCTTTTTCGGAGATTATTTCCAGACGCATTCCCCCCTATTGCACAACCATTATGAAGATGGCACTGCCAAATACAAATACCCATTGGTCCAATACAAGGTTGTAGAAACAGTCCCTATCCTACTGGGTATCAATGAGGGTGCAGAATTGCTTACATCTTTATTTTTGAAAATTGACCATCTCAATATTGAAGGGAAGGTTTTCCCTGTTTTTAGTAAAAATATTGCCCACCAAAAAGTCCCCTCAGGCATTGCTGATGAATTGTTCGAATACCGATTTATCAATTATTGGATGGCACTTAACACTCTAAATTACAAAACTTACACAAATCTAGCTCATGAAGAAAGACAACAGATGCTCGACAAAGTACTCCAAAACAATCTCTTGAGCTTTTATAAGGGGGTAGGAATCTGGCTTAATGAAAGGATCATGACCAAGGGAAAGTTTGAGCCCAAAACCAGTAAATTCAAAAACCAGAAAATGATTGTATTTGAAGGAAGTTTTATATCCAATGCGATACTTCCAGACTACGTGGGTATTGGAAAATCAGTCTCCCGTGGCTTTGGTGTAATAAAAAAAATGAAAGGATAGTTTATGCAGATTTTTATCAATACCTACGGCACCTACCTGCATGTCAAGGACGAGATGTTTGAAATTCGTGTCCGAGAGTCAAAACAAGAGAAATTCAAGACCAACCACATTGCCGCACATAAGATTACCTCATTTGTGGTGAGCAAAGGTGCTGCAATCACAACAGATGCCATTGCATTGGCACTAAGACATAATATTGACATTGTGGTGGTGGAAAATGACGGACACCCCATGGGGAGGTTTTGGCACAGTAAACTGGGCAGTACCACCAAAATACGAAAGCAACAACTCGAAGCGAGTTTAAACCAAGAAGGTATCCGTTGGGTAAAGACCTGGATTGGAGAGAAACTGGCCAATCAGTCAGAATATCTCATTGACTTGGCAAAACACCGTGAAAAATTAAGGAATGAACTCCAGGAAAAAGCAAAAAAAATTCAGGAATACAGGTCACGCATTGAAGAACTCGAGGGAAAACAGGTAAGTGAAATTGCCGAGATGCTGAGAGCCATGGAAGGAAATGCAGGTCGGGTTTATTTTGAAGGGTTGAGCCAGTCCATTCCAAAGGAATTTAAATTTGACGGAAGAAGCTTTAGACCAGCAAAAGATGCATTTAACGCCATGCTCAATTATGCTTATGGAGTTTTATACAGCAGAGTGGAGCGGGCATTAATGTTAGCGGGCCTGGATCCCTATGTCGGCTTTATGCATAGGGATGATTACAATATGAAAAGCCTGGTATTTGATTTCATAGAACCTTACAGGATTCATGCCGAACGGTGCGTATTTGGAATGTTCTCTACAAAAAAAGTAAACAAGGCTTTTTTCAATGAGATCACAGGAGGAGTTTCTTTGAACCAAGATGGCAAACCTGTACTGGTGGAGCATTTTGTAAAATACCTGGATCAGGACCAGATACGCTATTTGGGCAGGAATCAAAGCAGGTCCAATGCCCTGCAGATGGACGCACACAAATTTGCCAATAGTCTAATAGGAAAAGTATGATAGTTTGGGTAATGTATGATATCGAAAAAGACAGATCCAGAACCAAGGCAGCTAAAATCTGTCAACAGACCGGTCTTTACAGGGTCCAATATTCTGTTTTCTTAGGAGTACTTGAAAAAAATCAATTCGACAGCCTTCATCTTCAGTTAGAGGAGCTGATAGATGAGGAAAAAGATTCCATCTATATGTTCCCAATGTCCAAGGATGAATTGAAAGAGACTGTCCTTTTAGGGCAGGCATTCGACAAAGACTTTGTAACAGATGAAGTAAGGTCCTTGTTTTTTTAAGATGATTTCACTAACTCCCTCCCATATAATCGAGTACCTATACTGCCCAAGATTCACCTATTTTGAATATGTATTAGGCATTCCACAATATGAAGAAAAGCATTATAAGGTCATCAAAGGCAGGGAGCTCCATGACATCAAACTGGAGCGCAACAAAGAATACTTAAGGAAGAAGATTGGAGTTCAGTCCAAATGGTTGGATCAATATTTAACAAATGGCTACTTAAGAGGCAGAGTGGATGAAGTCCTTTTATTAAACAGTGGCTCGATGGCGCCTCTTGATTATAAGTTTGCGGAATACAAAGACCGTATATTTGATACTTACAGACAGCAATTAATCTGCTATGCGATCTTGATTGAAGATAATTTCAACAAAAAGGTAAATAATGGTTATTTGGTTTATGTCAGAAGTAAGAACAAATTGGTAGAAGTACTTATTTCGGAGAAGGACAAGGATTTGGTTAGAAAATCCATTGGTAGAATTCAAGAAATATTGGAAAAGAACCATTTTCCAAAAGCTACCAAATTTAAAAGAAGATGCTTATCTTGCACTTATAGGAACATATGCATCAAATAATCCGCATTGCAATTTATTTCCCATCAAACGAAAACCACCTTTAAGAAACTTAAAGTCAATCATTTAACCCAACGGAACTTAATAAAAAAATACAATGAAAACGCTCTTTGACATTTTGAAAAAGGACAAAAAAGCAAAACAAATTTCTCGATATTTCATTGATTTTAAGGCGGTTGAATCATTGAACGGCCTCCCAAGGCAAATCCATCAAAACAAGGATTGAAACATGGGCAGACATATGGCAGTGCGCCGAGTGGGACGGCCCTCCCAAGGCAAATCCATCAAAACAAGGATTGAAACAGAATGATTCATAGGTAACCCGCGCCTGTCTTAAAGGTCCTCCCAAGGCAAATCCATCAAAACAAGGATTGAAACATGAAAACGGTGATTTCAAAGAGTTGGTCGGTAATAACCTCCCAAGGCAAATCCATCAAAACAAGGATTGAAACAACACCACCATATCCCCTTGTTTCATTGGTATTTGTACCTCCCAAGGCAAATCCATCAAAACAAGGATTGAAACTTTATATCACTTTTTGCTCGGAGATCTATCCGGTATTCCTCCCAAGGCAAATCCATCAAAACAAGGATTGAAACGGGTAATCCAATCCCTTGTGGCTGCCTCAAGGTCAACCTCCCAAGGCAAATCCATCAAAACAAGGATTGAAACGCATTTGGGCGATGCCTTTGAACACGTTGCCCCCCAAACCTCCCAAGGCAAATCCATCAAAACAAGGATTGAAACATCAACAAGCTGTATGATAGAAGATAAAGAAGCGCTCCTCCCAAGGCAAATCCATCAAAACAAGGATTGAAACCAAAAAAAAGCCCCGGATTTCTCCGAGGCCTTTTTTCCTCCCAAGGCAAATCCATCAAAACAAGGATTGAAACCCACATGTACCGCTACATCCCTGTAATCAAGTTCAGGCCTCCCAAGGCAAATCCATCAAAACAAGGATTGAAACATCAAATAATTACAAATGGAAAATATTACTGATAAACCTCCCAAGGCAAATCCATCAAAACAAGGATTGAAACGAAAGCCACTTGATAGGCTATTGGATTTGTTACCTGAACCTCCCAAGGCAATCCATCAAACAAGGATTGAAAC